>JAKAVK010000027.1 GCA_021817325.1 Microcaldota archaeon | reverse complement strand
TAAGTCCCCTTTCTTCATTTCTCTCATTATCCATCGAACTTGGCCTAGATTTAGTGTCCTCATAATGGTCTCTTCGTCGTATACGAATTTATCGTTTACCGAGAGAACCTTATTTCGGGATAATACAGTTATAAAGGTCTATCTCAAGGCCTAATCTCTTTAGGGAAAGCTTACCAAAATCGCTGTCATATCAATAATAATTACAATAATCGCATGAATACTATCATGGCAATCTTGCTAGTAAGAGGCGGGCAAATATGAACGCAAACCACAACTTTGAAATAGTAAAATGCCACGAAAAGGCAGACAGTCAAGGAAATAGGTGATCAGGCCACATTTGTTAAAAAGAAGAAACTTGAACG
The DNA here is from genome assembly GCA_021817325.1 of Microcaldota archaeon. GTDB lineage: Archaea > Micrarchaeota > Micrarchaeia > Micrarchaeales > CABMGC01 > JAKAVK01. Next base: position 9,977 of record JAKAVK010000027.1, on the reverse strand, counting down.
CATGGTGCTAACAAAAAGGGAGGAATACCTGATGATAGGGATGAGAATCTATATAATAATCCTCCCCACAGTTAATACTGCTTAGCCTGCTTGGGACCATATGATTATTTGTACCTTAAGAATCCCTTAATAATCAACTGTGAAGAATCAACCGGAGTGTTACAATGGCAAACCCCAGCAAGCATGAACTGTTGAAGGAAGCTGTGAAAGACCTGAGCATAAATAAGGGCATGAGCGTAAAGGAGCTTGTAGATGGCATGCGCTCAATGGGCGGCTTCTCCGCCCAGCACATGGTGACAGGCGCAGACATACTCGCCGGCATGCTCAAGGACAGGGAGTCTTTCAACTTCCTCTCCTTTCCGGCTGACATAATAGCAACCGGCATGCGCGGCATGATAGCCGATGCCGTCAAGTACTTCGATGCGATAGTAACCACCGGCGGCACAATAGACCATGACCTGGCAAAGGCATTCGGCGGCACCTACTCAAAGGGGAGCTTTGACGCAGTCGGGGACAACGAGCTCCACAAGATGAGCATCTACAGGCTGGGAAACATCTATATAGAGAATAAGGAGTACGGAACTGCAGTAGAGGAGCATTTCAACAAAATAATGGCCAAGATAAAGTCATCCGGCGAATACAAGGGGGAGTACAGTGGCACAGAACTCCTTGCCGAGTTCGGAAAGCACATAGAAGATGAGCATTCTATACTCAGGCAGGCATACTTAAACAAGGTGCCCATCTTCTGCCCAGGGGTGCTGGACGGTGCGTTTGGCACACAGCTGGCAATGTTCTCCCAGAGCAACAAATTCAAGCTAGACCTGATCAAGGACGAGCTTGAGCTCAGCAACATCGCCTTTGACAACAAGACGACAGGCGCGCTGATGGTCGGGGGAGGGATAAGCAAGCATCATGTAATCTGGTGGAACCAGTTCAAGGGCGGTCTGGATTACGCAGTGTACATAACAACGGCAACGCAGTATGATGGAAGCCTCTCTGGCGCTAGGCTTACCGAGGCGGTATCATGGGGCAAGATCAAGGAGAAGGCGAAGTATGTTACCGTAGACGGCGATGCGACCATAATCATGCCTGTGCTTTTTGCCTACTTGGATCTGGTGAGGTAAAAGCGAAGTGACCCAATAAATATAAAAAAAGCGGTTCATGTATAATGCTTAATAGCTAGTCTCTGCGATTAAGGAGGGGTAATCTGTTTGAAACGTGAGGGCAGGCCGAACATAATCTTTATAATGCTAGACACGTTGCGTGCCGATGCCCTAAGGATGTACGGCGGCGGACTCAGGCTGAAGAATCTCGAGAGAATAGGCAGAAACGGCGTCATATATGAGAACGCCATCTCTCCAGGCACCTATACGGGTTCGTCTCACGCATCGATGTTTCAGGGCATGAGGGTCAAGTCTATAAAGAGCCTGATGAAGGACAAGATGGCTCATTACAACAAGCACATAGACCCGCTTCTTCGGAAGTCAAGACTCATAGATTCTGGCACGACCACCCTCGCAAAGCACATGTCCTACCTGGGATACAAGACCGCGCTCTTCTCAAACAACCCGCTGGTGACGGAGTACACCGGTATAGCCGAGGGCTTCTCCAATCTCTACTACACAGAGAATGTCTTTATAGGCCAGCCAAGGAGGGGAAGGAAGAAACCGTTCGTGAATACCGTGCTTGGCATGATAGACAATGATGTGCTTAGGAACAGGCTCATAGAGCTCTCGTATGTGCTCGCAAGGCCGATACCCAGAAGCAGGCTTGACAGGCTCTATCTGGGGCTAAGGACCAAGCTCAACAAGAGGCTCTCAAAGGAACTAAAGTATTACGACCTCGACCTCGGGGCGACACAGACGAATTCGCTTGTCAGCGAATACCTCAAGAGGGAGAAGGACGGCGAGAAGTTCATGTACATAAACTACATGGAAGCGCACGAGGGATATCCTACCAACCTCATAACCAACGATTACGTGGAGCAGGAGAAGTGGTTCTACCTCGCAGGCATGATAGACGAAGCGCCAGTCTCGATAATAAAGGATGCTTTCAACAGGCGCCTGCCATATCTGGACAGGCAGCTTGGCAGGATGGTAAGCACACTGAGAAGGCATGGTGCGCTTGACGATGCCGTACTTGTGATAGGCAGCGACCACGGCCAGGGCTTCATGGAGCACAAGCAGATGTACCACAACATGTTCCCATACAACGAGCTGGTGCATGTTCCGCTGATAACCGCAAGGTACGTCGACGGCAAGCAGGTGAGGGAGGGGGAGCGCGTGCACAACAACGTGAGCACGACAAGGCTGTACGACTCGATGCTCGACATAGCGTACGGCAAGAGCGATGTGATAAACGGCTCTATGAGAAGGGACGACTATGTCTTTGCAGACCACACCGGGATAAGCGAGGTATGGGACACATACTTGCTGCACCTGTTCAGCAAGAGGTCACAGTTCGCGCGCAGCATATACGGGGCCAAGCTTCACTACAACACATTCTCGACAGCCGTGTACCGCGGCAGATACAAGCTGATCAGCTATGCAGGCAACAGGATAGCGCCAGAGCTCTATGATATGGCTGAAGATCCGATGGAAACTGAAAACATACTTGGAGAAAAGCGCGCCATAGCCCTTGAACTCCTGCGCGCGGACCGCAAGCATGCGTAATCAGAGTATCCAGATCCACGGCAGCGCGAGGATGACGAGAACTATCACAAGCGCCCATGCAAATATCCGCAGCCATCTGTCCCCGATCACATTCTTGTATATGCGCCATCCGTCGAAGCCTGGTATGGGCAGAAGGTTCATGGCTCCTATAAGAAAATTAAGCAGGAACGAGAGCGCAAGGAAGTTGTATATGAATCTTACCTCAGGGTAAAAGGGCATGCTTGTCAGGGGCAGGATCGCGCTGGCTACGCCTATCCCAACCTTCCCGCTCGCATTGGAACGTATTAGGTAGACGCCCTTGTTTGTAGTTACATCGACTATCGAGTTTGGCGGATCCCTGGCATCCTGCGCAGCCAGCGTGGTGTAATTGCTTACTGGTACATTATTCCAGTAGAGTAGGACGTCGCCTGGCTTAAGTATGTTGTAAGCAGGGGCGCCAGGCTCGACATAGGCGACAACCATATTCGTCGTAACATAGTGCGGAAGTACGTAGAGAAACATCGCTATCGCAGGGATTGCAAAGAGCACAGACAGAAGGAAGTTGGAGCCTATGCCAGCTATGAAGATCTTATTCTGCGAGGCCTTGTCCAGTTTCGTTACCTTCTTCTCGTCAGGCTCAACAAACGCGCCGACAGGTATGATGCCAAACAGTACCAGACCTATCATCTTCAACCTGATCTTCATCATGCTTGCAAGTATGCCGTGCGAGAATTCGTGTATTATCAGCAGCAGGATCAGCGCAGCCAAGCCTGCAGCAAGCGGCAGCGTAACGCCAGGTATAAGTAGCGCTACTCCTGGTATGAGGTCTGAGAGCGGCACAGGATTGTGCACACCCGTTGCAATATATACTGCGGCATGGACCATTCCATACAGATCGACTGCACCGACTAGGGATATAGCGGCTATCACGTATAACGAGTAGCCCCCTATAATAGTAACTACATCCTCTACCAGCTGCCCAAAACCGAAGAGCGGAACAGGCACTCCTGGAACCGGCAGCTGTATTCTTGAGGTTATCTGCGGTATGTTTATTATCCCTATGGCTATGGACGTCCATGGCAGGATCAAGAAGTTTATAAGCACAAGGGTGACCATACTGAAGACAAACATCCTCTTGCCTATCTGCTTCTTGAAGAGCGGGTAGGAGAGCAGGCCAAAGCTCATTACAAGCGCCCACTGCGTAAGCAGCTCCCAGAACGTCTTCCTTCTTTCGGAGAGCCAGATGATCAGTTTGATTCCGCGCTGCGTCCCTGTGAGGTACACCCCGTAGCCTCCAACAAGGCCGTTTGCCCTAGCGATCATGTGGCCTGCAACCATAAGTACGACGACCGCAAGGCCCACGATCACGTATAGCGGCAGCCCGCTGATGTACAGATACGCAAGTGAGAAGAGCACAGCTAATACTATAAAGATTGTAACTGGTTTTTTGAGCTCATCGCCCTGTGATGCTGTCTTGGGAGTCGGTCGCGGCATGAGATTCACAATGGTATCTCAATATTTATTACTTTATAGTGTGCTTAAGGTTATAAAGCGGGCAGTAGAAAAGTGGTTTGCATGAACGACTGTGAAATATGCGGAAGGCCGATAAACAAGGTATATATCGTTGAGATAGAGGGCGCGCAGATGAGCGTGTGCGAGGCATGCGCCGGGGGCAAGAACGCGATAGAGATTGTGGATCTCACCAAGCCCCAAATCCGGCCCCAGCGCAGAAAGCCTGCGGATGGAAAAGATGAGGATGAGGTGGTGGAGGGATACGGGAAGAAGCTCAAGGAGGCCCGTGAGAGGATGGGTCTGCCCCTCAAAGTGCTCGCCGAGCGCATAGCCGAGAAGGAGAGCACGCTCTTTAGGGTCGAGAGCGAGAAGATGCTGCCTAGCGATGCACTGCTAAGGAAGCTTGAGAGGGAGCTGAGCGTCAAGCTCACCGAGAAGGGTGCAGGCAGCCCGGAGAAGCACGTGCCAGGGAAGAGCCAGCCAATAACCTTTGGGGACGCTATGGTAACCAAGAAGTCCAAGAAGTAGGTGTTTGTCTGGCTGTAGATCTGGGAAAGCTTGTTGCGAACGTGAAGCATAACATAGAACTCGAGGAGCTTTCGAACAAGACGATAGCGATAGATGCGTACAATACGATCTATCAATTCCTTTCGATAATAAGGCAGCCTGACGGAACGCCGCTGACAGATTCGAAGGGGAGGGTCACAAGCCACCTCTCGGGACTCATGTACCGGACCGCCAATCTGATAGACCACAACATAACGCCAGTGTACGTATTCGATGGCATGCCCCCGCTCCTAAAGCGGCGCACGCTCGAGGCCAGGATGAACAGGAGGAAGGAAGCCATGGAGGAGTGGGAGCGCGCAAAGGCGCAGGGCATGGTTGAGGAAGCAAGGACGCACGCGATGGCGAGCACAAGGATAAACAAGGAGATAGTTGAGAGCTCAAAGGAGCTGCTGGGCTACCTCGGAGTGCCGTTCATACAGGCGCCCAGCGAGGGCGAGGCGCAGGCCTCTAGCATGGTCAGGGACGGTCTGGTCTATGCCGTTGCAAGCCAGGACTACGACTCATTCCTCTTCGGCGCGGATGTGGTGATACGTAACCTCACCATAACAGGAAGAAGGAAACTGCCAAAGAAGAACGTCTACGTAGAGATATTGCCTGAGCGCATCTTCCTCAAGGATCTGCTCATGAATCTCTCGATAACACGGCAGCAGCTGGTCTGGCTCGGCATCCTTGTAGGCACTGATTTCAACTACGGCGTAGATAAGGTGGGCCCAAAGACCGCGCTCAAGATAGCAGGCGGGAACCAGAGCCTGAGGATGGTGGTCGAGTATGTGCGCGAAAAGTACGGAAAGGAGTTCGAGGCTCCGCCGGAGGAGGTGGAGAAGATCTTCCTTGAACCGGAAGTGGACAAGATGACAGCGGAGAGGTTTGGCGAGCTGGTCAGGTCAGCCAGCCCGTCAAAAGAGGGGATAATACGATTCATGTGCGAAGAGCACGATTTCTCAAGGGAGCGGATAGAAAAGTACGCTGACAAGTTCGTAGGCGCGAAGGAGAAGAAGGGGCAGAAGGGGATAGGCAACTGGATGTAGAAACGTTATAAAGATTTGCGATAAATAAGACTACGGTGTAATAGATGCAGAGAACAGTAAGCAGGAAGAGAAGGAAGATAGGGCATGCAAACAGGCACAGGGCCAGGGCAAAGCTCAGGAAAGTGCAGCGGAAGCGATTCAAGCTGCACAGGGGCTAAGCTATGTCCACGTACATCTTGTCATTGAACTCGTATACCGACAGATCCGACTCCGTTGTTTCTCGTACTCCAATACTCCTAAGCAGCTCATTCTTGTCTCTAGCTTCGTTGATACTCCCCTTCTCCAGATCCAGTGCTATCACCCTGTTTCCAAGCTCAAAATAGACAAGTATCCGTCTCTCGCTCTCCCCTGCAGCGACCATGACTTTACTCGACGCATTCCCCATTGCTACCAGCAGGCTGCACAGCAGGACCGCCTTGTCAAAGACGTCGCCAGCCGAGTAGTTTATTGTCTGCGCGGGGCTGAGCCAGAACTGGACCGGAAGTGAGACCGTCGATATTGCATCCCTGACATGGGAGAATGCGGCTTTGGCCGCGTCATAAAAATTATCATCGTACCTATAGCCTGGAAACCTGCCAAGTATGGTATCCGCAAGGCCCTTGACTACTCCATCCTGGGGAGTGACAAGTCTGGGCAGCTCCGCTATGTAGAGGCTCTCGTGCTCCTCGATGTCGCCCCTGTACTTCATTATTATCTCAAGATAGAGGCTATTGTACTTCTTGAGAAGCTCGTTCTCATCCATTTTCCCCTATAGTCCTATGCACCAGAAGGGATAAGACACTTTGCACAGCAAACTCCGTTAATACATAACTTTAATATGATTAGTCTACAGATTAGAAAAAGAGATGGTCAATTGGAGCCGCTGCACATAAATGAGCTTCCCAAAAAGATAGGCAAGGAGGTCAGGCTCAGAGGATGGGTACACAGGAAACGAGGTAGCGGCAGCATCATATTCGTAGTGCTCCGGGACGTTACCGGCACAATCCAGGCCGCTATAAAGAAGGACGGTGTAGACGAGAAATCATGGAAAGCCGCCTCTGATACCACCGTGGAGTCCAGCGTGATGCTGAGCGGGACTGTAAAGGAGGATAAGCGCGCTCCCACCGGCTACGAGATTGAGGCAAGGAGCTTTGAGAATGTGCACATCTCCGAGCCATTCCCGATAACAGAGTACCAGAGCACGGAGCTGCTGCTCGACAAAAGGCACCTGTGGCTCAGGAGCATAAAGATGATAAACACGATGAAGGCGCGGTCATTCGTATTCAGGTATGCGCGCGAGTTTCTTGACAAGCGGGGCTTCTACGAGGTTACCCCTCCAATAATCACCAAGGCCGGCGGAGAGACCGGTGCGGACATGTTCGAGATAGACTTCTTCGGCCAGAAGGCATACCTTACCGAGTCTTCGCAGCTCTATGCCGAGGCCCTCGAATTTGCCCTCGAGAAGACCTACTCGTTCGTGCCGTCTTTCAGGGCCGAGAACTCTAGGACCGTCAAGCACCTTGCAGAGTACTGGCACCTCGAGCCGGAGATCCCGTATTGCACAAACGAGCAGGCAATGAAACTCGAGGAGAGACTCGTCAGCCACATCGCGCTCAGGCTTGCGGAAAGGAATGCAGACATACTCAGAGCGCTGTCCGTAGACCCGCAGAGCCTGCTCAAGGTAAGGCCGCCTTTCGAGCGTATAAGCTACGAGAAGGCGATAGGCATACTTAACGACAAGGGATCGGACCTGAAATGGGGTGACGATTTCGGGGTCGAGGAGGAGAGGATGCTAACAGAAGACAAGGAGAAGCCAATCTTCGTACACAGCTGGCCGCGCGAGATAAAACCGTTCTATATGCCCATAAATCCTAAGGACGAGCGGACCGTGCTGAGCGCAGACATGCTGGCCCCAAGGGGCCATGGAGAGATAATAGGCAGCGGGGTCAGGGAATGGCGCCTGAAGGAGCTGCTGGAGCGCATGAAGGAGGTCGAAGAGAAGCGCGGTATAAAGTTCAACATGAAGAACTACGAGTGGTGGATAGACCTGCGTAGATACGGCTCGATACCGCATGCTGGATTCGGCATGGGCGTCGAGCGCGTCATAAAGTGGATGCTAAACCTGGACCACATACGTGATGCGATACCTTTCCCAAGGATGTCGAACAGGCTGGAGCCGTGAATTCAGCCAAGGACCAGCATCGTCTTTGTCCTCACAACCCCCTGCTTCGAGTCTATGTGCTTGAGCAGGATTTCCTTGAGGTGCTCAGGGTTTCTGGCAATTATCTTGAGCAGCATGTCCGCGTCGCCAGTTATCAGGTTTCCATCCCGTACGTAGAGTATGCTGCCAAACTCTTTGAGCAGCTCGTCCTGGCTCTTGTGTATCTTCTTGAGCAAATCAACGTCTATATTTACGAACACGTATGCGGTGATTAGAAAGCCGGCCTTCCGCCAGTCTATCTCACCTTTATAATGTCTTATCACGCCCTCCCTCTCAAGTTTCTTCATCCTGAAGTGAACTGTCGAGAGTGGAACGCCGAGCTTCCTTGCCAGGTCTGTGTACTTTATCGTGCCTTCGTCGACAAGCTGTATGAGTTCATCGCTTAGCTCCTCCATGCTTGTATATTCTCCAAGTCAATTTATAAATGTTGTGATTAATTCTGCATTATCTGTCAAATGATTGGAGAAATCTATATATACCGTCTTGCCCAAATAGCTGTTTGGAGTTGGCCTTCACGGTGCGGTTAGATGTCAGCTGACAATGTCATATATGCAAGGAGGAGCACCACACAGCAGTTCAAAGGTGCGATAGAGGACAGCAGGCAAAGATTCCTAGCTGCGCGTAAAATAGCGCCAAAATTTCCAAGCATAAGGAAACTATGGGATACAAAGGAAGGGGAGACATTGCTAATGGCGTCGTTCGGGCACCTGAACGTGAACAATACTGCCAGGTACTGGTCGAGCAACCATGCACTATACGAGGTGCTTAGGAGGGCAGAGGTTCCGCCACAAAGCGCGAGGAACATACTTTACGATATCGGAAGGCCTGACATGGAGAGTCCAAGCGGCGGAAAGGTGCAGCTAGGCGTATCTACCCCAACAATATTCACTGGCAACGTACCATATGCATTCCAGAAGGAGCATAGGTTCAACACCGGGTTCACAGAGCTAAGCAGACTGCTGGTACGCGCACTCAGCAACTCTGAAGATGCCAAATCAAGGATCGATACTGTAGTAAGCCTGCTGGAGGAAATGAAGGCAGATCTCGACACGGTGAACGGCTCTTCGGATAAACTGGTAGGCGCGGTGCTAAGGCTCAGGGAGAAGCAATTCAAGCTTGTCGGATTGGAGCACGTGCCAGAGGAGCCGCTGCACGCAAGCCTGCCAACCATAGCTGCTGCGCTGCGTAAAATGGAAGAATACAATCTGCCATTCTACCGCATGCCCCTGACAGCAGAGTTCGACATGAGCGACACCTCTAAACACAAGTCATTCATACCTCTCCTGGAGGCGCTTGGGGATGGATATGCACCATGCTCCTATCTCAAGGCGATAGAGCCGGGCGGCGCGCGGGTTCCAGTCGCATTCAACAAAAATAGATTCGCATTCAAGCATCTGAATGGCAGTGAGATATATTCCATCGCTAAGGATGGGGTCTACGAGGCGCTGGCGAAGGGAAGGCTGGTTCCTACCGTGCCCGTAAAGATGCTTGCCGATACGGTAGGCCCTCAGATACCCCACTTCGGTGGCCCACAGTGGGCGAAGTATGCACCAGCGCAGATAGCCGTGACGGCAGAGTGGCTTGGCATACCAAAACGCGATGCAGCGTCACTCTCTCTCACCCTCGACGGCCTCGTATCATACGGTGTAAGGCCAGTTATTAGAGGCAAGCACACCGCAGGGCTTGAGGGGGAGAATCTGATGCATGGCTTCTTCGTCTCCTATCTGACGTACGGCTCCTTGATGCACGACCTGATAACGCAAGGTAAATACGCGGAGACAGATTTCGGCACCGTGGTCCACGATCACAAAGAGCTCAGCGAGCTGATAAGGGACTGAGACTGCGCAGATGCATGCGTAATCGATTCCTGTAGTGCGCTGGACAAATCTGAGTGTGTTGTCCTGAATTAAGGTTCTCACGACAAACGGATTTCTCCTTGTTCATTTATATACATCTCTTTCATTTTGCCCCCTTTAAGTATAAACGCTTCGTAAGGTCTCAGTAAATTACCATCCTTTA
>JAKAVK010000021.1 GCA_021817325.1 Microcaldota archaeon | reverse complement strand
GCTATCCATTCGAGGTTCATATTACCACGCAACTATTTAGGCAACGAGGTTTATATTACTTCTGTTTAGTTCTTTGTATTTCATGCACTATTGCACTTTCTACAAATTGCGCAGTTGTCAAATCGAGTTCAAATGCCTGTTTTTTAGCCTCCCTCCATATTTCTTTGCTTATACGCAGGCTTGTAACTATTGTTTCTTCCATGTTGTAGTATTGTAGTATTATATTTAAGAAGTTATGTATTATTTTTGTAGTATTGTAGTATTAAGCTATCAGTTCAAGCTTAATCCCTAATTCATACATTGAGTTTATCAGAACTGTAATGTTGTAGGCTATCAGTTTGCATAGCAGTTCATTTGTTTGAGATACAAAGTTCTTGTTCTTTAGGCAGTCTCCAAACTTCATCTTAATAGCCATGTTAGTAGTCTCTACGTTGCTCCTTTTGTGGTAATGCTCCATGAATTCGTCTCTGCACATCTGATAGTAGTAGAACATCTTGTTCCATACTCTCCCTCCGTGTGAATGTTGGCTTGCATTAACCTTGAATGGTATGTATGCTACGCCTCCGTTCTCTGCAACTGCATCAAGATTAGCCCTTGCAGAATAGGCTTTATCCGCACTTACCTCTTGCATATTGAAACCAAGACTGCGAGTTCCTTCTGTGAGTGGTATGAACATAGGGCTGTCTGCTCCATTTTCCTCTGTTATCTCTACATCTGTTACTATGTTGGTCTTGACACCTACGCATAAGTGAGCCTTTACCCAGCTATGCTCTCTCTTGGTATTGTGCTTCTCCTTGCAGTATTGGCTAAACTGTGTAGTCCTAAAACCTGTGCTGTCTATGGCAAACTGTGTTTCTACCGACTTTAGAGGCATAGCTGTAATCTGCAAGAGCCTATACAATATTGGTCTTACCTCAGCATCATTCAAGAGTATGTTTATTACATTGTAATTAGGGGCTTTGCTTATCTGTTGCTTCTTTGCATCTTCAAGATACAAGGAATAAGCCCTTCTACTTGACTGCATACTGTATACCTTCTCTATTGCACAGAATAAGGCTTCCTTTAACGGAACGCTTGGTCGCCCTGCTCCAGTTCGTATTGGCTCTTCTACGTTCTCTACCAAGTCCTTTAGAAGCTCCCTGAATAGCCTGCCTTCTTGGTTCTGCGCAAGTGTATAGTTATGCCAGTCCTGCACATAAACCTTCTTTGTCTCTGTAATCGTTACATTACCTTTGCTGTCTATGGTCTTTGAAACTGTTATCTCAACAGCGAAGATATGCTTGCACTTCATCTGTCTTTCAGTATTATCGGGGCAGGTGCATTTTGACGTTCCAAGACCTAATATTACTTCGTAGTATCTGTTACTACTCTGTGATGGCACTACCCATTTCTTGCCGTCCATCTTTACCCTTCCTGTCTTTGCGATTTCTTGACCCTTCTGTCTCCTTATTTGGATTTGTTTTTGTAGTTCCATACAATCACTTTCCTCTACATATACTATATACTTATAGGTATATATACCTATCAGTATAGTCTATGGATAGCGATATATAAACGCAAGGTTTATATACTTTCAAGGGTTTATTATAAAGGGTAGTTATTGGTATATACCTATGCAAAAAGGATATAAAGGGTGGTTTTGAAATGTCTAATATGGTTAAGTGTCCGCACTGTGGTTTTGTCTTTCATAATGAACTACAATGTACCCGTTGCGGTCATACATGGACACCGAGAAATGATGAGCTACCAACAGTATGCCCTAATCCTAAATGCAAAAGTCCTTACTGGAACAAGCCCAGAATGAACAAGGGCAAAAATGGCAAGGTGAAGAAATGAGCATAAGCTATATATCTTTTAATGCTGTTAGTATTCTTACAAAAATTGCGGATAGGCTTCGCTATACAAACAGCCTCGTTTTCTGGGTGAGGAGAAGAGATGTTTCATTAGCGACAGCTTTACGCATTTTTGGGTGTTTATATGTATAATATTCAAAAAATGCGACTTAGCGAAGAGTATCAAGCCAAGAAAGAATCAACTAATGGGATAAAAAAGAAAGATATAATTACACTACTAAAAGAGTATTCGCCTAATGACATAGAGAACGGCATAGTATCTATTTATTGTAAATCAAACGGAATTGTCAAAGTCAAGAATAATCTTATACAGAGCATTCTGGATAATTCGACTTCTGAAACAGAATACTATCTAACTAATTACTTAAATGAAAAGGGAATAAGCCTTAACATAAAGACAATAGAAAAGATATTTGAACTGCTCCTTACTCCAGAGGAGAGAAAGATTAATGGAAGTTTTTATACTCCAGATTTTCTTTTAGAATATATAACTAATAATGTAGTGAAAAAAGAGGGTAAAGTATGTGATCCTGCTTGTGGTAGTGGAGCGTTCCTTAGCTATGCAGTCAGACGTTTGGCACATCTTACTCATAGGTCATACATTGAAGTTATAGAAAAAAACATTTATGGAGCAGACATACTCAAATCAAGCGTAAGAAAAACAAAAATAATACTCTCTCTTATAGCATTAGATAATGGAGAGGACAAGGCAGAAATTAAGTTCAATTTGTTTAGTGGAGATAGTCTGACTGCAAGTTGGGAAAATGAATTTCCAGATGTATTTGAGAATGGAGGCTTCGACGCAATAATTGGTAATCCACCATATGTAAGGGCTAAGAATCTACCTATTAAAATAAGAGAGAAGATAAAAGAAAAGTGGTATACAGCTTCAGTTGGAAATATAGACCTCTATATACCTTTCGTAGAACTTGCACTCTTATTGCTTAATGAGGATGGTGAAATAGGTTTTGTATTGCCTAATACCTATGCTACTTCATATTCTGCACGAAAACTACGTGAAGTAATACAGAATAAGAAGCTCCTAAAGGAGTATCTGGACTTTAATCATTTGCAAGTATTCCCTGACGTATCGACCTACATTTGCATTACAATATTGAATAAGAAGCAAAAGGATATGGTATCCTATGCTATAATCCACGACCCTAAATATTTTGAATCCCTTAACTCATTAAAATTCGACCAGATAAAATTCCCCGAACTTAAACCTGAAGGTTGGAGGTTTTTGGTTGGAAAAGAAAAAGAGAATATAAAGAAAATAGAGAATACTGGAGTTAGACTTGGAGTATTAGCCAAAATAAAGACAGGTATAGCAACTCTTAGAAATGATTTGTATGTATTGGAAAGTCCAAACCAAGAAAATAGTTATTACTTGAAGAGTTATGGAAACAAAGAATACAGGATAGAGAAGGAGATAACGAGAGGGATAATAAATGCAGGAAATGTAAAAGATGTGGAAGAAGTAGAGAATAATAAAGCAAGAATCATATTTCCATATAGGGTTAATGGAAGCAAGTACGAACTGATACCAGAGAAAGAACTCAAAGAGAAATATCCATATTGTTATGATTATCTATTGGCAATAAGAAATGAACTCGAAAAAAGAGATAAAGGCACGAAGAAGTATCCAACATGGTATGCCTATGGTAGAACACAAGGTATAGCTGGTTGCTATGGTCAAAAACTTTTAGTTCCAACGATATATGGAAATCCTCACTTTATCCCATGCTATAAACCACACATGCTCGTCTATTCTGGATATGAGATTTGCTATAATGGAGATATGGAAATCTTGGAGAAAGTTCTTAACTCTCAGATAATGTGGTACTATATCAAAAAGACAGGAAAGCCTTATGCAGGAGGATTTATGTCATTTGCAAAGACATTCATAAAGAATTTCTCTATACCTGAATTCACAGAAGAAGAAAAGAACTTTTTGCATAAGGAAACTGATAGAGACGCCATAACCAAGTTCCTAATAAAGAAGTATGATTTGAATTTGGAAACAAATCAGATTGTTTAAGTTCCTAAACGTAAAAATGGATTACGTTCATTATATGTCTCCAATAGTTTATCAAAGAAATCGTCTATCTTAAGGTCTTCGTATTTACTTCCTAAATCTATTAGCTCTGGTTGTGGTTTGCTGAAATCTACCACCAAAAAGGCAAACTGTTCATATTTATCTGGTGGTGCATCTGAACTACTTCTATTTGTTATGTTCTTAAATAAGCGAGCAATTGCATTATAGTCAATCTTTTCTTTCATTACTTTCCCATCCTTTAACTTAATTGGTGCTGTAGGCAATAGATATATTTCCCCTATAACAAGGCAAGGAGACCTTTGATGCAAACTTATTACATCGCCAATTATGCCCTCGTAATAATTAATTATATTCTTACCTACAGAACTCATTTGACTTCTTGTAGAAACAGCAAGCAAAGCTCCAGATTCACTACTGTAGACGCAAACGTCTATATCCTTTGGTCTATGACTTCCAAAAATCGTGACTTCTTGCTTCATTATAACCTTTGTCTTTTTGTGTCCTTTTTCTCCAGTTCCTATAGTCATATCTGCCTCTGGCTTTATACCTAACCTACTCAGTTCGTAAAGGCAATAGGCATCTAAAATTTTGATAAAACTCTTTCCTCTAACAGCGCCTACTGGGTCTTTATCGTAAATCTCTTTCATTTCTTTAAGCATAGCTTGAAATCGTGCTGTGTCTATTGGCATACCTAAACATGTATCTTGAAGTCTTAAAAACCCTAACATGAGAACCTATAAATGTCAAACGATACTAAGAACTGGAATCAGATGCGCAAAATACGCAGAATTTGAGACCTTGCAGGGATATTGGATATGTCAAACCTGTAAGTGGCTTTACATCAGGGCAGGAGGAAAAAGAGTAGAAAAACCTCAAATTATGAATTTATTAGCAAGATAGCGAATTTATTAGCAAGATAGCGAATTTATTAGCAGAAAGGGATTAATTAGCAAAGCCCTGCAGGCGCAACCATTTATATATCAGAAGAGGCATTAGTATAGCTAGTGGTGTGCGGATGGCTTACGGTCTATATGATTGAGGAAGCTCTCCCCATGCAGAGTATGCGTGGCCTAAGGCCTGATTCGGAACAGAAACGAGACCGTTGCGGCACATGGGCAATGACACGACGAGCGTGCCGGTACGGATGAAACGCGCCGATGTGCATACAAGGAGCATGCAAGGCTATAAACGCCGCTTAGTCGAATGCCATCTAAAACAGAAGGGAGGCTACGGCACACCACTATAACGATCGACCGGCTTAGCCTGTGCCAGGGCCCCATTGAGCGCCTACTTCTAGTGCAGTAAGCGCTACATTGCCGCTGCTGCCTATTTGCAGTACGCCCGCTTCTCCTGCGCCAGTATTGTCGGTGCTGCAATCCAACTGGGTAGTCACCTTGTCGCATGCAAACATTACATAGGTGCCCGGCTGGTTGTATGGATAGAATGGAATTAGAGATGGCCCTGAAGTGAGCATTATCGGGGCCTGGCTTGGGCAGTTGACGCTTGGGCTGCTGCCCCCTGTCCAAAGGGCATTGTTAGGGGCCGCACTGCCGCACCAGATTATATTGCCCGAATATTCAGTAGACACTTCGTGAAAGCCGTTCCCCTGGGGAAATTCTACCTCTTCGAGGCCAATCGAAGGCGGAGGCGGAGGCGTAATATAAATCGCATTTACTGTGCAGTTGAAGCTAGGCGCAAGCAGGCCGCTGATAGAGCTTATGCCGCAGCCGCTTATTGAATTTGGAGGCGTTGGAGACGAGCCGTAGGAATACTCATGCGAACTGCCGGGCTGCCATGTGAGCGTGACAGGTAGCTGGCTTGTGCTGTAGGTCACGCCATCTATAGTGAGGATGTTGCTTGACGACCATGCGCCGTTCTCCTGGAAGGTCACAGTGTAACCGCTGCTTAGCACATTTACAAGTATTACGTTTGAATAGGTGCCGAATGATACTGTGACTAGCGAATTGCCCGACTGGCTTGCATTCAGATATGAATATGCATCGCCGTTGCTGTCTGTCGTAGCCATGCTGGGCGAAAAGCTTATCCCAGGCGTGTTTGCGGTAAAGCTAAGGCTTGCGCCTTCCACTATCGAATTTCCTATCATGACATGCACGCTGAGCCGATCGGGGATTGATGCATATGTTGTCGTATTGGCGATGCTAAGTATTATTACCGGGCTTATTGAGGCTGTATTGGGCTGGTACTGTGTCTGGAACGTACCTGAGTATGTCTGAGGAGTCTCGGATCCGCATTGGAGCGCATTGCCGCTCTGGCATGGCACCGTCTTCAGGTATATATTGGCAAACTGAGTCGAGCCTACGGTGAATTTGCCGGGAACGGTTGTTGTGCAGTAGAATGTCCCTCCTGGCAGGACATAGCTTGGCGAGCATGTACCTGTTGCATTGCCCGCATTTCCAACATTGACAATCAATTGAGGATTGACGATCGGATAGGACGAAGGGTTTGACAGGAGCAGTACAGCGTTTGATTCCCCAGAGATGCCGCCGAATTCAATATCTGAACACTGCACATTCTGCGAGAAGCTGCAGCGCGTCGGCACTGCCGCTGTCTGGCTTGTTGCATAGAAGTAGATTAGTACGGCTGCTATTGCAACGATCAGTATTGCCCATGAATAGGTGATCAGGTACTCTATTGCTGACTGGCCGTGCATCTTCTTGCCTTTTTTTGTGTGCTTGCTGCCCGCCATACCCAGTTCAATCCCAATCTTATTTCTACCATATGATTTATATATCATTAGTATGAGGCATTACAGCAACTGGCACGGCGCGCGGCATTGATCTACCGGCTTAGCCTGTGCCAGGGCCCCATGGAGCGCCTATGGCGATTGTTATTGTTGGCGAGCCACTGCTTGGTATCGTGGTAACTCCGGCAACACCAGCACCGTTATCCTGTGTGCAATCCAGCATTGCTGTAGCCTTGTCACAGCCGAAGAAAAAGTAGGTACCAGGTTGGCTGTATACAGCAAGGGGATTTATGTTTACTGCCCCTGTTGTGAGAAGATACGGGGCCTGGCTTGGGCAGTTGACGCTTGGGCTGCTGCCCCCTGTCCAAAGGGCATTGTTAGGGGCCGCACTGCCGCACCAGATGAGGTTGGCGGAATCGCTGCTGGGAGTTATGACATAGTTATCTACATAGGTAGGCGGCGGATTGCTGTTTGGGTAGCCCTCTTCCGCCATACCTAATTGCTGTGGGCTGACATAGGTCGCAGTAACAGTGCAGTTGACCACCATCGTAAGCATGCCGCTTGCAGACGCCGTTCCGCAGCCCCCTATTGCGTTAGGTGCGTAGGGGTCGTCTTCAAACACATAGGCGTGCGAACTGCCGGGCTGCCATGTGAAGGTAAGCGGCAATTGGTCTGTACCGTAGTCCTGGCCATCGACGATGAGCACGTTGTCTGTAGACCAGCCGCCGCTCTCTGCGAAAGTGACTGTGTCACCGGAGATCACGTTCACGGTTATCGAATTCGAGTAGACTCCGAATGAGACTGTTACAGTCGCCAATCCGGGCTGGTTGGCCTCTAGATAGGTATATGCATTGCCGCTACTGTCTGTTGCCTCTTTCTGCGGTGAGAAAGTCATGTATTGATCGTTGGATGTAAAGTTGAGGTCCGCCCCTTGTATTACCGTATTTGAGAAAATCACGTGCGCCTTGAGAAGGTCTTCAGTGGACACTGGCGTGGTGCTGTTTGCAATTGCAAGGAGTATAACTGGCTGCAGGACAGGGGCTTTTGCCTGGTACTGTGTCTGGAATGTGCCGGTGTAGGTCTGCGGGGAGAGCAAATCGCATTGCATGGCGTTGCCGCTTGTGCATGGTATGCCCTTCAGGTATAGGTCTGCAAACTGCGTGCTGCCCTGAACGTATGTACCGGGCACCGAGACTACACAATAGAATGCCCCTCCTGGGAGGATATAACTTGGCGTGCACGTGCCTGTCGCATTTCCCGAATTCCCGATGCTTGTAATTATCGACGGATTTATCAGCACATAAGGCTGCGGATTGGAGAGCAGAAGCATGGCGTTCGCGCCTGCGGAGCCACCGAACACCACATCGGAGCAGTCAACATCGTTGGTGAAGCTGCACCGGGAAGGGACTATGGCAGTGGACCCAGCAGCATAGATGTACAGCAGCACAGCCACTATTGCAATGATGAGGATCGCCCATGAATAGGTGATCAGGTACTCTATTGCTGACTGCCCACGCATAGACGTTTTCTTCTTGCCACGCTGCACTTCGCCGCCTCTTGAGCCAAATAAGGTATGCGTGAGTTAAGATTTAAAGGTTTCGCGTTTCCCTAATCCGTATACCTTTCTGGCAGGAATTTTTCCTATTTTCGCCTAGCGAATAGAGTAAACTCCTGCCTGTTGGACGGGAGCACCCTCATCCCCATGACGACGAACTCCTTGCCGAATAGGGCAGCCGCCTGCCTCGTGTATTTTGGTATGTTCTTACTTATGCATTTTACGGTGATTATTGCTGCAGCACTGTGCCTGAGCATCCCAATATATGGTTTTATCGCTGCATACGTGCCGTTGCAGTCGGTATTCATGTCGTCAGTGATCAGATCAATCCCATGCACTGCTATCCTTTTCGCAGCGCTTTCCGAAGTCTCTTTTACATGCAGTATGTCGCACCCCTCAAGCTCCCTTGCGCGTATTTTACCTGAACCACTTGACCTCTTAAGTTTAATGCCAGTCTTGTCTATAGCTTCGTAGTCCATAGCTGCGCTATCAACAGCAATAACCTTGAACCCCATCCTTGCAAGATAGCAGCTCCAGCCTCCTGGTGCCGCACCCAGATCTATGGCTATGCCGCCTTTTGGTACCTTGAAATCGTCGAATGCCTGCTCAAGCTTGAGCTCGGACCTGCTCACCAGCCTCTTCCTATGATAGTATCTCAGCGGATTGACAAATGGCCTCTGCAGTTTGGCCGTCTCCATATACCCTACGTAGCATCTCATGTCGAGTAGCACTAGATATACAAGGATGTCAGGGTCCTGCAGGTCAGGTAGATAGCCGAGGCCCTCAAGCTGCAGGCCAAGCCAGACCTCAAGGTCCTTTGCAGAGTACACGGTCCTGCTGTTAAGGTTCACGCACTCGAGCTTTATTGTCTGCCCCTTGGCCAGGCCGGCATTCCTTATCAGTGCCAGGATGGATTCCCTATATCGCTTTTCCGCAATGCTTCCCTGAAGCAGGATCGGGAGGGCACAGTATGTCAATAGCGAACTGCTTGACTTCTCGTGCAGCGCATCGTCGTCTGAGTCTATCACCAGAAAGTTGCCGAACTCCCCGATAATCTTGAACGGCGCAATGCTGCCAAGCTCGTCAAGCGAGCTCTTCCTGAATATCGAGGAGGTGAAGACAATGTACAACATATCTGATTCCAGCAGGGCTTTATATTAAATTTCTCCATGTTGCTGCGCGCAGATGACTTGAATACCTGCCGGCAGCGCCATCATCTCTTTCTTCTCCAGATTATATATAGGTAAGTTACTGCAAGAATCAGGACGGCTACGCTCACTGCAACGCATGTCAGTGCAGGTACACGCCATTGGTGGGCTCCTGAAGGCGAACCGTTAGAGGAGTGACCAGCAGAAGCATGATCAATACCCCATATATCCTGGCCATACAGAATCCACTCGATTTCTCCGATTTTCGGATTCTTGGTTTTTTACAATTAATCTATTACTCTTTGCTCTGCCTTGAGCGCGAACTTGCCATTTGTCTGGCGTGCCACCTACAGCGGGTCTTGACCTGGCTTATCCTGTATCTGCATGGCACCTTGGCTTTGCGCCTCTGGCGGGCGCATGATGCCGCTACCATAATTGGGTCTTCTCTTCCTTATGAAGTATAATGCTAGCAGGACTGCGATCACTGCTGCGATCGCAGCGGCATATTGGTAATCCTCTGTAGCAAACTGCGGCTTTGTCTTTTGCGCGGCCTTTGTTTGATTGGTGACATTTACCGGTGATGGCGGAGGCGGGGTCGTATTTCTTGTAATTGCATTACTTATTGTTGTATTCTTTGTCTGGTTTACCGTGACGTTTAAAGCGTTTGCTATGGTAAATTGGTATATTTCAACCTCCACCAGGTCTATTATGGGCAGGTATGAGATGTTGAGAAGGCCGATATGATAGCCAGGATAGTTGGTAAGATTTGCCGTCTCACCGTCACCTAGCGTGTATGATGCGCCATTGACCGTTATCCCTGCGGCATTTGGAGAGATGAAGTTCTCCACTATGGTGAAAGGTATCCCATTTATGCCCACCTTCTCCTGGTTGTGCTGCGTGAAGTTGAATATCCTGTATCCTATCTCATTGTTGGTTCTGAATGAGATCACACTTGGCAGGAACTGGCCTCCTCCACCGCCACCTCCGCCACCTCCGCCGCCTCCGCCTCCGGAGCCTGCGGAGCTTCCACTGCCTGCGCCGCCTGATGGCGGCGGAGTACTGACTGTGATGACGCTATTTGCAGAGGAGATCTTGATTCCGTAGTCGTCAATCGCATGCTCCTGGATATCGTATGTGCCAGTGGAATTGAAGGTAATCTTGTTGCCCGCCACCACCGCGTTTGCCGTACCGGCTGCTACGCTCCCGTATTCGAAGACAGTATAGTTATACCCGCTGTATGGAGGGGTGCCGCCTACTATTGTGTTTGCGAAATTTATTGACTGCCCAGCATAAATTGATTCGGACGTAGGAGCCAGGGAGATGCTCGGGGCCATCTCTATCACCAGATATGGGAGCGGGGACACTACCCTCACGACCCCCGCTAGACTGTCTGCTATGTATGCGGTGTAGCCAGACCGGTTGAACAGGAGGTTGGACATGCTTCCGAAGCCACCCTCGGTTACCGTAAGCGCATATACAATCGTGCTTGTTGCGGTGTCTATTATGTATAGGCTGCTTCCAGGATTGGTTACATACGCAAAAGTGCCTGCAGGGTTGAACACCACACCATAAGGCTGGTACAGTCCACCTATCGTGTTTGTCACGGTATCGGTGCCAGTGTCGATCACACTCACCGTGCCTGAACCATAATTCGTTACATACATGAGGGTACCTGATGGGGAGATTGCCAGTGATCCCGGGTCGCTGCCTACCCTGATCGTATTTGTTATTGAATTTGTAGATGTGTCTATTACGCTGACCGTCCCGGCTCCGCCGTTGGAGACGTAGAGGGTGGAACCGGATTGGCTGATTGCTATTCCACCAGGATACCACAGACCGGAGATGGTGGCGATTATGGTGTTGGTAGCGGTACTGATAACGCTTATGGTGTTGCTATCAGTGTTAGTCACGTATAGGAGGGTGTCTGCGGGGTTTAGCACCTCTGAACTAGGGCGTAATCCAACATCTATCGCATTCGCCGACATTGTTGTAGTATTAATCACATACACAGAGCCGCCCCAGTAGCTTATTCCGTAGGCAGTGGAGCCTGATGGGTTGAACATTAGTGGCGAGGTTAAGGCAGCCGGTATTGTTAAGGAACCTGTGAGACTTGCGGATGAAGTGTTGATCACATTGATTGTGTCGCTATTATAATCATTCACATACACCGTGTTTCCGGAAGGGTAGAGGCTAAGGCCGTCCGGACTTCCGCCCACTTGAATGACGTTGGTCACAAACGCATAAGGCGACCATATAGAATTTACGCTTACTCCTAGTCCATCGGTAACTGTCACCCTCACATTGGCAGGCGTATGCGGATACGTTGAGGGCACATACCATGTAAAAGTGTACTGCGGCAGTGAGTTGGTCACAAGCAGCGTTGTAAGAGTGGCATTTGTAAGCGGATTGCTTACCACAATGAAATTATAGGTGTATGGAGGGGTGCCGCCTGATACCTTGGCGGTGATGTCTACGGTATGGCCGGTATCCACCACTGTTGGAGATTCGGTAACCGCTGGCGTTGTCAGGTTCTCGATAAGTATGCCTGCAGTGTGCGCGGAACTTACAGTATTTGGGTATGAGTCGGTAACTACCACATTTGCATAGACCGTGCCTGGGGAGGTAGCGTTCCAGACGAAGGTCTCAGCACCTTGATAAATGCCATTGTACTGCCTGTCCGCCAATAGCGCTCCGGAGGCGGAGTTGTATACTGCAAAATTGTATGTGTACGGCACCGCCCCGCCACTGACAGCTGCATTGAAGGTAACACTGTGGCCTACTGCCAGCGCAGTAGCGCTCGACGAGATGGTTGGGGTAGACATTGGTGCATATGCGTCCACGGTGATGCTGCCGGTATGTGCTGAACTGACCGAGTTCGAATCCGCGTCCGTTACCACCACATTTGCATAGAATATGCCTGTGGAGCTTGGAATCCAGATGTAAGTATTGGAAGCCAGCTGGTTAGCCTGTACTATGTTGGCAACCACCGAGTTGCTCATCGCATTGAATACTATATAGTCATAGGCATACGGGGCTTTGCCGTATTCGACTGTGGCATTGAGCGAGATACGGGAATCAACAGTTGCGGAGGATGGTTGAGGTACTAGCGTAGCAGACTGCGGACTTATGTATGACTCGTTGATCTCTGCCAGGTTGAAGGTAAGGGCTTGCGGGCTTATAGTAACGACATTGCTTCCGGCAGGGTTCGAAAATGCCGCTTGCACGCTGGTTGATGGACCTCCTGGGGAGATGTAGGTCACATGGTTGCCTGCGCCAGGGGTATTGCTTGACGAGGCAGTGTAGTTTATATCTGTTGGGGCAATGCCGCTCCATGCACCTACCGAGGAGTTGACTATGCCGAATGCAAAAGTCGCCGGAGCTGTGGTGTTGTTAACTATGGTGTTCATGTAATACGCATAGAATTGCTGCGCGGCATTGATTACAGGGGGGTTTGCATTTTGAACCAGCGTGAAATTTACAGACGAGTATCCGCTGTTGTCGTATCGTATAGGCATATTTCCAGGATCTACCGAATAATAATCCTGAAGCGATGAGTCTGGGCCGTATAGGATCAGGCCTCCGGGAATGCTGTTTAGGTACGCCAGCTCCACGGCATTGCTGGGATTTTTGTAGGAGACATCCCATACAGACACATTTACCTGGCCCATTAGCGGCCTGTTTAGGTATATGCCGGTGACATTGTAGAGTTCAGGTATGATCAGCGTGCCGGAATTTGTGGTTATGACGTTTGAATAGGTGGTGGTGTATGGCGCAAAGCCACCATAGCTTGATGATGTGTTAGTGTACCCGGTAACGAACACCCTGAGGGGATAAGTACTAGAGACGGTGTTGCTTGGACCGCCGTATGCCACGTTTATGAGCGTGTAAGCCTGGGAAGGCGGTGTGTTTGCCGGGGCGTATATGGTATTCGCGCTCGGCTGCATTGCGTTGGCAACCTCGTTCAGCTCGAAGGGGTTCAGTACGTAGAATACGCTAAGTGATTTCTGGCCTGGATACTGGAATGAGCCTGGCACATTACTGATTAGAAGGAGGGTCTGCGAGTACTCGGAGATGTTGGATATGTTCAGACCGGTCGCATCAGGGCCTGCATGCCCCAGGTTCTGGTATGCTTTGTAGTCGGTAGCCGTGCTGACGCTGATCTGGTCATAGCTCGTTGCATGCAGTATACCGGCAAGAGCGATTAATGATAGTGCAATGTACAGGGACCGGAGGGGAATATTTGAATTGGTAAACACTCGGAGATAGGATTTGCCCATTAAATCCATCATATGGTTTAGTTCAACATTTTTATACTTTTACACGACCCATTTATTATGAAGAAAGAGACGATCGTGTTGCTATGCCATGGTGCAGAGAAGGCAGGGAGACCGCTTAGGATCATCGCGGTTGCACTTTTCCTGTTCGCTTCGGCTACATACACCCCCGCCCTTGCGTCTCCTCCGCCTGCAAATGCGCTTGCTACAGGCGCCATTACAAGCCCGCCTGTGCACATCTGCGGCAATGCCTCTGAGCTAACCGGTCCATCGACACAACCTCCAGGCTCAATCGCAGTAAATGCATCGGAGAATCTGGAGCAGGTGATAGCAGATTACCCGAATGGGAGCACCTTCTGGTTGGAGCCTGGAATATACTATCTGGGCCCTGGGATATACTCCCAGGTAGGCCTTCGATCCTACGACACGCTCATAGGCGCTCCCAACGCCATAATAGACGGCCAGCACTATAACGATTACGCGCTTTCAGGCGGTGCGACAAACGTAACAATTGAGTACCTCACTATACAGAACTTCGGCGCGCCTTACGCCTCACTTCAGGCAGGCGAGGTCAACCAAGGAGCGTCGCGGGGATGGAAGGTGCTCCACTCCACCATAAGAGATACGGACGGCGCAGGCGTATTCGATGCAAGTTACAATAACGACAGTTACGACTGTCTTACGCAGAATGGGCAGTACGGCTTCCAGGGGGCTGGGGGAAGCACCAACATAACACTAAGCCATGACGAGATATCATTCGACGGTACCGATAACATAGACGGCGGGACTCCCTATGGATGCGGCTGCGCAGGGGGCGGCAAGTTCTGGGATGTGAGCAATGGCATCGTAACGGATGACTATGTTCATAACAATTACGAGGTAGGCCTCTGGGCCGATACTGACAACGCAGGCTTCAACTTTAGCAACGATTATATAATCAACAACTACGACGAGGGGATCACATATGAGGTCAGTTACAACGCGAAAATACACCACGACACGTTTATAGGAAATGAGAAGGTAGGCGGGCCTGGGGGCGCTGACTTTGCGGCTGGTGCCATATATATCTCTGAAAGCGGCTCTGACCGGTATGTGCACTCTCCCTCCAATAACACGTTCAATATCACTAACAACACATTCCTTGGCAATTACGGAGGAGTGGTGCTTGCAGAAAGCCCGGCAAGATACTGCGGACACGCTACCCCGGGAACCTATTGCAACAATGCCGCTGTGAGCCTTGGGCTGAACGGCTCAGTGTGCACTAATGCAACAATAGTGGATCGGAATCCCGGAAATACATTATATTGGGAATGCCATTGGAATGTGAGGAACGTGCAGGTTGAGAATAACTATCTGCAGTTCAACTACACAAAATCGGGGTGCAATCTTGGTGCAAGGGATGTGTGCGGCACGCAGGGTTTGTTCGCCGATTCGATAGGCGATCCTGAATACACTTGGAGTGCTGTTGCATCTAACGTGACCTTCTTCTTCAACAACCACTTCAACAACAATACCTATGTGGGACCATGGCTCTTCTCCCCCTGCGACCAGGGGGGTATGCTCAACTATACAATATGGCAGACAACTTATGGCCAGGATAGGAGCAGCGTGTTTGGCAATGTTTCGGATCCTGCTGGGATCTCTTTGGGGGGCGCCTGCGGCGACATCAACATAATCAATACCTCGCTGAATTATGTACCGGCACGCGGAGCCGCGGCGGCATTCAGCGATTATATCACCACAAACAGCGCTACCGCCCAGGTAGGATATTCGACTGTGGGCAGATCTGCGAACGCAATTGGAATATGGCAGGTAGGGATGTCTATGGGCGATGAGGAGGGTTTGTACGCGCCTAATGGCACCATGATATACTGGTTCAGGATCAGGAGCTACCCACCTAACGGCATGCTGCCGCAGACCAGTTTAGGTACGGTCAACAGCGGCTCCCCATCCGTACCTGCAAATATAGTGGCATACCTTCCGATAACATTCACAAACAGCCAGGATGCCGTAGTGACCGCAAACTCTCAGCTGGCAGTTGGAGTAGTGGCGTCAGATGTGATCGGCTTCAACGCGATAGCCTATCAGCAATACGAGTCGTGCAACTTAGCCAATGTAGAGTTCTTCCTTGGAAATGGAATGGTGCTGAACAGCTGGATGGAGGGCAACATACTAAATGAGAATACGGCAAATTCGACATGCACATCGGACGCCTCTGCAAACGCTTTGGCAGACAGCGCGAACGTGCTCTATTGGATAAGAATACCAACGAACGCCTTCCTGCCTGCGGATACTGGGACCCCGACACAGAATGTCATCTATTTGGGGTGGGCTAGCCCTTCGGCTGACCTGCTTAGCAATACCGTAACTGGTGAGGCTCCGCAGCTCTCCTGCCCGCAGCCGTGGAACACGGGCAGTGGGTGCGGCTACGGTGCAAACTCCTATGGTTATTATGATGATGGCAGCAGGGTGTTTGTCAACTACACGGATTTTGCCGGGACTACGCTGCCCGGCA
The DNA here is from genome assembly GCA_021817325.1 of Microcaldota archaeon. Taxonomy (GTDB): domain Archaea; phylum Micrarchaeota; class Micrarchaeia; order Micrarchaeales; family CABMGC01; genus JAKAVK01. The sequence continues at coordinate 43,513 of JAKAVK010000021.1, read as the reverse complement.
GTACTAGTGTAAACCTGAGTTTTGGGAGCATATCAAGCGACAATGGACTCATTATGAAAGGAGGGACCGCGTATAGCGGCTCGCACTACAATGACTATCTATTCTGGATTACCCCATCGCTACCTGCGGTCTTCGAGTTCGGAGGCACGTTCACCACGAGTCCCATAGACAGCACAGAAGCATGGAGCCAGTTCGGCAGCGAAAATGATTGGTTTAACAGCTGTACACCGATAGAGATTGTAAATTTCGGGAACTACTATTACCCAAACAATGTGGTCTCCCCGAATTCAGTGCAGGTTAGCGCGCTTGAGTACCACTGCTGATGGGCGGATGCAAGCCGCCAGACACAGCAGTCTCGCTACTAGATACAGAGCGGGGAACGCCTAAGGTATATTAAGTCTAGCTTTGAAATCCTCTCAGAGACTTAAGTTCGCCACTTTGAGTAGCGAAGTCTCTAACCTTTTGACCCAACTCGATTCGCCAAATCGACTTTTACCAGCGCAGGTTGAAGTTTTTATCCCCATTATCCCCATATTTGGGGGAAAATCGCCCAAAACCGCCCTGATTGGCGGTGAAAGATTGCTTACGACCCTGATTCTGAATGCATTTTGCGGATAAATCACAGTAAATGTCAAATTCCAAGGTACTTTCTGAGTAACTTGAAATTTTTGACATTAGGATCCTTGCATGAATTCAGTGTCAAATTTATCATGGCAGTTGCAAAGAAACAGCTGAACAAAGCACCTATGATTGCGTATTTATTCCAGTGCCTGATTGGTCTGAGCTCACCGCCTTCCTTCATTCCTCTTATGAACTTCTCCGCAACATCTCTTTGTTTGTAGAGTTAGAGTATCTTCTGCGGTTCGATATCCAAGGAGTTCTCAAGAATGAAGAATCCCTCTATCCCAGTTATGTAAGGTTGTGTCTGTCGACAAGAGAATGTTGGATTTCGGGGTAAAGTCCAATCCATCCCTCTTTCGATGGAAACATCTGGACTGCCTTGTGCCTTTTCGCCTTTTTGATTAGTTCGTCGCCCTTTGGAAGGATAGGAAATTCTCTGCCGACCTTTTGCAGTGCTCTGTAAAGGGACCTCCCTGCAATACTCCCGTTGATGCCTAGAAGGCCAAATCTTTCTTCAGAAGACATCGGCAATATCTGGTGAACGGATACGGCGTCATCCATTCTGTTGCAGAGGAGGGGTTTTACCATGCCTACAAAATTACGGGACTTGCCGCCCACCTTTCCGGAGATACCCGATATCAGGCCGTAATCCGATTCTATTTTATCAATCACGGATAAACTACCTAATGGTAGTGTTACGTTGTTCTTCATGTTATCAATGAGAATGCGTAACATATCGATTTTTAAGGTTTAGAGTGGCTAGGTTAATTCAGAGAATATGAGGATGCAATGGCTTGTGCTGTTTGTTGCTGCGATCTCGCCAGCATTTGCAGTCACGACTCCCAAGGGCATAATAGCGTATGCACCCATAACGCTGACAAATTACCAAAGTACAGCGGTAGCTCCTAATACACCTATTGCAATTGGAGCAACAGGCACAGGAGGGATTATAGGGGTAAATGCGATAGCGTATCAGCAGTACGAGACCTGCAACCTGAACAATGCTGAATTCTTCTTTGCAAACGGCACCATAATCAACTCATGGATGGAAGGCAACATGCTCAATGAGAATACGGCAAATTCGACATGCACATCGGACGCCTCTGCAAACGCTTTGGCAGGCAGCGCGAACATACTGTACTGGGTGGAGTACAACTGGCCCTCTTCGTTCCTGCCCGCAAATACAGGGATCGCCGCTGCAAATACCATATACCTAGGATGGACAAGCAATGTACTCAACTCGCAGCCTACGCTCTCAAATACCATTACCGGAGAGGCCCCGCAGTTATCTTCAACATATGCGGAATATGATAACGGCGCAAACGTGTTCAGCTTCTACGACAACTTTGCTGGAACAAGCCTCAACACAAGCAAATGGTCGCAAGGTTCCGTGACTGGGACATTTTCTGTAGATAATGGCGCTGAACTTACAGGTTCAGACCCATCTATGTGGCTATATGGCAAGATTGCGGTGCCCACAAGCATATTCGAGGTGTACATACCGTCTTCTGTTTCAGGGAGCTGGCAGATAAGAAATGGATGGTCATTGACCCAAGGTGATGCAACAAATTACGATACTCTAGGAGCTATTAATGGATGGAGCATAGAAAGCGCATTAGGCTCGTTTGGTATTAGTCCAGGCACACAACAATACACTTCAGGAGGATATATACAAACTTTAATATGGTCTGCAACAGGAAGCGAACAAGCTTACGAAAACTATGCAAATGAATTGTCTGGAACGAATACGCAATATACATGGGCTTCTACTTCATATCCGAGTATATGGCTTGCGTATTCTAGTTCTGGAACAGCAACAGATGTAGTTCAATGGGCTCGCACCCGTGCCTACCCGCCCAACGGGGTAATGCCAGGCACGACATTAGGTGCAGCAGTCAAGACTGAGACATACTATATTGCCTCTTGTAACGCAACAGGATCTAAATCAGCTTCATGCAATCTGCCTGGCGTTTCCTCACCGGGCAACTTCTGCTGGGGAGGTGACGGGAATGCAGCCTTGAACACTCCTTCTTGGCCTGTTCTGGCAGCCAGTGCCGGTTCATATGCCGAAGTAGGTAACACATACGCCTCGTCCAGCTGCAGCGACTCCTCCACCCAAAGCGACATAGCAGTCGCAGGGCTTGAGGTGATGACTACAAGCGGTACTCCGCAGCTAAGCAACCTCGCCGGCGCAGCGGCCCAATCGGCCACTACAAGCTACACGTATTCATATTCAACAAACAGTATCGCCTCTGGCCAGCCTGCTGCAACCGCGCTGATGGTCAGCTGCGGCTTCTATGAATGTACGAGCATTGCATGGCCGAGCGGCTGCACGCAACAGTTCCTGCAATCCGGAGGCGATAACTTCGAGACCGTTGCGCTCGCACTGTGCAACCAGACGGGCCAGAACACATACAATGTAATCGCCACACTCTCGAATTCAGGTGCAGTTGCGGTTTCCAGTGCCGTATACTCTGGTGGGCTATGGGGAACAGGCCTGTACTCACCTCCAGCGACTCCATCAGTTAACTCCCTGCCATTATCGCCAGCCCAGATGGACGCGGGGCAGAGCCTCACCTTAACCGCACACATCTCGTCTGGCGGCACGGCGCCGTATACCTATAACTACCTATTCACAAATACGATAACAAATGCCATTGTATTTTCGCAACAATACACAAACCAATCGACCACAAATGCGTTCGTGTGGACTGCGCCATCCGCATATGTGGGCAATACCATCGAGGTGAACGTGCTTGTTACCGACTCGCATCCTACAACAGTCAACAGTCCCTACACTGGTGTTATTACAATAAATCCCAAGCTATCCGCAGTGACCCTCACCCCTTCAAATACGGCAATAGATATGGGGCAATCAGTGACATTCGCTGCATCATGGTCCGGCGGTTCGCAGCCATACTCCGCCTCGCTATACTCTTCGTCTACCCCTTCATGCAATCAAGGATCGACCCTGCTCCAGCAGCGGATTGGCATCACCTCAACATCCGCAACTTTCTCGCCTCTGTATCCTGTTTATGACACATATTACTGTGCATTCGTTGCGGATAATACGCCAGAAGAGGTGCCTGTCATCGGCACCATTGCAAGCGGCATGTATACGCCGTTGGGAGCCTCCATCTCCCCATCCGGAACCTACGCCTACGTGCTGAACTATGGCAACGGTTCAGGCAACATCGTAATCATTGACACAGAGACAAACGCAGTGACAGCTTCGGTATCCAATGCAATTGGCGCCCCTACGAGAATCGCCTTCTCCCCTTCGGGCACCTATGCTTACGCGTCATATGCCGCTTCAAACAGCATATCAATCATCGACACCGCGACCAACACTGTGGTAAACACTATTTCAAATGGCTTTTCCTATCCTTACGGTATAGCCTTCTCGCCATCGGGCGCATATGCATATGTGGCCAACTTCGAAAGCAACAACGTGGTGATCATCGACACCGCGACCAACACCGTGGTTGGCTCTATTGCAGGCGGTATGGACCGTCCGATAGGGGCCGCCTTCTCCCCATCCGGAACCTACGTCTACGTCATAAATTATGCATCTGGCAACGCGCTAATAGTCAACACCGCAACAAACTCTGTGATCGGTGCGGTCAGCGGCGCCTTCTCCTCCCCGGCCGGTATAGCCTTCTCGCCATCGGGCGCATACGCATACGTCACCAACCAGCAAACCGATAATCTGTCAGTAATATACGCCGCAGCAAACTCGGCGCAAGGCAGCGTAAGCAGTGCAGATATGGCCCGCCCGACAGGAATAGCCTTCTCGCCATCGGGCGCATACGCCTACATAGTCAATCAACTGTCCAATAGCATTACCATAATCAATACCTCTATGGGCACGGCAAACAGCGCAGATAGTTATGTCGCGATAAACCCGGCGCCTGCCGTATTCCTGAGCGAAACACCGTCCTCTGGAAACGTATATGCCTACGGTACGATAGCCTATACGGCGACTGTCACTGGCGGTACGGAACCATTCTCATACTCATTCAGGATCTACAACAGCGTAACAAACACACTGGTAAACAGCACAATATACTCCGGACTGTCCGCCTCAGGCAATACCTTTGCATTCACCCCAAACGCCAATCTTATAGGAGACACGTTAAATGCCAATGTTTTGGTAGTTGACGCTACAGGGGCCACGGCGAACAGCGCTCCCGCCGGAGAACTCGCCATAGTTGCGGCTCCTTCCAGCAGAGGGGCAGGCAAGCCTTCAGCACAGACTGTTGTACTCGGTGACAATCTGGTTGGTTCTGAAACTTCAAATGCTGCTGTAATATACGCATATGTTGTAGGGTCTGGCGCGGCAAATGCATCGGAATTCAGCCAGAGTCAGCTTCCCGCGGCGGTCACCGTGCCGCAGTCGGACTATCTCAATTTCAGCTTCGCCTGCTCATTCACTTCCCCGGCAGGTGTATTCGTCTACGAAGGCGATGTCTACGGCATCGGGTCAGGCCACGCCTGCGGCGAGAACTACACGGTATACGGGTCCGCAACATATGAGGTGATATATGGCAAGGCATCCCAGACTACAAGCAACAGCATCGTCGCACCGCCATCCGCTCAATCTTCAAATAAGACCGCCACGGTAAACAGCACTGCAGCAAATTCAACCGCACGGCGCACCACATCTTCAAATGCGTCTGCCACATCAAATGCACTTCCAGTAAACAGTACACGCAAAATAAACACAACCGCCTCCAATATTACCAGCAATACTGCCAATGCAATAAGTCCACCTACAGTGCCGCAGGCTGCTTCGCCAGCGTGGGAAAGCTATCTTCTGGTCGCCGGCGCAGCGGCAATCATCCTGGTGCTGCTCTATGCGGTGTACATGCGCACCAGAAAACGATAGCGCGCATGTGAAGAAATACATTGCCATTGGGCCATTACAGAAGCTTGAGCGAGGACGTGAACTGGTCTATCTCACTCTTCCTCCATGGTCCTATGCCCAGTGCGGTGGCGGTTCCGGGCGGCAGCTGCGTAAGGCCTGCATCGTTCACAAGAGCGCAGGGTATCTTCTTGTATCTGAAGGCGTCGTAGAGCTTCTTCATGGCGTTGTAGTCCTCTATCTTGAGGACTATCTTCTTCTCCCCGCTCCCAAGCCACTGCTCTACAACCTCCCTATCCAGTTTCAGGGCCTCAAGGTAGCTGAGCATGACTGCATGCCCGACCTGGCTGGCCAGCTTGCCCTTGCCCATCTCAAGATCTGTCCTGACAATGATTACCTGCTTGATCTCCTCCTCCACCGCTATCAACTTATCATATCATCTTGAGCTTGCCCATAGCCCTGTCAAGCTCCCTCTGCGCATTCTTCATGTGCGTTACGACTACGTCGAGGTTCTCTATTATGCCGTCCTTGAGGTCCGTCTTTGCAGCCTTCTTGACCACGCGCTTGCCTATGGCCCTGATCCTGTCCTGGTGCCACTTCAGCTCCTTCGCCATGCTCTCCATCATGAAGTAATCGCGCAGGAGCTCCTTGTCATCTGCTTTTCTCCTAGATGCCATATAAATCCCATAAAGCAATGGCAATATACATATTAATAAGAGCAGGCTGCCGTGCCCTGGTTGATGTTATCAATATTTAAACTTTAAATGAGAAGCCACCTCATGGCACTGAAGCAGTCCGGAACAGCTGCGCGGTCTTCCGCGCTGCGTGGCATCTTGGTAATAGCTGTTGTTGTAATCGTCCTGGCAGCAGTTCTATACTTCTATACGAGGCCGCAAGGAGGCGGCGCACCTGGCAATAATAATGTGAAAGGGCGCAGCGGCACAAACACCACAATACCAGCACCATACCTAAACAATACCGCACCGATACCGGGCACAACGCTGAACCTTTCGCAAGGCCAGGCAAACTCCACCGCTAACGCCATCTACAACTACCCTGGCTTTTTGGCTTACAATCCAGCCAACGGCAACATGTATGTCGAGAATCTGGGCGGGTTTACCGAATCAGGGTACAATACAAACATATCGATCATAAGCGGCATCAACGTCACAGGGAAGCTCAACACATCGGCATATCTTGCCGCTGCGCCGGCGATAGGCTACCAGTTCTCGCTATACGATCCTGTCAACAGGTACCTGTATCTGATAGGCAGCTCCTATACCTATGTAATTAGCGGAAATACGATAATAGCGACGCTGCAGGCAGGTTTTGGCAATGCGTCATACATAAACAATCCCACTGCCGTAGATGCTGACAGTGGCTATGTATACATAGCGAACTCCAACTCCAATACCACGTACATAATCAATGGAACAGGCGTGAGTTCGGTAGGAACTGCCGGATACTCTCCATCGAGCCTTGCTTACAACCCTCAGGATGGGCTTGTCTATGCCTCGCCATACTACGCCTCTGGCAACGGTTCATTATACGTATATACCACCAATGCGACCGTCTTCTCTGGCGACTCGGTAGTGTCAAATCCAACGATAGGCATAAGGACGGCCGACATAATGGCCGACCCCCAGAGCGGGATAGTCTATGCACTCAGCCTGACCGACAGCCGGATATGGGCCATAAAGGGCAGCTCAATAGAGAACATATCAATACCGGCAGTATACTACAAGGACATCACAGGATGGGTCGTCAGAAGCCCTGCAAGCAAGTATGCGTACGCAGTATATACATCAAATGCGAACTCCAGCCTAACCGGCGTCGCACTGGCTTTAAGCGGCTACTCATTAGCCGGAAAGATCACGCTGCCTGCACCTGTCATCTCAGTATACAACGCCTCTAACGGCGTACTCTTCGTGGACAGCGGAGGCATGAACGGCACAGGCACGTCGATAACTGCGATTAACGGCACTTCTGTGATAGAAACGATAGGCGTGAGCGGTCCTGTGGAGGGCATGCTATACAATCCCTCCAGCGGCTACCTCTATGCCGTGGTAGATAATTTCTCAGAGGGAGACGTGCTCAACCTGCTTGCGGTGAAGAACGGCACAGCAACGCACGTCATGAACCTGTACTACTTCACCAACATGGCCTACAACCCTTCGAATGACTACCTCTACGTAAGCAGCTCGCCGCAGAACGTCTCGGTCATCAGCGGCACCACTGTTGTGGCAAATGTGAGCGCATGAGCATTGATGTTAGCCAATTGTCTAATAACTTCGGCTGCCGTGCATCCGGCGGGCAGATAGGCACCGATATAGCCTTCCGTCGTAATGATACGTCTACAAAAGAAACAATTTACAACAATCAACGAATTTTAATCTTTAATATGCATAAAAAAAGTGAAACAAAAGCGAGGATTTAAATACTTTACACCTAATGTCTTATTCAGAAAAAGTATACTAACGTGATAGAATGAAAAGTCTAAACGCGAAGAGAATAGCCGCTCTGGGAGCGAGTCTTTTGATGGGACTTGCCGTCGCAGGGCAGGGAGTAAGCTTTGGCAATGTGCCAATAGTTAACAACCAAGGGCAACCTGTAGTGCAGATAGTGGTGGGACACGCAGCTCAACCTAGCGACGGAGTCGTCGCAGCGAACATAGCTGCTGTCATAGGCAACATGGCGCTCACAACCGTGAACGTCAGCGCGACGGTAACCGGAGGCGGCGGACGGGCTGTCTCGTGCGTCGTGACAACGCCTTCCTGCACGCTAACAAACCAGCAGGTCTGGCTTGGCGAAAAGGGCCTCGCTGCGCCTAGCGGATCATATGCATTCACTGCATTGATCGGCTCAGTGCTCAACAGGGCGGTCTCGCTAAACGAACCTGCTCAGACAAAGGCATTGCAGACCTCTGCAAGCCAGTACGCGTTCCCTGAGACAACATCGCTGACGGCTTCGCCTGCAGCGTCTGCGTTCTCCGCGTCAGGCTCAGTGCCTACATCAGGCTCTGTTGTATATAACTATAATGGAGGCGGAGTATCCTTCACAGGATTCGCAGCGACAGGCGGCGGTGACAACCTGCTCCAGGTTACGACTTCAAGTCTGCCTGGATTGCTCAGCAACTACGGTGGCAACGGAGAGACGGAGAGCCTCTGGCTAAGCGGCTTCCCTGTATTCGACCAGGCATCAGGCACAAACAACTTCGCAGTTGTAAACGCCGGCGGAGCATATGAGGCAACGTTCAGCTCCCCTATACAGGAGTACTCGAGCGGAGGCAGCAGGAACATAAACGTGCCAATAAAGCTGCTCGGGCAGAACTGGACGATCCTGAATGAGACTGCGCCTACTGCAACAGTAGCGTCAACCAACGTTACGTATGGCGGAAAGGTAACGCTTGCGGAATCACTTCTGCCGTTGACAACGGTATATGTGGGCCACAACGTAACCAACTCATCCGTCGGCGGGTTCAACGTGGAACTGACCGACCTTGGCCAGCCTAACGCGAATGGCTTGTCGAATGCCGCAGTAGAGGTATTCTATAACGGCGTGCTGACAAACACCACGCAGTTGTCTCCTTTCTCAACGCAGGAGTTCAACGTATCCGGACACACCCTGTTCGTCAGAGTGAACCAGACCTTCGCAGGTTTGTATGCATACCAGAAGTGGGCGAAGATGCAGCTGTTCAGCAACCTCTTCAACCTGACCAATGGTAAGTCATTCAACCAGACGAGAGATCCTGGCTGGAACGTCAACCTGTTGTGGACCAACACCTCCTCAGGAGGCGGAGCTGCACATGCCCTCGAGGGCCTGGTTGTATGGAATGCATCACCTGTGACACTGCTTCCGGGACAGGGTTTCAACTTCATTGAGAACCCCAAGACCTGGAGCGTAAAGTTCGTAGGTGACACTCTTGGAAACAACTACGATGCCGTATCGGCTGCAAGCAGCTACACCGCTTCAGTAAGTGGCGGCTACAAGAACGTGTTGTCAGCGCACACCGTTTCTGGTCTTGACATAACAAATGTCACTGAGCCTGCAGAGGAATTGACTGTAACAAGCTCAATACCTAACGCATTCAGCTATGCGGGCCAGACCAGCAGCACGGTGACATACGACCTCACGCCGTATGCGCTCAATGAGAATGCCAATGCTGCAACGGTAGGAAATGCAGTGCAGATGGCGCTCTCACTCACATCGAACGCGGCAAACGTCAACCTGTGGGTGAACAATACCAACCAGCTGCAGGCCCAGATAACAGGGTACCAGACATCTACGTCGCCATCGCCAATAAGTGAGACTGTAGTCTTCACCGCGGCGAGCAACACGCAGCCACTGTCGACCCCGCTGTACAACGTCACAGCGATAAAGCTCAACAGGGCTCTACCTGGAGCAGTAAACGTGATCGCTGAGGCCTCCAACACCGCAAACGTGTTGGTGCCCGCAAACGTGTTGGCGAACTTGGTCTCGACTGCGCCTATGATCCTGTACTCCCAGACTGGGACGAACTACCAGCTGACATGGCCATCGAGCTATACCCCTGCGGCTACTGCGGCAAGCGTCAACGTGATCTACAACCAGCAGAACGGACAGCCACAGTCCAACTTTGTGCTGTCATCGCTGGGATCTGCTGCGCCTAATCCGAACACCGGTGCAGGTGAGTACTACACCTACAGCTTCGGTGAGGTTGCGGTGCCTACGAACACGCAGGCAGTAGACCAGCTTGGCTTCGGAATCTTCAACTCAACTGGAGGTCCGAACACGCAGCCGATGTTCTACCTGAACTACTCTACAACGGGTACGCACAACAACATGACGTACACGTCCACGCAGAACCACGCGTTCAACGTGGGGCAGGGCTTCAGGACAGAGCGCGGATCGCAGATCGCCAAGATCTCGCCGACTACAGTGACTGTCAACCTCGCAAAGTCTGTTGACACGCTGGAGCTATTGGTGGGGGCGGCATCGAACTCGACGAGCAACGTGACGACTACGAGCGTCTACGGGCCATACGGTGTCGGCCAGCAGACAAACCTCGCCAACGTGACGATAGCTAACGTGAGCGCGAAGTGCACATTCACAGCCACAAGCTGCAATGTGACCGGCCTCACGAACCTGACAGCTACGCCGTCAGTGACGAAAGCGGTAGTCTCGAGCCATCTCGACACTGCAACAACGCCACTCGCAGTGCTTGACACGAACGCAAACAACGCCTCATCCCTCATAGTGGTGGGCAGCGCCTATGTCAACTCTGTGGCAGCCCAGATCTTCGCACAGAACCCACAGCTCGCGCAGAGCTTCACAAGCGGCGGAGCAAGCGGTCCTAATGCGGTGATCGTACAGGCGTTCTCCGGAGCAAACGGCGGTGCCTCAAGGATCCTGGTAGCAGGCTATACTGCGAACCAGACAGTGACTGCGGGCAACCAGTTCATAAACGACTTGCTCTCAGCCGCGGGCTCGACGTAACTGGCTTGAAGGAACAAGCGACAAGTGATCAATGGGCGCGGCGGTGCGTTTTGCACCGCCCGCTCTTCTTTTTCTTTATTGTTTATAATCCTCCAGCCTAGCGTTGCAAAAAATGCTGCACCTGCGCGAAATGACTGGATACCTTTAAATACATTATCAGAGCATCATAACTGACCAAAAACTTCCACGTGCTTTGCATGAATACGAGGGTGGCACTACTTATAACGTTTGCGTTTCTCGCCTCTGTTGCCGGCGGCGCAGATGCATACTCAATGGCATCAGTAAATTCACTGCTTGCTAGCTACAGCGTGCCTAACGCGATAGCCATGCATCTGCATCCAGTAAACGTGACCTACGGCAGCGGCAGCTATGTGCTGCTGTATTCGGCAGGCAATACGCTTGAGTTCGTTGTCAACGTCACAAGCGGCTACTCCATCGTGACAAACCAGTCTAGCATCGCAGCAGTGATAAGCAACGAGACCCTTGCAATGAGCTACGCACAGGCCAACTTCAGCAGGCTCGAGAGCCAGATGCATAAGTTTGAATCGTCGTCCTCAGGTCCGATCACCGACTGCCTTGTCGAGGCCGGATACTATCATACCAACAACACGTGCACTCTTGATAATTACTGCCGCTCGTGCGCCACCGTGCCCGTTTGCTCAAAGGCGCTGGCTGCGCTTGGAGGCCCGGACAGCGCGTTCGGCTTCGGCCTTATGAACTTCTACACAAACTACACCCAGCTAAGCGACGCCTATATGGGCTTCAATGCGACTGTCTCATCGATAAACAAGACCAACATCGGCCAGCTCGTTCCGCAGCTCAACAACAGCATCAGCCGTATATCGCAGATAACCTCGACAATTGGCAAGAACCCCATCTTCCCGCCACCACAGCTGACTCCGTCGCAGGTAAACACGTGCATAGGCTATGGCTCAAACCTCCTGAGCGCTCCATGGTACTGCGCGTCAGTCGGCTTCTGCGAGTCGCTAACATTCAACAATACCGCACTGAGCAACGTGCAGTCGACCCTCTCCTCGATGCTCTCGCTTCCGTTCACAAGCGCGCAGATAAACCAGGTGGCCGCAGGCGCAGCCTCGAATGCCGATCTATACGTGACTCCTATAGTCACCAGGCAGAAAGGCGAGCAGCTTGCGATAATGCTCAATACCACGCTGCGGGGGTACAACTCCACTGTGTCTTCGGTGAATGCGCTGCTCTCCCACATCTCAAATGCCAGCCTCTCCGCCAGGCTGTCTGCCTTCGAGTCTAACTATTCGCATCTTGTATCTGATTACGCTTCGCTAAACATGACAGAGCAGAACCGCTCTATGGCAAGCCAGAAGAGCGCTCTTCTCGCTAGCTACCTTCAGCTCAACGCATCATATGGAAGCGCTGTCAATACAGCAAGGAACAACACGGCCCTGCTTATAGCGCTGCAGCTTGAGGGAAATAACAACCAGCGCATAGCCGCACTGGCATTCGACCAGCTGCAGCTCAGCGCGCAGCTCAACGGGAGGGTAAGCAACATCTCACAGAGCGATGTGAAGCTTGCGCAGCTGCACCAGCAGCTTGTCGCAGCTGCAGGCAGCTCAGTGGACTCGGCAGACGTGCTGCACCAGCTCAGTGCCTCAATTGCAACTGCCATACTGCCCGCATTCAGGGAGCAGTACAGTCAGTCGGTCTCAATCGCGCCTCTTGCAGGGTCCCTGCCTAATATAATAGTAGGGCTCGTAGTCCTCGCGTTTGCCGTGATCATGTACCTGAGGGCAGGCGGCAGGCAGCATAAGCAGACCAATCTCGCTTCAAGGAAGCACAACCACAAGGCCATAAACAGGAACATATACCTGCTGGTGGCGATACTCGCACTTGCTTTCATCATAGGCTCGTACGCATATGCAAGCCTTGCAAATTCATCGGCTCCGTTCGGGTCATTCACCGCCGCAGTGGCATCCTCAAACACGATTGTAATAGCGCTAAACGGCACCTCTACGCAGGGCATGCTATCATGCGCAGCCAAGGTGAGCTCGCAGGCGTCCTCGCTCAACAAGACAGTCCAGAGCATCACAATTCTCGGCGACAGATGCAGTAGCGCTTCTGGCATCGAAGCGACCGGCGCATGCCTTGCAGCATATGCATCAAGGAATGTGCCAGTAATAATACTATCAAATGGCAACACGACAAGTATACACCTGTACTCGTACTACGGAACGGTACTCAGCGTACGCGGCAACTCCAGCTCAATGGCAAGCTGCCCCGCAGCGCTGCTTGTAGGATGATCGCATGGCAGAGAGGAAGAGGACGCGCAATGGAAGGAACGGAGAGAGAAAGCAGAAGCATACCCCCAATGTGGATGGCGAGCAGATACCTCAAATAGAGCACCGCCCAATAAGGCATGAGGAACAGGCGGCCAGGAAGGCAGAGCCGTCAGCGCAGCGCGGATCGCAGCTGGGCCAGAGATATCTAGCAATAGCGATCATAGTGCTGCTGGCCGCTGCCGTTGTGTACCTTGTGCTCTTCCAGCTGCCCAGCCTGTCCGGTGCATCATTCTCGTCGTTTAAGAACAACTTTGACAATGCGCCAAGAGTGGCGGTCACGGTCATCTACCACAACAACACCCAGTGGCCCCTTGAAGAGCCGTGCTTCACACGGCTGATAGACATCCTCAGCGGGGTGAGGGGGGCAAGCACGATAGACTTCTTCCTGGTCAACCAGACCTCATGCACCTATTCGCCTACCGGCCTTGGCCATTCCGCCAACTACATAACAAAGAGCGCAGGTGCATGCCTTGCCACTGCTCAGAACGAGCCTGGCATATACCTAAACTATAGTAGCACATACAACAGGACAACGATAACGCCGACGCACCTGTACATAAATGCAAATGAGAGCTACTACAACGCATGCCCGATAGCCGCAGAATTCGCGTGAGCTGTTCATGCGCCAATACGGCTGCCTCAGCAGTCAGCTGGGCTGCAGAACACCAGCCAAGCGCAGCTTCTCTGCGCAAGGAGCTAATACCACTGACTGCCGCATCTGTCAGCCTGTTGTGGCTGCAGAAACAGCATTCACATTCGCAGGCTCTGCAGCCACGTGCTCAAGTAGTCTGCCCACCTCAATGGTCTTCTTCATTGTGACTGTGTAGCTATGCTCGTTCTTCGTGAACTCGCTCAGTTTTATGAAGAACCAGCCCTTGTTGTTCATGCGCCATGCGACAAATGTGGGAAACTGGGTGTTGGCTTCCCATTCCAGCAGCTTGTCGAACTGGTCGAAGTCTAGGCTCAGGCTGCCCCTGTCCCAGGCCTTGCACTCTATCGCTATGCACATGCCCTTGCGTATGGCCAGGATGTCTGGCCCAAGGGCATTTACGCCGCTTCCAGCAGCTCTCACCACCGAATAGCCCATATTGTAAAATATGTTGAGAAGCTCCCGCTCCGACCTGGCACCCTTCACGTATCTACGCATCCGATCGCCCGCAACCACTTGAAAGCCGCATGTTCAAAGATACGACTTTCCCTTGCATGAAACCTATATTAATGTTTCCATATTAAATAATTAACGGGAATGAGGTCGCACTTTAACAGGTAGTAAGCATGGCACTTTATACTTATAGAATTGTCTTTTTTGACTGGAGAGAAGCCACTGCCAGGCTTGTCTAGTGCGGCTTTTCCTAGTGGATCGAAGTGAACCGGCAGGCAGCAGAATGGCGAAAGAGGAAGGTTGAGCAGATACTCGAACTTCTAAAGGGAGGCACCGTGATAGTGGAAGGCAGGCACGATATAAGGGTGCTCTCGATGCTGGGAATCAGGGCAATACCATATGAAAGGATAGTTAACATGAAGGAGGCACCTGATCCAAACGAGACCGTCTACATAATGGTGGACAGCGACAAGGGCGGCGACCAGAAGAGCGAGAAGATAATGGATGCACTGCTGACGATCGACAAGAGATACACTATAAACAGCGATGTCTCGAAGAAATTGCTAAAGATGCTGAACCTCACCAGCGTAGAGCAGCTGACCAGACCAATAGAGGAGATTCGTGAGAACGAAAAAGGTAGATATTATGGCAAAAACTTATCTAGAGATAGTAAAGTACATGGTTGAATCGAAGTTTGCGATTGACGGCATGGTTGACAAGCCTGACATAATAGGGGCTGTCTTCGGGCAGACTGAAGGGCTTCTTGGAAACGAGCTTGATCTGCGCGAGCTGCAGAAGAACGGTAAGATAGGCAGGATAGAGATAGAGCTGCAGCAGAATGGCAACAAGACGCACGGACGGCTCTACCTTCCGGCTTCGCTGGACAGGATAGAGACATGCATACTAGCCGCGGCCGTAGAGGCTGTGGACAGGGTCGGCCCCTACGAGGCCCAGTTCAGCGTTGAGAAGGTGGAGGACACAAGGTCAGAGAAGAGGAGGAAGATACTCATAAGGGCAAAGGAGCTGGTAAAGATACTCCTTACCACTGAGCTGCCTGACAGCAGGGAGATTGCAGAGCTAGTGCAGTCAGACGTGCGCGCAGCCGAGGTTACAGCCTACGGGCCTGAGAAGCTGCCAGCGGGCCCTGATGTCGCAAAGATGGAGGAGATAATAATAGTCGAAGGCAGGGCCGATGTCCTAACCCTGCTTAGGAACGACATAACCAACGCTGTGGCAGTCGGCGGCGCAACAAACAACATACCAAAGAGTCTGATAGCGCTGTGCAACCAGAAAGAGGTCACCGTCTTCCTCGACGGCGACCGCGGCGGCGACCTGATACTCAGATCGCTCATGAACGTTGCCGAGATAGACTATGTCGCAAGGGCGCCGGATGGGAAGGAGGTCGAGGATCTCACGAGAAAGGAGATAATAAAAGCAATGAGATCGAGATCCCCTGTGGATATGGATCCAATCGCATCAAGGGTTCAGAGATCAAGATCCGCGTCAAGCCAGCCGCAAAGGCCGATTCCTCTTCAGGTGGACAGGGGCTCGTCGCTGCAGGCCCAGGTGGCCCAGCCGATGCAGCCCGAAGTGGCCAAGCAGCCACTTCCCGCAGCCAAGCCTGCGCCCAGTATTAGCCTAGATGTAAGGAATGATGAGGGCATGAAGGCAGAGATTCAAAGGAAGGAAGAGGTGCAGCAGCCAATGGCCGAACCTGCGCTCAAATCAGCGCTGCTCTCGCAGCTTGGCTCCGGTCTGGATGAGCTTTCCGGTTCGCTGCGCTCCAGGCTTTATGATCCAGCAGGCAACATTATCAAGGAGATGCCAATAAGGGAGCTTCTGGTCGAGGTTCAGGATACTTCAGGAGTCTACGCCATAGTGCTTGACGGCGTAATAACGCAGAGGCTCGTGGAACTCGCACTCTCAAAGGGGGTAAAGGCTATATATGGAAACAGGGCAAACCCGTTCCAGAGAAGGGAGCGCGGCATAATATTATACACGAAGGATCAGGGAACGCTGCAGTGAGCGCTCAGAGGTTAATGGATTCCTGCCTCAAATAGCTTGCAATATGCCTATGGACACATGTATAGTGTGCCGGGATCGAGACATATCCCTATTCTGCAATGCTTGCGGCAATCATAACCATCGCAGCGCCGGTTATTGCCGATCTTGAGAAGTAGGGCAACCGGATGGTGCAATCCTTGCGCAGTGCATGCCTTAGCAGACTGATGCAGTCTCAAAATCCCTCCCGCAGCTACTCTTGCCAAGCAGTCTGCTTATGACCGGCAGGGAGTAATGCGGGCCAATCTCCCTGTGGCTATGGTCGCCGCTCATCATCGTTCTGGTAACCGTGCCATCCCCCGCCTTGTACATCAGCTTCCAGTCCCCATTGCCTGCCATATCCTCAACGCGCACATTGCAAAGTTCAAGAGCACACCTGAAGTCTTTCCTTGACATAGTGATGCCGCGCCTTCTGATCATCAGTCCAAGCAGTTCTAGCCTCCTATCTTCCTCGTTAAGCTTCTCAAAGGTCTTAACAATCGACATCTGCCTCATGTTCTTCAGCGATACAAATGCCTTTGTTATCCTATCTTCAATTCCACCGCCCCCTACAAAAGCAAGGCTGGCTTTATGTACTGTATCCTCAAGCGCTTCTGCAAGCGTATGCGTCGGTATAGGCCGCGTCTTGACCTTCCCATTGCCGCAGTCGCCATTCTCTGCTGTCGCCTTAACAGCAGACGCATTGCCTGCCGCAGTGCCATTCTTAATTTGAGATAGCTGCCTGTAGCTCCTGTTGGTTCCGCCTGGCCCAAATTCCCGCAGCGCGGTCTCAAGTTCACCATTCAGTCTGGTCAGTGCTTTCAGTTGCCTGGATAGCGCATTGGTGCGCCTGCCTACTAACCTGTCCCACGGCCCAAGCGAGAGGTCAAGCCCATCAACCTGTGCGAGAAGCTCCTCCACCCTGCCGCGTTGCCTTTTTGTCAGAACTACTATATTCTTTTCATAATCCGGCCTCTCTGTCCTAGCCACAGCAGAGAGCTCAATGTATCTCTGGTCCATGCTAATGCCAAGCTCGCCTATCCGCCTCCTCATCACGCTTCCTCTTGTTGTAAACATTACATTACCGCAGCCTGGCGATGGCCAAACTCGCATATCGATATAAAAGAGTATTTTTGCACGCTTAATAATCATTTCGTATGAAAATGGCGCCAGCCAGCATGCAATCGCATTTATATATTATAATGTCACAACATTAAGGTAGTGAGTGATGCTATGGCAAGACAGGCAAGCGGTGCAAAGCGAAAGTATACCACGATAACGATTCCTGCGCCACTATTCGAAAAAATAAGGTACAAAATAAGGGATACGGGGTTCTCTTCTGTCTCCGATTACGTTACTTACATACTTAGGGAGACCACCGCGGAGTTAGAGGGCAAGAAGGGTTCTAAGAGCAACAAGGGCAGCGCAGTGATAGAAAAGCTGCGTGCGCTTGGATACATGGAGTGATACATTGGCTGTCGAATCTAAGATGCGTATGGCTGCCGACGCGCTGTGGAGGGATCAGAGCGAGGAGAATTGGAAGCGCTTCTCCGGTGCGCTAAGGAGGAGCAGTATAAGGTACTACAGGATAATATTTGCAAACGGTGGCAGGCTTAACAGGATGCAGGACCTCACCAAGTCGCACATAGAGTTGTACGATTCTAAGCACACTATTGTCACAAAGGTGCCACTCTCACTGAGGGAGGGGAAGAGGGTGAGGGGCGCAACTATCTACCTGTCCGGGCTGCAGGTATGGAACACGGCGGATTGAGATGATACCACAAGACCTTAAAATTTTGGAGGAGAAGAGCATATATCTGCTAAGAGAAGCGAAGCTTAGATTCAACAACGTAGCAGCGCTTTGGAGCATGGGCAAGGATTCCACCACAATGCTGGCACTTGCCAGGAAGGCGTTCCTTGGAAAGGTACCGTTTCCTGTAATCCACATTGACAATTCAATCGACTTCCCAGAAACGTACCGGTTCAGGGATGAGCTTGCAAAGAAATGGAAGCTGGACCTGATCGTTGGCGAAAGTGAGATAAATCCGGACCTTGTAGGATCCGCATGTTGCGGGAAGAATAAGCCTGAGACGCTGAAGAAGCTGATGGCAACCTACGGCTTCGATGCCCTTGTAGTCTCCATACGCAGGGATGAACACGGCATAAGGGCCAAGGAGAGGTACATGAGCCCAAGGGACAAGAACTTCAGATGGAACTACAAGAACCAGCCGGCCGAACTGTGGGATGATTACTCCTCGAAACTCGATGTAAGGGGGCACATAAGGGTGCATCCGCTGCTGGATTGGAACGAGATCGACGTATGGAATTACATTAAACAGGAAAAGATACCTGTCAACCCTCTCTATTTCTCAAGAAACGGGTACAGGTACAGGAGCCTGGGTTGCACCCACTGCACAATCCCGTTGAAGTCAGACGCAAGGGGCGTAAACGACATAATAAGGGAGTTGGAGACCACGAAAGACGAGGAAAGATCGGGAAGGAGCATGGACAAGGAGAGAGAGTACGTGATGTCAAAGCTCAGGGCCCTGGGCTATATGTAGTGTTCGCATGGAGGTAAGAAATATTGCGCTTTTAGGCCACAAGGACCACGGTAAGTCAACCCTTATCGGCAGCCTTCTCATGCAGACAGGGGCTGCAACAAAGGTAAGGGTGATGGAAGCCGAGGCTTACAGCAAAAAACTGCACAGGCCATTCGAGCCTGCATTCATATTGGACAGCTTTTCAGAGGAAAGAGCGCGCGGCATGACCTACGATACGACCAGGGCCGAGATAAAATACCGCAGCGCTGCGTTAGCCCTAATCGATGTGCCCGGCCACGAGGAGCTCATAAAGAACATGATAAGCGGCGCATCGTATGGCGAACTGGCTCTGCTGCTCGTTTCCGCAATGAGTGGCGAAGGCATAATGGCCCAGACAAAGCGGCACGTCTTTATTGCAAAGATGCTTGGGATGGAGAGCATAGTCGTTGCGGTAAACAAGATGGATACCGTAAACTATGGCGAAGAGGTGTTCCAGAGGATAAAATCGCAGATGACAGCATTCCTGAAGGCGATAGGCTACAAGGAGGCAAACATCGCTTTCGTTCCAATCTCGGCATACAGGACAGAGAATCTCGTTGCGAGATCAACCCTGATGGACTGGTATCACGGAAGTAGCCTGCTAGAAACCGCATACGGGATGCTAAGCAGGGCGAGAAAGCCAGCCGGAGGCCAGCTGCGCCTGCTAATGCAAGGCCGCATCGAAACTGGAAGCGGCGCACTTTCGAGCGGCAGGATAATCCAGGGAAATATGCACGTGGGGCAGGTACTGAGATCTACGATGGGCAGGGGCAGGCATCCGGTCAGCGAGATCTTTGTTAAGGGAACCAGGGTGAAAACTGCAATTGCCGGGGAGAATGTGGCGATAAGGTTTGGCGATGGATTAAGGCTGCCTAGGGGAGCGGTCCTTTATGGTGCAAATGAATCCCTCCGTGCAAGGAGGCGGATGCTAACGCTTATCTTTGCCACAAGGAGAATAGGGCAGCAGGCAAGGATACGGTTTATCGGGAACGAATACAAGGCGAGATTTAAGATATTGGACATTATCGATCCAACAACAGGGAAGACGCTGCGCAATGGCACATTGGCACCGCTACGTGCTGCAGATGCAGAGATGGAGGTGGACGCGCCAATACCTGTGGGCAAGCCTGCCGAGTTGAGCAGGTTCACTATATATAGCGGAAAGGAATTTTCAGGAATTGGAATAGTCAATGGGTAATCATATGACCATACGAAAGGCTGTAATAACGAGTGCCGGCCGTGGAACAAGGATGCGGTATATAACCAATGTGCTGCCCAAGGCGCTGCTCCCGATTTTCGAGAACGAGGACGGAACCAGAGTGATGGTTCCGATAGTAAACCACACAATGAGATCCCTAAAGAGCATAGGCGTAGAAGAGTTCTGCGTGGTTATCGATTCCAGCAAGAGAAGCAGGCTGCTGCAGGATCACCTCAAAAACGAGAGGGTGTCGTACCTCAAGCAGAAGAATCCGAGAGGATTCGGCGACGCAGTGCTCGTATCCGAGGAGTTCGTGAAAGGCGACCCGATAATACTGCATACTGATGACATAACGCTTACCGGCGGATATGCGCTTCTGCTTAAGGTATTTGAGCAGAAGGATGCGAATGCGGTCTTCTTCTTAAGGAAGGTGAGCGACCCAAGCAAGTACGGCATAGTGAATGCCTCAGGATCGGAGAAGATAGACGGTCACGAGGTCTACAAGATATCCAGCGCAGAGGAGAAACCCGGGAAGACGGAATCGAACCTTGCAATAGTCGGGGTATATGCATTCTCCCCGAAAATATTCACGGCCCTGAGGAGCGACCACAAGGAAGGCGTGGAGCTGGCACTGACGTCCGGTATAAATACGTTGGTGAAGGCAGGCGGGAAGGTATATGGCATACTGATGAAGGACGAGCAACGGCTCAATGTCGGAGATCCGGACAGCTACTTCAAGGCCCTCGAATACACCTTCAAAAACTCTAAATAGCTGGTAACATGGCATCGACAATACGTGCAATATCTCCATACCGGCTTAGCTTCGCCGGCGGTTTTACGGACCTGAGCGAATACTACGAAAGATACGGCGGCGCGGTAATAGAGTCAGCCATAGGGACGTATGCCCGCGCGTCGATCGAACCGCGACAGGATGGCAGGATCATTATAAAGCAGGCGCGGCTAGGGATAGAGGAAGAGGGGAGCATAGGCAACCTGCATGGCATACGCGATTTCTACAGGGTTATAATAGAGCATTTTTCTCCAGGCTCCGGATTCGAGCTGTCCATGGACACGGATACGGAATACGGATCAGGTCTGGGCTCCTCATCCGCGTCGATAGTCTCTATAATAGGCGCGTTTGACGGATGGCTCGGCACAGGCATGGGAAAAGGCGAGATAGCAGAGCTTGCGCACAAATTTGAGAGGACAAAACTGGGTATACACCTAGGGAAGCAGGACCCTTACGCAACGAGCTTCGGAGGGCTGAACTACATCGAGTTTAGCGGCGCTGGGGTCGAGGTCAAAAGAATTGGGCTGGGAAAGAGCCGGCTGGAGCATCTCGGTTCGATGCTCATGCTTGTGAATACTGCAACTCCAAGGCCCGTGGAAAGCCCTCTAAAGACCCTGGTGAAACTCATAGCCGCATCCGACGTGCATGCTCTCGAGCTTATGGAACGTATGAAGGGTTATGCAGAGAGCATCCGAGACGCGATAGCCTCAAACCGCTTCGAACAGGTTGGCCAGCTGGTATACAACGAATGGCTTAACAAGCGTGCGCTGCTTGACAACATAAGCAGCAAGCGGATAGACGCTCTGTTCAAGCTCTCCATGGAGAACGGCGCAACTGGAGGAAAGCTGCTTGGAATAGGCGGAGGCGGCCACATGCTGCTTGTGCTTGACCCGGACAAACGGGACAGGCTCGTTGGCGTGCTTTCCAAGGAGAAGCTAAGAATGATAGAGCCGGTGCTTGTGACCAACGGATTGACAGTGTCTGCAGAGGTGGACTAGCGGATGAGGAGACTTTACTTGATAGGTATCGATGCCGCACCATTATGGATACTTAGGGAGATGTCAGAGAACGGCGGGATAGCCGGATTTGGAAAACTGCTAGACAGGGGCCTGATCACAGAGATGAAATCTACCCTGCCCCCTCTCACCGGGCCTGCATGGCCCACAATATACACTGGGCTTTCCCCAGCGCAACACGGGGTTCCTGACTTCTTTGTGATGAAAAAGGATTACACGCCAGACATAGTGTATTACGATTCAAGGAAAGTGCCGCCGTTCTGGAAGAAGCTATCCAAAAAAGGCATCAGGTGCCTTGTGATAACCCCTGCAACCGTGATAGATCTTCCCGAATACGGAAATGTCGATATGATTACCGGCTTCCCCCTTCCTGCAAGGACCAACAGCAAGGCGCTCGAGCAGCTCATGAAGAAACGCGACTTCTATGGCGAGCCTGATGTCGAGGTGGAGATGAAGAGCGGCAGGATGAGCGAGAGGGAAGCGCTAAGCCACTATCTAAAGAGCATACGATCGAGGATAGCCATAGCCGAGGCGATGATAGCAGAACACAAGTACGGCCTCGTATACGTATGTTTCACGGAGACGGACAGGATGCAGCATTTTGTAATGGGCAAAAGTGGCGGGCGCAGGTACCTCAAGGAGATATACACTGAGATAGGCAGTTTCGTCCAGCGCATAATGAAGAGGGTCGACGATGAAGGATCGGCAATGATGATAGTATCTGACCACGGTGCGCAGCCAATCAGATACAAATTCCTTCTCAATGCCTGGCTGATAGAGAACGGCTATGTCAGGTTAAAGCCCGCGCGTGGGCGCAATGCGGCAAAGGAGCAGGCTGCAAGGCGCAACCAGCTCAGGGAGAGCATAATCGGAAACTACTTGCTTAGGAGGACGTATGACCGGCTGCCATACGGCATGAAGAGGGCAGTATTCAGGGGATTTGGCGCTCTGTTTCCATTGCCGGCAGGTGCGGGGAGGCTACACCTCTTCGATTTCGACATGGGGCATACCAAGGCGTTCGCCGCGATATCAAACAACCCTGTCGCTACGATCTGGATAAACGACAAAAGGTTTGCATCCGGGATCGTCGGCAGCAGAGGCCGCAATCTCTTGAAGGATGAGCTTGCACGAAAGCTTAAGCTGCTGCGCAGCAGGGATGGCAGCCCGCTTGTAGCGAAGGTGATAGACGGGGATTCATATTATGGAAGAGGGGGAAAGTTCATCCATCCAGACCTGCTTGTGGAGGCCAAGGAAGGCTACACGTTCGACATCTTCAACTACTCGAATGACTTTTTCGCAAGGCCAGAGGGGGCGAAGAGCGGGGACCACCTAATGCATGGGATCTTCGGCTACTATTCCAAAGGGACGGGTGTAGACGCACATGGCATCAGCGTCCTCAACGTGGCACCAACGATCCTAGACTACTTCGGCGCCACATCAGGCAAGGTGGCTGGCTCAAGGCTGGCAAGGTTGCCAGCGAGGCAAGGTTATTGAACATGCGCATCGATTTAGATAAATGCCGGGTGGTTGGATCAAGAAGATACTGCTTGTAGAGTCTGGCTCCTTCAAGGCCGTCGGAGGGGCGCTGATAGACACGTACAACATGTATCTCGCATTCCGCAAGGCCGGCTACGACGTAGATATATTTGCCGACCTGTCCAGAGTGTCAAAGAGCGCAAAGCCGGTCACCATGCAGCAGATATACGAGAAGAAATATGATTTCGTACTCATAAACTCGATACGCGACGTGCCGATAGCTCTGGTGTACAGGTATAGGAAGGGGAAGGGCACAAAGTTCCTGTATGTTGACAGGGGCAACGTGCTTGTGAACTTCAGGAACGCTGGCAACAAGAAGCTGCTTCCAAAGATGCTGCTGAGGTATGCGTACTCGCAATTAATGAAGGGCCTGCTTGACCACTACGTTGCCATAACCGCAGAGCAGTATGCCTATGCGAGGGAATTCTTCAGGGGAAGGAAGACCAAGCTTCACTACATCAACATAGCCCCGCACAAGGAGTACAGGAAGATCAGGATCAAGAAGAACTACCGCGGCGCGCTGTACGTTGGCAGATTGGACGAGAGGCAGAAGAAGCTAAATTTCCTGATACACGGGATAGCAAGGGTCATAACAAACCACCCTGAGCTGGCCAAAAAGGAGCTGCTTAGGATAGTCGGTACCGGTCCCGATGAGAAGCATTATAGGGAGCTCGCCAAGGCGCTGCAACTGGACAGGAACATAAAGTTCCTTGGATTCCTAAGGGAAGAGAAGCTAGTGCGGGCATATAACAACGCAGGCTTTTTCGTATGCACCTCGGAATGGGAAAGCCCGGGCAGGGTCTTCCTTGAGGCGATGGCCTGCGGGCTGCCAGTAATGATAAACACGAGCAACAACTCGCTTGTTACGATGGATCCTGACGAGAAGCTCATCTCCGATGGCGACAACGGGGTCGTGTACCGGCATTGCAATGTGGATGATTTTGCCAACAGGTTCTATAGGCTGTACACTGACAAGGAGTTCAGGGATGCCTTGGCCAGCAACGCCTATTCCTATGTAAAGAAGTTCAACTTCGACAATGTCATGAAAAAGTACAGGAGGATAGTTGACTTCGGATAAGCCTGCGCTTAATACCTGTTAATCGGGCCAACGTCCCCTCCTGATCTTGCCTGCACATCCGATCCACCGCCCCCGTCCATGCTCTTCACGAAGAGGAATTTCCCTATCACGCTGCCAACTGTGCATGACGCAGCATATATTACCACTGTGGCTGCCTGGACAAGCTCTATAACTGCTGACAGGAGAGGCGCATTGCCTGCCGCGGACCCGAGGAGCTGCGCATTTGCCGAATAATATTCTGGCAATAGCACGCCTACCAGGTACGCCTGAAAGACCCCTACGACGACTCCTGCAGCAATTCCTATGCCCACCGCCCTCTTAATACTAATGCTTCCATCAAGCACTACCGCCACAACGCCTCCTATGGCTGCGCCTATGACGCTCAGGAAGAGGTTGGCCAGCAGTATGCCCACAGCAGCGCCTGCTATGATGCCTATGAGCGGAAAGCCCTGAGAACTTCCTTTTTCCATCCGATCAATTGCATAGGATGGAGACCAACGCTTATAAAGCCACATGCGCGTCTGCGAAAGCCATGCCGCGCGCAATGAGAAACGTTATAAATTCTAGCGAATAATACTATCTGGTGATATAGTGGATAAGATAAGAATCACTGCGGGGAAGACACTGGCCTTCGCGGACAGGGTATTGCATTTCGAGACTGCATACGCGCACTGCGACATACCATGCGGTATATACGATCCTCATGCGGCGCAGCTTGCAGCCCACACTGTTGTGCGCATGGACATGCTCATAGCCGATGTCATGAAGGGCGGAGGCAGCTCCGTGGAGGACAGGAACAAGCTCATACGCTACGTAAAGGTCAAGGAGGAGCACGCCGAGATATGCAAGCATGAGATAACAGTCATCTGGGGCGACTACATGAAGCCGGAGCACGCCAAAGAGAACCCCGAGCTGAACGAGCTAGTATGGAACACCCTCAAGCTTGCCGGAAAGGCAAAGCAGAGTACAGACATAAAGGATGCTGACGCCCTGCTCGAGAACGTGCAGAGGTTTGCCGAGGCCTTCTGGAAGACGAAGAAGGTGCAGACCGTGAGGGTCAAGTCCTACTATCCGACAGAGAGGACATTCGTCTATCCAAAGATATGAGAATGCCTCTGCGCATATTCAAGGCGGCTGACAGGAGCATGGAGCCAGCAATCAAGGGAGGCGAGTACCTAATAGCCACCGGATGGTTTGGAAAGCTAAAGCCTGGCGACATTGTGGTGCTCGAGCACCCTGCAAGGCGCATTAAGATTGTAAAGCGGATATCCGCGCTGAGTGATAATTCCGTGTATGTGCTGGGCGACAACAGGGAGATGAGCGAGGACAGCAGGTCTTTTGGATATGTGGACCGTGCAGCGGTAGCAGGAAAGGTAATCTGTATTATATAGCATCATCTGAAGGAAGGCCTCTTGCTGAGAAGCACCGGCAGGGAAAGGGGTGCATCCGGCATCGACCTCACACTGCCAGATATGATGCCTGACAAATCATCCACGGTCATCTTTTTCTGCACCTTCTCCCCCCTTATCCTCACAGTGAGTTCAGTTGACGAAGCCTCCCTGTCCCCTATTACCAGGATATAAGGGATCCACTCTTGCTCAGCGGTGCGTATCTTCTTGTCGATTGTGGTGTCTGTATCGTCAACATCAGCCCTGATTTTGCGTTGCCTGAACTCTTCTGCAATCTCGAGGCATCTACTCACGTGCTTGTCAGACATTGAGAGGAGCCTCACCTGCGTCGGAGCTAGCCAGAGGGGCAGCGAGGCCGTCTCCCCGCGGGCCTGCTTCAGCGCAGCAAATTCAAGAAGGGCATATATGATCCTTTCTATCGCGCCACTAGGGGAGCAGTGCATTACTATCGGATACTTTTTCTGGCCGTCGCTGTCTGTATACGACATGCCATAGCGCGCCCCGTTCTCATGATCTATCTGCACCGTGGACAGCGCAGTTGCCTTGTCCATCGAGTCTATCACATTGAATTCGAACTTGGGGTCAAAGTACGCGTAGCGGAAATTCCACATCTCTATAAGCGCCGGCTTCTTGAGCTGGTTCTTAACCACACCAATCACAAAGGCGCTATTCTCCTTCCAGAAGTCCTCTGTGAACCTTATTGCGGCCTCATACTCCCCGGCGCCTATGCCTATGTCTGCCAGTACCGTCTGGCAAAACTCGAACTGCCTACTGAACTCGCCTTTCGCCTCGTCCAGGTCCTTGCAGAGCGTATGCATATCCGGCATCGTAAATGCACGCAGCCTCTTAAGGCCGACGACCTCCCCGCTCTTCTCCCTCCTGAAGCTGTATCGTGTAAGTTCGTAAAACCTGAAGGGCAGCTGCTTGTACGATACCGTAGCATCATGCATCAGCAGGAACTGTCCGAAGTCAGCTGAGAATCTAAGGAAGTACTCCTTGTCATCGGATGACACCACGTAGTGGCGTGCGGGGAACCTGTTTAGGTACTCCTTAAGCGCCGGATGGCTGTAATCATACATTATCGGGGTCTCAACCTCTACCGCACCATAGTCTATAACCCTCGCAGTCACGTAGTTTTCAAGCAACTTCTTGATCAACCTTCCGTTCGGATAGAAGCGCAAGTTACCGGCATCCGAACCGGCCTCGTAATCTATCAGCTGGTGTGATTGCATCAGCTTTATATGGGGCGGTGCCTGCTGGTATACCCGCACCTTCTTGATCTCATAATCAGCAAACTTCTTGAGGTTCTTGTATTTCTCAAAGTTGAACTTGCCCGCCTCAGTGAGTTTACCGTCAGTGTCGAGTACGTACCATGTGGATTTTACCCTGTCCTCCTCGCTCAGAGCTGCCGATTCCGCAGCCGCCGTGATTCCAGCCCCTGCATGTGCGCTGCCTGCAGAAGCAGCGCCCATTGCCGACGTGCCCGCATACTGGCGTGACATCTCGGCAAGTGGATGCCCCTTAATGTCGAGCTTCAGCTTCTTGTTCCATCCGAAAGGGGCAGAAATCACCTTGAAGCCGCGGTCCCTGAACGCTGTTCTCATCTGTACCAGAAGCTCCAGCGCCTTGTCCGGTTTCTCGAGGTTGCCGCTGAGATGGGCAAACGGATAGAC
Source organism: Microcaldota archaeon (assembly GCA_021817325.1). GTDB lineage: Archaea > Micrarchaeota > Micrarchaeia > Micrarchaeales > CABMGC01 > JAKAVK01. The sequence continues at coordinate 15,817 of JAKAVK010000021.1, read as the reverse complement.
TACAACAACGCCTATCTTCTGCTTGCGGGCGAATTCGGAGGCCTCCGTTACCGCCTGCTCCACTGTACCCTCACTGTCCCCTTTCTCTATAGAGGTCAAAAGCACTAGCGCATCGGATACCTTTACTCTCCTCTCGTCGTATTTTTCAAAGAGCCTTGCCTCTTCCCTAACCAGTTCGAACTCTATCTCATCTACGTCAAGCTGGAGTATTCGCATGAAATAGATATTCTTAGTCGAATATTTAACCCTTTCCTGCGGCTGGTGCCATCCTTTAAGCGGATGAAGCACATGAACTGGAATAATACAAAATACAACGTTATATTTAAATAAACCGAAGGGGAATAACAAACGATGGCTATGGAAATACGAGTCATCGAACGCGACGACGTAAGTGCGATTGAGAAGCTCGGCGGCGCGAAGATAGACATTAATCTAATCAATCTGCAGATCATCATCGAGAACGAGCCCAAGCCACTGAGTTTCGACGACGTCCTGCGCGGCGTGCGGGAGGCCGGGGCGCTGGTGGGCAGGCTCGCCAACGGCGACATTAGCATAAGCACTTTTCGCAGGATCCTTGTAATACCAAAGGGTTACGGGATCGCTGACAGCGTGACAGGCCAGATAAACAGGATGGCCATCTCAGAGGCACTTGGACGTCTGGCAGGATTCTGAGAGGCAGGTAGGCAGAATGTTTAGTTCCCTAGCTTTGCCAATGCCAGGCATAGGTTTAGATAGTTTCCAGCAAATAGACCCTAGAAGGACATGTCGTTGTTCTACGATGTACTGGTCACACTCGGCACACTGGTAATATTCGGCTTAGCCGCAGAACTCGTGACCAGGGGCACAGAGAAGCTCGAGAGCATTGCCGGCCAGGGCTTTGCAGGCGGTGTCCTACTGGGCTTCATGGCTGCGCTTCCAGAGACCATATTTGTGATAATAGCCACCATCCATGGGTCTACTCAGATAGCCATAGGCACAGCCCTTGGGGGCAATATAATACTCTTCACAGCGGGTCTGGGCCTGATCGCTATGGCCTACTTCGCAAAATGGAAGCGGGAGGTAGTAATGAAGGAGGATTACCACGTCGAGTACGGCTTCCTGCTGTTCTCCACGCTGATGCTGTTCGCACTGCTCGCATACGGAAGGCTAGATGCGATAACTGGCACGCTGATGCTGCTCACGTACGTTGTATACGTAGCATACAGATACTCCAAGGCTCACAAGGATGTCATGCACCACATGTCCACTACGGTAGGCAAAAGGTCGATCACGCAGGGCCTGCTACTGATGGCCATAGGCATAGCCGTGATAGCAATCTTCTCTGATGCATTCATCGGCGCGCTCTCGGGCATTGCCGGTGCTCTCAGCATACCTGCGCTCTGGCTTGCGCTCGTGATAACACCAATAGCATCAGATCTGGAGGAGCTATTAACTGCATACCGCATATCAACGCGTGCGCGAGGCGGCGGCTCAACTGCAATAGTAAGCTTCATAGGCAGCAAGCTGCAGAACAACACGGTGCTGATAGGCCTGATCGGCATACTCTCCGCAGAGCCTGTGCTGCTCTCGAGTTCAACTATTGCATTCGCCACCGTAATAATCGTAAACCTGATTGCACTGCTTGTGATGCGTAAGGGCAGACTGACCTACAGGGACGGCATAGCGCTCTCGCTCATATATGCAATTGCAATAATCGCAAATCTGATCATCAAGTGAGGTCCGGATCAACCCCCAGAACCCTGCGGGGCGGGATAATTGTTATTGTATGATAAGTCATTTACCGTTCCAGAGCCTTGATTTCCGCTCGAATCATTCGAATTCCCATTCAGCTGCCACCATGCGACTAGGTTCAGAAGGTCAAGCGGAACACCACCTGCACCATACTTGTACATGGAAGCTATTGTGTTCGCATCCAGCGCTGTGTTATACACCTGTATATTCGTGACAAAGCCGTTGAACGGCGCATCCCACGTGCCGACAACGCCACCGTTTAGGTTTATACAGCCTATGTCTGGGCTGTTCTGCGTAACCTGCACTCCGTTTATGTAGCCTACAGCGATTCCATTGTCGAGTGTCACTACTGTGTTTATCCACCTGCCCTTGAAATTGCCTTGCACGAATGCCTGGTTCCTGTTCTGATAATTTCGTGCCTCGAATCTGACCAGTGTATCGTTATACTCTATGTCAATATCTCCAGGAACGACGACTCCGTTATAAAGCGCAAAGGTGCCACCGAGCGTGGCCTCTGCAGGCTGGGCTGCACCGCCGCCATCGTACCACTGGCCATAAGATGCGCCGTACTCGCCAGGGCTCCATCCGCCACCGTTGCCTCCGATGCCAAGATCGTAGGACCAGAGCGAAACTGTAGCGTTGCATACCAACTGGCCTGCAAACGGGCTTGGGACGACTATGCACGTACTAAGGCTTACACCGCAGGCGTACATGTTCCATGCGCTGCCCCTGCCGTTGAAGTGTATGACATACTCGGGCAGATCGCCGTTGCAGTTGCCGCTCAACGAGAGGAACTGCGTGGTGTTGGGCCCATAGGGCCTGTTGACAAAGCAGGATCCCGGAGGCAGCCTCAGTTTTGTGTTCATCCCGAAGATGCCGAAATAGGCCAGTACCGCGACGACAATTGCAAGTATGATGAACGCCCATGCATAGGTCTGCAGGTACTCTATAGCAGATTGCATCTTATTCTCTGGCGCCATATGGGTAAGTGGAAGTTAAATCTTATATTTCTATTTCTTTCAGCCGCCAGAAGGCGGTTCCGGATATATGTCGGTATATGTAAGCTGCGCCCAGCCTGCTCCTTGTCCGTTGTTTCCGTTGCCGCTCGAGTCGTTGGCATTGCCATTCAGCTGCCACCACCCTATCAAGTGGATAGGATCCAGCGGCACCTGTCCCATCCCGTCCGTATACATCGCATGCACCGTGTTCGCACCCAGCGCGATATCGTATATCTGCACATTGCTTATGGTGCCGTTGAATGCCCTGTCCCACATGCCTATCACGCCCTGATTCATATAATTCGATACAAGATAAGAGCAGTCGATCTGAGGGCTCGGTGGAGAGACCGGTATGCCGTCTATGTAGGCCATGGCTACGCCGTTATCGACGGTTAGCGTGGTCATGACCCACCTGTCCTTGAAATTCCCCCCGTTGGTGAAGCCATTCGACGGCACGAAAAAAGAATTAGAAACAACGAAGAACTGATTAAGATCCGGCCTGTCTGCGGCTTCAAACCTCATTATGGTATCGTTATACTCTATGTCGAAGTCTGCATAGTCCTCCCCGCTGTTTATCGGATCCCATGTAGTATTCCAAAGAGCAACAACGCCTCCTAAAGAGTAGACGCCTGGCGGCCAATCGCTCGCCTGCCACTGCGCATCGCCTGTCGCAGTGGGGAAGCCGCTGGGCGCACCCCTGGAACCCATTCCTATATCATATGACCATGCATTCATCGTCAGATTGCATCCGACCTGCTGCGGCCACTGGAGCGGAGAGGGGAATCCAACGCAGTAACCGCTAGATGCGCAGTAATCAACGTCGGTAAACCAGTCCCCCTCGTAGCCTCCGGCCAGCTGCCCGTTGAAGTGTATGACATACTCGGGCAGATCGCCGTTGCAGTTGCCGCTCAACGAGAGGAACTGCGTGGTGTTGGGCCCATAGGGCCTGTTGACAAAGCAGGATCCCGGAGGCAGCCTCAGTTTTGTGTTCATCCCGAAGATGCCGAAATAGGCCAGTACCGCGACGACAATTGCAAGTATGATGAACGCCCATGCATAGGTCTGCAGGTACTCTATAGCAGATTGCATCCTCCTGTCAGCCGCCATGTATCTAAATCAATATCAAGGTTTAATATCCTTTAGGGAGCATCTATCTGGTAGGCGTTTCCTTGAAAGAGAGCCCCGAGGAGAAGAGAAGAAGGCTGCTGGAGCTGGCAAAGGCTAGCGTCACGACCGCCTATTCCACCGGGGAGCACTCTGTCATACTGGCGATAAACACATATAACGAGATAGAGCATGCCAAGAACCTGATATACGAGAAGCTTGAGGAGTGGTACGGGATCTTCTTCCCGGAGCTAAGGCTTACCAGCCAGCTCACATATGCAAGGTTCGTTGTCGAGTTCGGGATGGATAAGAAGCTTGCCGACAAAGAGAGACTATCCAGCATGCTGGGTGCAGGTGCCGAGGCGGCTGCCGAGAAGGCATCCAAGTCTATAGGAAGGGAGCCAAGCGAGGCAGAGTACCTGATGCTAAAGCAGGTGGCCGAGTCAGAGCTCTATCTTGACGAGCTCCAGCTCAAGCTGGATTCCTACCTTGCAGTAGAGGTCAAGAAGCTGATGCCAAACATCTCCTATCTGGTCGACTACAAGATAGCTGCTGAGCTCCTCGCGAAGGCAGGCTCTCTCTCAAAATTGGGGTTCATGCCGGCAAGCACAATACAGCTGCTAGGCGCTGAGAAGGCGCTCTTCAAGCACATCAAGTTCCATACAAGACCGCCCAAGTACGGAGTGCTCTTCAAGTTGCCCCAGATAACCAATGCATCCCACTTCAAGAGGGGAAGGATAGCCAGGCTCTACGCTACCAAGATATGCATAGCAGCAAAGGCCGACGCGTTCACAAAGAACTTCATAGCGGAGAAGCTGAAGAAGGATCTGGCATCAGGCCTTGAACGCATAGCCAAGGAGCCTGAACGCACTGATGCCCAGAGGCAGGCTGGCCGGGAGCAGTATCCAAGGGGGCACGACAGCCGCAGCCGCCCGCCAAGATGGCAGCATGGCGGTCGCGATTTCAATAGAGCCGGCAGGCATAGGAAGTAAGCACTGTTTTTATAGCAGCTTGGAATATTAATGATCATGTTCAGGGATGCCAAACTCGCCCACATTGCAGCCTGCGCTGCACTTACAACCCTGCCTGCGGTAGTTGCAGCACAGAGTATCAGATCGCCTGCAGAGGCTAATACAGTATCTGCCTATCCTGTAGGGGTTATCAGTTTCGGCAATGCGCTGCCTGCAGGCACCAGGTCCGGTGCAGGCATATGCGCTGCTCCGGCTTCCGGCTGCGTCAGAGCGCCTGACGGCAGGCTGCAGCCGCTTGGCTTGGACACAGACCCTGTCCTTGCAGGCACTATTGGCGGCACGGCGCTGATCCGCGCAATGTCGGTCTCAGGCGAGTACAGGGACAAGACGCTGCGCACCGCATTTCAGGGCAGCGAGGCCAGTCTGCAGCTGAATGCCCATTTCTTTATTGAGCACGCCGGCAGGCGGTACTTCTACTGGATACAGAACATCGCTGAGTTCGATACCTCAAAGAGCACTCTCTACTTCATGGACAACGCATGGACGAACGGCACCTCGGACAGTGAAAAGCCGGCGCTTGCCTACGAATACAGGAGCATGCATGGACAGAACGGCTATGCGTTCCCTGCAAGCCAAGGCGCCTACTATTACATTTACGGCACTGACCGCCCATTTGCGTACCGGGTGCCACTTGAGCTGACGCTGGCTGACAGGATTATCAACGGGGCGATAAGCTTCCAGTACGAGATCGGAGGCTCTGCCCCTGTCACGTACGACAGGCTCACGATCACAATGCCACATACCGAGGAAGGCTTCTTCACCTCTGGAGATTCCAGAGCCCCAAAATACGAGTTTGGCGGTATATATACCGCCCTGCTCTTCGCAGGCCCAGGAGGGCACGAGGCAGCGCGCTTCTCCTCGATGAGCGCCTCTCTCTCAATCTTCTACGGCACTAGGAAAGGCCTGCTGCCATACACCGAGGTGCAGTCGGCTTCTGTATCAGGCCATACCGTGGCATACTCAACAGGGGAGAGCGTGACTGACCTGCAGAGTGCGTTGCTTCCCTCTGGCAGCATAACCGTGACAATGGGTAATCCCGCAGTCTCGTGGTACAGCTACGGGTACAAAGACAGGCAGCTGCAAGCCCTTGCGCGCGCTTAGTTAGGGCTGCAAGACAGCACCAAAGGCCGCGGTGTATATTTATAACAGGGTTATAGGCTAAGCTTTATAAGCCTTTAAGTGTTGTTAATAGGTTGAGGATTAGGTGTTTTGAGTGAGTCCAATCAATGAGAAAGAGAGCGTAATAGGAAAGGCAAGTACTGTTGCCAAGAATGAATATGTAGACAACCCCATACTAGCGCCGTACCACAGGACCATGGAGGAGATGGAGAAGATGCCTGTGCTGGAGAGGACTAAGACAGTCTGCCCCGAGTGCAAGCTGATCGTTGACGGGACAATATACAAGGACGGGGAGAATGTGATGATAAGGAAGTTCTGCCCTGAGCATAACTGGACCGTTGAGAAGTACTGGGAGGACTACGAGATGTATGTCAAGATGAAGAATTACAATTACTACGGCAGGGGGTTCGACAACCCTAACTTCCTGAATAAGGGGGAGAACTGCCCCTTCGACTGCGGTATATGCGAGAGGCACAAGTCCCACACAGGCCTTGCCAACGTGGTCATAACGAACAGATGCCACCTCTCGTGCTGGTACTGCTTCTTCTACGCGAAAGAGGGAGAGTCAATATACGAACCGACAGTCGACGAACTCAACAAGATCTTCTATGTGCTAAGGCACCAGAAGCCTATAGCAACAAACGCCCTGCAGATAACCGGTGGAGAGCCGATGATGAGGAAGGACCTGGTCCAGATAGTCCAGAACGCAAAGGATGCGGGATTCGACCAGATACAGCTCAACACCACAGGGATAATACTGGCTGAGCACCCAGAGATGGCCGCAAAGCTAAGGCATGCGGGAGTAAGCACGCTCTACATGAGCTTTGACGGAGTATCAAAGCGCGCCAACCCAAAGAACCACTGGGAAGCGCCAAAGACTCTAGATGCAGCAAGGAAGGCAGGCATAGGCATAGTCCTTGTGCCCACAGTAATACGCACAATAAATGACCACGAGCTAGGCTCGATAGTCAATTTCGCACTCAACAACTCCGATGTGATAAAAGCGGTAAACTTCCAGCCGGTCTCGCTGGTGGGGAGGATGCCTGCAAAGATGAGGGAGAAGCAGAGAATCTCGATACCAGGCGCCATAAAGCTGATAGAGGAGCAGACCGGCGGTGTTATAACCAAGGATGACTGGTTCTCCGTGCCTTATGTCGGCGGGATAAACAAGTTCATCGAGGCGCTGACAGGGGAGTACAAGTACGATCTATCCATACACTTTGCATGCGGTGCCGGTTCATACATCTTCATAGACAAGAACAACAAGATCATACCGCTGACAAGGTTCGTCGATGCGGCAGGCCTGCTTGAGCACCTGCAGAACGGGGTGAACGAGATGGAAGGCAAGAACAGGATACAGCGCAGGATAATAGCCTTGAAGACCCTCGTTGGCATAAACAAGTTCATAGACAAAGAGAAACAGCCTGGTACAGTCAACTTCGGCAAGCTGCTCTCAAGCGTCATACTGAAGCACGACTTCCAGACAATGGGCGCATTCCAGCTCAAATCCCTCTTTTTGGGCATGATGCACTTCCAGGACGAGTACACGTACGACATCAAGAGGGTTGAGAAGTGCGATATACACTACGCCATGCCTGACGGCAGGGTGCTTCCTTTCTGCACCTTCAATGTCTTCCCAGAGGTCTACCGTGACAAGATACAGAGGCAGTACAGCATACCTTCAAAGGAGTGGGAGGAGCAGCATCCTAACTGGGCATACTCCGCAGATAAGTACATAAGGAATGTCAAGGAGCTAGAGGCATCCGAAGCCTATCAGAGGACGTACGCAAAGTCAGTCGACTACTTCAAGTTGCCTGCAAACGTCCTTGAGGCTGCAAACATCAGGGCGCAAAGACAGCAGTCCAGCAGCGAGCAGGCCGCGCCTGTGACCATGGCTACCGCCCCATCGCCCAAGCAGGAGCATGAGGCACACGACGAGCCTGGCTGCGCCTGCGGCTCAGGTTCAGGAGGCTGCGGCTGCGGTGCGCAGGAAGCAGACCAAGGCGCCTGCGGCTGCGACTCTGGTTCAGGCAGCTGCGGCTGTGCAGGCCAATAACTGTTCATCAGTGTTGCAAGTGAGCTATAAATGGATCGCAGAGACGTTCATCGTACCGAGAGCGCGTATCAGCAGGACCTAAAGAGGCAGGACGCCGCATACGACGACAAGGTAGTGGAGAACGGCAGGGAGTACAGGATACCATATAAGATGGTCAAGCAGGTGGTCTTCTCTAACATCAGGAGGGATGAGCTGCTTGATCTGGAGCACTCTGCCAGGCTACAGTACAGGCTGCTGCTGATGGATTCGGTGCTCAAGGCCAAGGTCGAATTCGCAAAGCTAAAGATAACTGTCGTCTTCAATCCCCTCTCCGCAAGCAACAGCAAGGAGAAGATAGACGTGGACGGGTTGATAAGCTTCCTTTCCGGCGAGGGCGTGAGTATCGACAGGAATCATATAGAGCTCACAGACTATGACTACTACAAGGAGATGTACGCCTACCAGTTCAATCCTGCCGTAATACGCGAGCACCCGCCATACAGCTACACAAAGGAGCAGTGGGTAGCCATGAGGGACGAGTGGGAGAAGAACAGCAAGGAGTACGAGGCTGAGAAGGTCAGGAAGTTCCACGAGTGGCAGGACTCGTATCTCAGGCAGCATCCAGAACTTGCAGCCGAGCTTGGCGTGAAGCTTGGGCCGAGCAAACTTACTCTGAAGGAGAAGCTCTTCGGAAAGAAGGGAGCCAATAGCGACAAGGGCTACTGGTTTCACGGAGCCTGATAAATGATTCGCCCCGCAAACCCATCATTTCAATGGTGGGTTAGGGGCGTAAAAAGGAGAACCCCATTTTTCCATCAGGGGTTCGTGGACTTCATACTTGGTTTTCTGTCGGTATGTTCTCAGTTCATTGACAACTGCCCCACTGGAAAACTGAGGTCTTACACCATTTCCCTGAGCGTGGATTTCGGCGTGTCCAGCCGTATAAAAGGATTCTATCGCAAACATATATATACCTTTTTGTCTCACATATAATTGGTTTTCTGTCGGGAAGCCAACGACCTTCAGTCGTTGGAGGATGTCACCATTGCCCGCTGTTTTTCTTCCTTGCATCTATTACTTTACCAAGTATGAGTCTCATCCATGGCGAGTAGAGTTCAGGCCTCTCTGCGATCTCCTTCTCAAGCTCTGAGAGCGAGATCCACCTGAAGCCCTGGGCCTCAAGCGGGTTCGGTACAGGGTCCCTGTCATAGCGCCCGAAGAAGACGTGCAGGAACTCGTTCTCGCTCAGGCCGTTACCTACATAGGTGCGGTATATAGTGTTGAAGGCCTCCTCAACCCTACAGTCAAAGCCCATCTCCTCGAAAAGCCTCCTGTGCGCAGCTTCCTCATTCGCCTCCCCATCCCTAGGATGGCCGCAGACCGTATTCGTCCACAGGCCGCCGCCATGATATTTGGAGCCAGCCCTGTGCTGCAGCATCAGCCTGCCCCTGCCATCGAATATGTATATTGAGAAGGCGCGATGCAGCATGCCGCCATTGCTGTGCGCCTTGATCTTCTCCTCAATGCCCACCTTCCTGTCCTTCTCATCCACAAGGACTACATACTCCTCCATGCCAACAGTCTGGATTGGAATGCAACATATTTATACCAGAGCCGGCAAATATCCGAATAAGGATTCTTCAGTGTCACCATGAGAGTACTGCTACAATTTCCAGAAGGGCTCAAGCAGGAGGCCCTCAGGCATGCAAAGAAGCTTGAAGGCGAGGGGAACGAGGTCTTCATCTCAGCGTCGCCAACGTTCGGCGCATGCGACCTGGCCCTCGACGAGGCAAGGAACCTGAAGGTGGACAAGCTTGTGCACTTCGGGCACGCGGAGTTCAGCCATGTGGATTTCAATGTGGAATACGTGAACTACCAGATAGATGCGCCGCTGGGCCTGCTTCCGCAGTCCCTCGTGTACCTAAAAGCCTATGACACCATAGGCATATCTACAACAATACAGCACATGCACCAACTCGATTCGGTAAAGGATTTCTACGAGAAGAATGGCAAGAAGATACTGATAGGCAGGCCATACGGCTTTGCCAAGATGGCCGGGCAGCTACTGGGCTGCGACATCGGCAGCGCTGCGAGCATAGACTCCAGGGTCGACGCTCACGTATACTTCGGTGGCGGCATCTTCCATCCAATCGGCGCACTGCTCTCCACAAAGAAGCCCTTCCTCGTGGTCGATCCTTTCAACAATAAGATCTCCTTCATAGACTCGTACAGGGAGCTTTACGAGAAGAGGCGCAGGGGCAAGATTATAGCGTCGTCAGGCGCGAGAAACTTCGGCATACTGATGACTACCAAGAACGGACAGCACAACCTCGCCCTGGCCAAGCTGCTCAAGGCGCGCATAGAGAAGGATGGCCTCACCGCGCAGATACTGGTTGCAAGCACATTCGACTTCGAGTCCCTTGACAACATGCGTGAATTCGATGCCTTCGTGAATACCGCCTGCCCGCGCATAGCAATAGACGATACAGGCAGGACTAGAAAGCCGCTGCTGAGCGCAAATGAGCTGATCGAAGTGCTGCGCATGAAAGCCGAGCAGAAAGGGATCGAGGCCCAGAGCATGCAGCGCTGACCGTGCGCAGCTCACGTTACCTTAACTGAGATTGTAGCAACCTTGGCCGTCTGCCAGGGATTGGTGGTCTGGGACGGCGCCCCTCCTGCTATTGTATAGTTAATGAATATCGATCCTGTATACACTGCACCTATCGCCTGCGGGTTAACGTTTGTGGCGGCGCCATTGATGTTGTAGCAGACAATGTTGCCTATGAAGGCGCTAGCGCCGGAGCTCATGCCCAGCACATTGTCTGCGGATGGCGCATTTGGCTGCGCGCGGTTTCCGTTGCCCGAATCCACATACTGAAACGGGTTGATCCCGTCTATGTAAGGTCCAGAGCTTCCCTGCGATGAACTGCACGCAATCTGCATATTGTGGAATACGGAGCCGGTATTCTGCGTCAGCTCAAAGCTCAGATAGCCACTCCTGTTCAACGTGAGTCCCTGGCACGAGTAGCCCGGAACACTCTGGCATACTGTCGTTGTCTGGGTACCAAGATTGAAAACCCCTAGGAAATAGAGCATTACAAGTATGATTGCTATGATCAGTACTGCCCATCCATAAGTCATCAGATACTCCATAGCGCTCTGAAGCCTTGGAAAGACCATCTTATTTTCACCATTCACAATGGACTACTAGAGCTTAAATTACTTCCTGTTGCCTGCTATCAGGATGTGTGATAAAGATAAAAAAAGAGTAAGGAGGGAAAATCCCTCCTTACTGATCCGATCGCGAACTTAAAAGGCAATCACGTTACCTTTATCGTAAGTGTCGCAAGCTTGGTGGTTTGCCAAGGGTTTGTCGAACCAGGCGTAGTGGCTGCCGTGGTGTAGTTTACGTACACCGTCCCACTGAAGCTTGTTCCAAGTGCGTTGTTAGGCGCCGCATTCATAGGCTGTCCCTGTGCGTTGAAGCACACCACATTTGACACCTGCGCTGTCTGCCCGCTTGCCATTGTCAACGGATTGGTTGGAACAGCGTTTGACGCCGTTGCCCTGCCTGTAAGCGCGTTGACGCTCTGGAATGGGTTCGAGTAGAGCGCGTTAGTGTCGTAAGGCATTCCTGTGCTCGTTGCCGTTGCGGCACATGCAAGCTGCACGTTATAGATCGTCGTACCAGTGCTCTCACCGAGCGTAAAGCTCAGCAGTCCGCTGCTGTTCAGCAAAGGCGTCTGGCAAGAATACCCTGGAGATCCAAGGCACGATGTGCCAAGGAGGTTTCCTCCTCCAAATATTCCCAGAGAGAACAACACTGCCAACACGACTGCGATAATCAGGATGGCCCATCCATACGTCATCAGATACTCCATAGCTGACTGCAGTCTAAATCCGAATCCTCGTCTTGCTTTCATTCTAATCGACCTTGCTCTTTAATAAGATGCATAAGTATTTAAACCTATTCATGCGGCATTCAGCCCTGTGACGTCGTAACGTCATGCCCTCCTGCTTACCAGCTGCTCAACAAGGTCTCCCACATGCCTCCTCGCCATATCCTGCTTTACCCTGAGGCCCGGAAGCAGGCCTTCAGGAAAGCGCATGCTGCTTGTATCGTCAACTATTCCCTGCATGACATCACAAACTCTCACTGCGTCATCGGTCCTGTTGGCCCTGAGCAGGTTGAAGGCGCGCCTCTTGAGCTCACCTACTGCGTCAAGCATGCCCAGTATGTACGGCCTTGAACCGACGCCGATCTCATCCCTGCCCGCTATCCTTCCCTCCTTTAGATATGTATATACTATATACGCTTCGGCGTACTCCTGGTACGCCTCAAGCGAGTAATGCCCAAACCCACCATCAACCTCCCAGAGCCCGCGCACCTTCTTACCAAGCTCACCAAGCATTGACTCTGCATCTGCCATCCTGCCCGAATGCATTGTTACGATGCACTTTCCGGCTTCCTTGACTATGACCCTGGACTGCTGCATCACCTTCGCCATGTCTGCCTCAAGCGCGAGCATCTCCCTTTCCATATCCGCGACGTTGGGTATCATCATCCCACCTTGCTCTGTCTGCCGAACCAGAAAAGATACTGCTGTGCATACCCCTGCACCCCTGGCCAGCGTCTGTCAGCAAACCTGTGTATCTGCTCTACTCTCTTCCTCCTCCCATTGAAATATACATGCTCGACAATCCTCTTTATCCAGGTATCTATAGGGAATGCCTCCCTCTTCCCGTAGCCGAAGAGCAGTATGCAGTCTGCGACCTTGTCCCCTATCCCGTCGAGTTCGAGCAGCGCCTCCTTGGCTTCATCATAAGGCAGCTTTGAAAGCTCGGCAAGCCAAGGCCTTGCAATCCACTCCCTTGCCGCATTCTGTATGTACCTGTCGCGAAATCCTGTCCCGCATGCCCTTATCTTCCCCAGGCCTGCGCGCGCAAGGGCTTCGGGCCTGGGAAAGAGCCTGATGGGCCTGCCGTCATCCAAGGCGACCTTCTCTCCAAACGCGCCCTTCATATTGCCAACAATTAGCCTTATCCTCTTTATATTGTTGAATTGCGATATAATGAAGCAGAGTGTCGTCTCCCACGGATCGTTCCTGGTCAGTCTCATGCCTGCCATCTCTGCTATCGCCCTCTCCATGAATGGATCCGTATTCATGCGCGCGTATATCCTGCCAAGGTCCTCGTCAAGCCCGAACCTCCTCACAACCTCCTCCTCAGCTGCCGCGCAACTGTATCCCTTGCCAATAGCATATACTCTAGTGCTCCTCCCCCGCGCCATGCTCCTTATGCGTATCTCCCCGCTGATCGTAGAATAAGTGAGCGACTCAACATGGCCCTTTCTGGAATAGTCTGCGTGAAAGGTGAGCGGCTGGCCGCTCTCAAAACTCAGTCCAAGGTCGAAGTCTTTGACATCTATCATGCCCGTCCCTCCGCAGTAGGAACTGCCCTGTACTTTGCGACCATGTCAAGTAGCTCCTCCATCGATACGCGCACCTGGCTCTTGTCATCCCTCATCCTTACCGTCACCTTTCCGTGGTTGTCAGACTTGCTGTCCACCGTCTCAAAATCGACAGTGACGCACAGCGGGGTACCTATCTCGTCCATCCTTGCGTATCTCTTTCCGATTGAGCCTGCGGTGTCGTAATAGACCCTGAACCTCCTGCCCAACGCGCCGTAGATCTCGGTAGCTCTCTTCTCAAGCACTTCGTCCTTCTGGAGCGGGAAGACGGCTGCGGCATAGGGTGCCAGATGCGACGGCACGGAGAAGAGATCCCTCTCCTCCGTCTTGCTGTAGAAGAGGTCCGCAAGCAGCCACATGTTCCTGTCGACCCCAAAGCTCAGTTCAAGGACGTTAGGCACGAATCTCCTGCCATAGGCGCTTACCGAGAGGTCCTGGCCGGAGCCCTTCGCGTGTGCGGTAAGGTCGTAATCGCCCCTGTAATGGAGCCCGCCGACTTCCTTGAAGCCGTTCCAGCTCTCAACATCAACCTCTATGTCCATGTGGACCTTGTTGTAGAAGGCCTTGTCGTTGCCTCCCTTCTCGAAGAAACGCAGCCTCTTCTCAGGCACGCGTACAATCTGCCTGTAGAACGAGTCTATGAGTATCATGTGGTTCACGTAAAAGGGCGGGTAGCCCATCTTGGCCAGCTCATCAGCCCTGATGCGAACCTGCTTTCCGGTGCTATACGGCACCACGTTGAGCTCCGCTCCGGGATCGGAGAGCTCCTTCTGCCAGTTGTCCGGGTCGAAGAAGATCTGCAGCTCCGCCTGTATCAGCTCGCGCATCCTGTATAGCCCCTGCCTGGGCGAGATCTCGTTGCGGTATGCCCTGCCTATTATCGCAAGGCCCAGCGGCAGCCTCTTCCTCAGTATGGTGAACTCCCTGTAGAAGTTGAGGTAGACCGACTGCGCGGTCTCGGGCCTAAGGTAGCCCTTCTCCTTCTTCTCCGGCCCAAGTGCCACGTCTATCATCATGTTGAATGCCTTCGCCGCACCAAGCGCGCCGCCGCACTTTGGGCATCTTACGCCCTTCTTCTGCACGGCTTCGTCAATCTGTCCTGCGTCTGCACCCTCGTTTATCTCAACACCCAGCTCCGTAAGAAGAACGTCGGCGCGGTAGAAGCTTTTGCATCTGGTGCACGATATTATTATGTCATTGAAACGCGCTGCATGGCCGGATGCCACAAGCGGCTTCTCAGGAAGCATGTTGGAGCCGTCTATCAGGAAGTAGTTGTCGTTCCTCTCGATGAAATACGCTATCCAGAGATCCTCAAAGCGCCTCTTTATCGCGGCGCCCAGATGGCCGTAGTCGTATATGCCTGCAGCCCCTCCGTATATCTCCGCAGCAGGCCAGAAGAGGCCAACCCTCTTAGCAAAGCCCACAAGCTCGTCATTGTCCATTGGTAATCCTCCAAGAATATAAGTCCGGATAGTATTAATAAATGATGACTTAAAACTCGGCAATCATGCAGAAGAAGCATCATGTATAAGAAGCGGCAGCCCGGATGCGGACTGTGCTTAAGCGTATTCTATGGCAGGCCTGCTCTAAAATCAGCCGCTCTTGGTCTCAAGAGGCCTAATGGTGATGTTATAAGTGCCGGATAGCTTCTTTGAGGCCCTGCTTAGCGCCTCCCTTGCTATATTCTTGTTGGAGGAGACTGTCTTAAGCTCGAGAACCGTCTGGCCCTCCTTGACCCTCGCCGCTACTGATGACGGCCCCCCGAAGGAGAGGCTCATCCCCTGCGAAATTCTGTCTGCTCCGGCTCCTGTGGCCCTCTTCTTCTCCCTTATCACGCTATGCGGATATGGAAGGAGCCTGAGGAAGTAGTCGTTTATCAGCTCCCTCTCAAGGTACTTGTTGGCTACCTGCCTTGCGGCTTCTAGCGAATTCGAACGGAGCTGCACATACTGGTTTGAGGTGAGGGTTAGCACCAGGTCATAGCCAGGCTTGTTTACCCCCATCTTGAATATCAGCAGGCTCGTGTGCGGAAGCGCCTTTATGTAGTTCTTCCTTGGTTTTTTAACAGAGTACCTTGCCCATGCCTGGCTGTGTATGCTCCTCACTGATCTTGCAGGTCTTAGCTTCATCTGAATCACTTAGGATTTAGCAATAATTATTATGCAGGCAATAGCTTTTAAGCCTTGCCATCATGCAGGCTTTTGTGTTGTCCTGAATTAAGGTTCTCACGACAAACGGATTTCTCCTTGTTCATTTATATACATCTCTTTCATTTTGCCCCCTTTAAGTATAAACGCTTCGTAAGGTCTCAGTAAATTACCATCCTTTA
>JAKAVK010000023.1 GCA_021817325.1 Microcaldota archaeon | reverse complement strand
AGAAGAGGAAGTTTGGCGATGAGTTGAGGAGCAAACTCCTGAAGATGCAGAGACGCGAAATGAAAGTAATCGATGTGGTATACAATATCCACCGATACCTCAATTATATTGTGTCGGTTATGATAGGATTTCTACAGAGCCGGATGATGCCGTAAGCTTGGCAAAGGGTTTCAACCGCAGAGGCATGAGGGTGTCGATAGGCTTCATTGGCGAGGGTACATCTGGCAACTAGAGGATTGCTGGCACGGCAGGCACATTCCGGACGCCTGCTTGGCGCTATAAACGAGAAGAAACTTGGCGCTGACATCTATATAATGGCGCAGTCGGTAGCTTTGCAGACAAGATGGTGCCGCGGTCGCTTGGCCGGGATCTGCGTAGATAGGAGCTGCTCATCTCTTGGCCGATGCCTGCATCTCCTCCATACCTGCATATCCATCCTGCTTGAGCCTTCTTGCAACCCTCTTCTCTATATCCCTGAGCAGGCCTAGCCCGTAGAAGGTATAGGGCGTGTAGCCTTCCAGCAGGTTTGCCCCCGACTTGAACGTTTCGTATGCATCGTCGCCATCGTATATGCCGCCTGTGGCTATTATTAGGCTGTCAGGGAACTCCTCCCTTGTCTGCCTGACAGCCCTGAGGCGGTATGGCCTCAGGAAACTGCCGCTGCGCCCTGCCGACTTGTAGCCCCAGGCAGGGTGGGGCACCTGCTCCCTTGGATGCATCTTTGTATTTGTGGTTACAATCCCGTCGCCGCCTCCATCTATGAAGCTGCCCGCCAGCTTCATCGAGACTGGCCGCTCATGCTCTTCGTAGGGACCCATCTTGACGAGCCTCAGCTTGTCAGGAGCATGGCGCTTCATCAGCTCCGACGTCTGCTTGAAGAGCTCAGGCTCCATGAGCAGCTTGAGAGCTGCGGTGTTTGGAGAGAATGGGTTCCAGACGAAACCGTCGGCGTACTCGTTCAGCTCCCTGAGCAGCACCGCCATCTCCCCCATTGCCACGTCTATGGCCTTCTCCTCGGATATCGGCAGCCCGCATATGCTTACGTACACAGGCGTCCTTCCCCCGGACTTCCTGTAATCAATCATGCGCTCCTTGAAATGCGCAAGCCCCTTGCTAGGGAAACCCTGGGCGTTGTACACGTCAAGCGCCTGCTCGTCGACAGCAACCCTTGGCCTATCATTCCCCTTCCTTGGGCTTGCAACCACTGTCCCAGGCTCCATGAACCCGAAGAAGTACGAGAATGCCTTGAGTGCATCCCCATTCTTGTCCAATCCTGCCGCGGTTCCAAAAGGCGCGAGAGGCTTTCCCTTAACGCTAACGTACAGCTCCCTTGGATGCCTGAATATGCCGGATATCATCCTGAGGACGGAGTGATTCTCGCTTAGCAGTCTCGTAGTCAGCTCGTGCATACGCTCGGGATCGTTTCCTGCCTTCCTGTATAGCCTGGGCCTGACGATCTTCCTGAAGTAGGCGGAGCTAAAGAGCCCGCGGACCATGTGGAACTTGTCAGCCATACCTATAGCAGGCTCATCCTGCGGGCTGGAGTCAGTATCTTCAGGAGGGGCATAATTGACCATAAGCAGGCCTCATCTCCCTTTTAGTATCATCTTGAGCACCGCCATGCGCACAGGCACACCGTATGCAGCCTGTCTGAAGTATGCTGCGTTCTTCATCGTGTCCACCTCTGGATTAATCTCCATGGTCCTTGGCAGGGGGCTCAGGATTATAGTATCGCTGCCTGCCATTGCCATGAATCTCTTGTCTATCACATAGTATGCTGCGACCCTCTCGTATTCCTTCTGGTCGGAGAACCGCTCCTTCTGCATGCGCGGTATGTATACCGCATCTGCATTGAGTGCCTGGTCCAGCGAGTCATGCTGTATTATCCTTATGCCATAGCTCCTTTCCAGATCCGCCACCATACTTGCAGGCATCTTCAGCGACTGGGGAGATATAAGGGTAAGGCTGTTGCCGAATATTGCCAGTGCATATGCCAGGGAGTGTATCGCCCTCCCGTGCTTCAGGTCGCCGACAAGCGCCACGTTTAGGTTGGTTAGCCTTCCCTTCTCCTTCTTTATGGCGAACAGATCGTAGAGCGCCTGGGTCGGGTGCTGTCCAGTCCCGTCTCCCGCATTTACCAGCGGCACAGACGCGCTGTCAAGAGCGCCGGTTATCGCACCTTCTGTTGGATGCCTTATCACGAGTATGTCCGCATACGCCGACATGATGCGCACCGTATCAGAGAGCGTCTCCCCTTTGGCGCTGGATGTCGAAAGGGGATCCGCAAAGCCTATCACGCTGCCGCCAAGCCTGTGCATCGCGCTCTCGAAGCTGAGCCTGGTCCTTGTACTCGGCTCGAAGAACATCGAGGCCATTATCCTGCCGGCGAGAAGGTTAGGCCTTGAGTTGCTTTTGTAGATTTCCAGCATCCTTTCCGATTCTGCTAGTATCTCCTCTATCACGCCCTTATCAAGCTGCTTTATTGAGACAAGATTCCTGTTAAAAAGCGATCCGGGTCCCTTTGAACCAGACTCCATGGATATCTCTCATACTATGATGACGCCATATAAAAGCTTTCCGGGCAGTATGTGCTTATCTCTTTCTGCCGACCGCGACCTTCTTGTTGCGCGCAGCGTGGCCCACCCTGCATGAAGGACTGGAGAGCTTTGCAAGATAGTATAGGATCACTGCCAGGTTTATGAGCACCATCGTGGAGAACAGCAGCGTCGAGTTGTCTGCCAGGAAGAGGTAGAGCGGAGTGATGGATGCCGCGCTGATGCCCAACGCGGTAAGGCTGAAGACTAGCGGCGCTGAGCAGCCGCAGCCGCCTATGATGCCACCTGCGAGCGTTGTGGCGGTGCCCAGGGCGCTTGCAGAGATCCTTGCATTGTTCCTCCTCGTATTCCTTATTGAATATATCGATATCGTGAAGAGGACAGATGAGGTAGCTACTAGAAGATAGAGTATCCACTGTGGTATGCTCAGCAGCAGTATACCATTGTTCTGAAATCTCACAATATATGTGAACACGTAGTAGTACGCAATGGCGATAACCACGTTAAGCGTGATATATGCTGGCCTGTAGATAGACCAAAGCAGCATGTAAAGGCGGCCAAGGAACTCTGCCATATCTCTTAATATGCTCTCTACATATTTATACGTTGGCTGCGCATATTTGGATTGGTGGCAAGATGAAGATCAGCGGCAACACGATACTTGTAACTGGAGGGGGAACTGGAATAGGGTACGCGCTTGCCGAGAAGTTTGCCGGCCTTGGAAACGAAGTGATAATCTGCGGAAGAAGGGAGAACAAGCTTGAGGAAGCCAAGGCGAGAATACCGGCCCTGCACACAATTAAGTGCGATATCTCAAAAGACGCTGAGAGGCAGGAGCTGTGCAAGCAGATAGCGGCCAACTTCAGCGGAATAAATGTGCTGGTCAATAATGCCGGCATACAGCGCAGGATAGACCTGAGCAGGGGCGCTGACGAGCTCCTTAGTAACGAGGATGAGATAGAGATAAACCTGAGGTCGCAGATTTATCTCGCCGCAAGGTTCGTCCCCATGCTTATTGACAAGGATGAATCCGCGATAATCAATGTCTCTTCAGGGCTTGGCTTCGTTCCGATTGCGGCATTTCCAGTATACTCGGCGACAAAGGCAGCCATACACTCGTTCACAAAGTCCCTAAGGCAGCAGCTGAAGGATACCCGCATCAAGGTGTTCGAGGTCATACCGCCTGGGGTCTACGACACCGAGCTCAAGGGAAAGCCTATGCCAAAGAGCGATTGGAGCATCTCGGCAAAGGAGATGGCGGATGCCGTATTGGAGGGGCTTGGAAATGACCAGTACGAGATAGCCGCCGGAACCGCTAGGGGATGGGTAAACGCATCTAGGAACGAGCTTGACAAGGCCTTTGAGAATACGAACAACAGATGAACCTCAGAACATGCGCTGAAGGTTCTCTATTACCTCCTTGCCCTTCTCTGTCACGGTAAGCCTTGATCTCTTCAGCAGGAGCCCTTCTGACCGCTTGAGGAGCAGGCCCTTTTTCAACAGATATGCAAGACTTCTCGCCTTGGCTGCGGAATTGCCTGTAAGCGAATCTGCGGATGATGCCCCCTCCTCGTATACCGCAGTGAGCAGAGCCTGCCTGTCGTCGTCCAGCGCGATAAGCTCTCCTGTTATAAGCATCCCTTTCGGCGTCACTCTCTGCCTTGGCCACGAATCGATACGCCTGTTAAGCTCCTCGTAATTGCCCGGCCTCTTTTTCGACTCAACCTCGTTCGAATGGGCCTCGCATAGGTAGACCGGCCTTCCACTGCTCAGGTTTATGAAGATATCAGCAATCCTGTAGTTGTAGTCCTCATTGTAGCAGATGTCGCAGCACAGCGTAGCCAGCCTGACATTCCACTGCTTGGACTGCTGAGGCAGGTTCTTTATCCTATACTGCTCTATGCCAAAGACGCTGTAGAGGTAGTTGCACTTCTTGCAGAGCGCAACCACGTACCAATTGAACGGGTGCGCCTGCCTGGGCTCTAGTATTATTGGGAATGGAGGGTTTGTAGGCGATTCGACCCTTACAGTGAAGTCTGGCTTGTAAGCGTAGAATGCCCTCTGTTCGGTGTCAACAATGCACACCGGGCATCTCCTTATCACCGGCTCGAACTCCCTTAGCTCCATCTGCTTTACAGCGCTGGCAACGACCACGGCATCATCTAATGGAATATACCCTCGTTGTTGCCCGTTAATATAACTACAACATTCTTACCTGATACAAGCTTGTGGTCGCCGTAATAACTCTTTATGAATCCCGCAAATGCGCTAGCGCCCCCCAATTCTACATAGATCCTCTTCCTCTCCAGGAATCTTGCCGCATCCTCTATCTCCCGATCAGACACCCTTATTGCCCTGCCGCCGGTCATCTTTAATGCCTTCAGAGACTCGAACCCGAATGTCGGGTAGCCGACTGCGATGGCATCGGCCTCTGTGTGGGGTGTAACATACCTTACCTCCCTGTTTCTCTCGTATGCATCGACCAGAGGCGAGCATCCATCTGACTGCACTGCAACGAGTTTTGGCATTCCTGCACTTATCAGCCCGGAGCGCCTGAACTCTGATATTCCCTTATATAGGGCAGAGAGCAGCGTGCCGTTTCCTACCGGGGAGAAGATTACATCGTGTGGCCGGTAGCGCAGCTGCTCCATTATTTCAAATGCGACCGTCTTCTGCCCCTCCTTGCGGTAGTGGTAATCACCGCAGACGAATGCGCCAGACCTCCTTGCAAACCTCTCCGCCGCATCCATTGCCTTGTTGAAGTCCCCCTCTATCTCGACCAGCCTTGCACCCTGGGCCCTGATCTTCCTGATCTTTGCTGCGTTGGCATTACGGCTCACGAATATTGTTGCTTTCACCCCTGCCCTGCGTGCGTAGTGCGCTACGGATAGGCCCATGTTTCCTGTCGATGCGCAGCATACGTGGTCGAAACCCAGCTCCTTTGCTTTTGTCAGCTCCACCGCCGATCCCCTGTCCTTGAAAGTCTTGGTGGGATTGCCCATCTCCATCTTGAGGTATAGGTTGACATCTTCGAAATCTGGTATGCGCGCCTTTGCAAGCCTTGTGTTGCCCTCCCCCAGGCTGCACGTCAGCCTCTTATAAGGCATGAACGGCGCGTACTTGCCGCTCGTTATGCGCTTCTTTTTAAAGCCCCGTGGTAGCTTGAGGGTAGAATAGTCGTATTTCACTTCCAGTACAGACTTGCACCTGCCGCATCTGAATGCTGCTGCATCGGCCTCTCTCCCGCATCTGGTGCATACGAGTACATGATCCATGCTCTGGCCAATGGATTATCTATGGATAAGGATAAATAGTTATTCGGCTTCTGGACAGGTAGAAAAGGATCATGCCAGCTTGTCCAGCAGACGCAGCGCATCTGCGCTGTCGCGCAGATTGTATCTGGCGTATGACTGCACCATGCCCACCCTTATCGTATAGGCTTCCTTGGGTAGAAGCCTGAACATGTCCTCGTCTGTGTAATCGTCTCCTATCGCCAGTATGAAATCGGGGCTGAACTTGTTTATGAAGTGGGTAGCCGCAACTCCCTTGCCCGAGCCGGAGTTTTTTATCTCTATGATCTTGTTACCCTTGTAGACCTGGACATCCGCATTGGATGTGAATTTGCTAAGGCTGTCAAACAGCTCCTCGGCCCTTATCGAGGCGAATTCCGACTCTGCCCGCCTGTAATGCCAGGCAAGCGAGAACTCCTTTTCCTCCACGTACGAGCCTGGCAGCCTGTCGGCATAGTCCTTGAGTATCGGCAGTATCCTCGATTTCCATTCCGAAGTCAAAGGCCTTAGGAATCTCCAATCGGATCCGCTCTCCTTCACCAGTGCGCCGTGTTCGGCAACAAGGGAGATCCCCAGGCTGCCAAACCACTTGTCAAGGACTGCTTTGCTCCTGCCGCTTATTACCACAACCTCGTTCCTTTTGTCGCCGCTGAGCGATTTCAGCAGCTCTATTACCTGTTTTGTCGGGGTAGCCTTGGATGGATCGTTCATCAGTGGCGAGAGCACCCCGTCATAGTCCAGCAATAGCAGCGCCTTCTTGGACTTCTTGAAATCGGAAACAAGAGCATTCTCGGCCTTTCCTAGCAGCTTTGCATTGAAGATCTCCTGCGCCACCTTTAGCCCGGAGAGTTCCTTGAGGAAATCGTTGCCCCATCTTATTATATCGTATGATCTTATCCTATCCTGCATGGCCGCTATGCGTTGCATCTGCTCCTCCCGCGGCATCGCAAATGCCCTCTCGAGCGCAGCGCATATCTCTTCGGGATGGTTTGGATTCACTATAATCGCGTCGCCAAGCTCCTTTGCAGCTCCTGCCATGTCGCTCAGCACAAGTATGCCGGGTGAATTGACCTTGCTGGCAACGTATTCCTTGGCCACAAGGTTCATCCCGTCACGCAGCGGGGTGATTAGCGCAACCTGGGCTATGTCATAGAGTGCGATAAGCATGTTTGCGGCTATGAACCTGTTCTGGTATAGTATCGGAGTCCAGCCTATGGCACCATATTTCCCGTTTATGAAGCCTACTTTCTCATCAACTGCAACCTTCATCTTCTGGTACTCCTTTATGTCCCCGCGGGAAGGAACAGCGACAAGCACTAGCAGGACCTTGCCGCGCATGGCAGGATTGCGCTCGAGGAAAAGCTGGTACCCTTCCAGCCTTTTAAGTATGCCTTTGGTATAATCCAGCCGGTCGATTGAGAATATTATCCTGAGTTCGCCGAATGTCTCCAGGAGCTTCTTTTTCTCCTCTTTGACTGCAGGAGCAGTGGCCATCTCCTGGAATTTCTTGAAGTCTATTCCCATAGGGAAGGTGTCGATGCGTTTGAGCCTGCCGTCCTGCCCCTCGATGTAGCCAATCTTGTTCTCGTATCCCAACATCCTGGATGCGCACGTAAGGAAATCCTGCATGTAGTCGTATGTATGGAAGCCTATCAGGTCGGCACCCAGCGTCCCGTTCAGCAGCTCCTTGCCCCATGCGGTCGGCAGGAGACGGAAGACCTCGTAAGAAGGGAATGGTATGTGGAGGAAGAATCCGATGTTGATCTCCTGGTTCGCGGCCCTGAGCATCGCCGGTGCAAGCATCAACTGGTAGTCATGTATCCAGATGGTGTCACCGGGTCTCGCCACCTTCAGTATTGCGCTTGTGAACATCTCGTTGGCTCTCTTGTAGGCCTCCCAGTTCACTGCATCATACTTCACATAGTTGGTGAAGTAGTGGAAGAGGGGATAGATGGTGCTGTTGCAGAAGCCATTGTAGAAACCGTTGTATGTTGCTTCGTCAAGGAAGACAGGTATGCACTTCATCCGTGCTGCCTGCTTGGTTACCTCCTCCTTATCCTTTTCGTCATCAAATATACCACCAGGCCATCCGATCCATATATAATTGTCATTGCCTATGGCCTCCAGGTATGACATCATTCCAGAGACCAGCCCGCCTGCGCTTTCGCTGCCCTTTATCATGCCCTCCTCGTCTCTCGCAAATGAGAGTGGCAGCCTGTTTGAGGCAATTATGTACCTTGCACTCTTTTCCTTGGCCATGTTAAGGCTTTTGTCTCCCCAACACATAAAAGTTTTATTTAATCCAATGGTATAGCAGTTGTATTTGTGTTGAGCTGCAAATCTGCAGGCTCGATACCGCAGCACTGAAAGGAAATTGCCTGCAGTATGCCGGAATTCTATGAGGCTGCTTGCCAGTTACTTGCCCCTGGCTATCCCTTTATTGCCAGTCCGAAGATCAGCGTTCTCATCGGACAGCTAAAGCATATGGGATTTATCATGCCTGAGCTACATCGGAACGATAAGATAAGGATAGTAATAGCGCTACTTGCTATCACCAGGTTGTTTTCTTCACGCTTGATACGATATTCCTTTGGGTTTTAGGATTTATAGGCCGGGGAGGAAGGCCAAGAAGAGCTACGCTCTTACCGAGGCGGGACGACGCTGGGTTGATCCTGCGGCCATCCTAAAGGACGAGCTAAACGCAGGCTCGGACTTGCACAAGCAGATTCTAACGAAAGCCATAGAGAAATTGCACGAAAGCAACATGCTTGTTATCGCGCCTAGGGAGCGGGAGGCTCACGACTTGATAGCTTACCCTGTGGATAAGCGGAAGAAGTATCTATGGGGTGACAAGGCTATCCGAGCTTATGAGATACAAACGTCGGCTAGAAAAGATGCCATTGAAGCTAATTCAGAGAAGAAGGAGAAATATGGCTTGCCTGTAACTTGGGTAACTTATAACAAAGAGATAATGGAAAGTATAAAGGAATTAACTACGGATAAAGATGACTATATGCTGGTAAAGGTGTGAAAATGCCCGATGTAAATATTACTTATGGTTCACAAGGCGAGCCGATATTGAAAGAATATTTTAAGAATACGGCAACTGTTCTGTGGGCTGAGTATGAAAGGTCGCGAGGACAGGAAAATTCTACAGATATAGGTACAAACAGAGAGCATTTTTGCAGAAATTTCTTGGCAAAGGTGCTGCCATTAAAACTAAAAGTTACGAAAGGAGAGATAATAGATACGAGAAATAATTCGACAGGGCAACTGGATGTTGTGATAATAAGAGATGATGCACCGGCTATTACATACGGTGAGATAGAAACTTACTTAGCAGAAGGCGTGTTTAGCGTGATTGAAGTAAAATCAAATCTGACTTCTGCTGAATTAGGGAAGGCGGCGAGAACTCTATCCAGAGTGAAAGATTTGACTATCAATGGAGGGGCGGTTATTGCTTCTGGGCCAGTTTTGAACAGGCCATTGAGAATTGTTTTTGCGTATGAAGGCGCAACTTGGGATACTATTAAAAACGAAATAAATACCAGTGGTTGGGCTGATGTTTTTGACCTCATTGTAATTCTTAATAGAGGAATATTGATTAAGAAAGGACTTCTGCTGAATTGGGAGAATGATGATGTCTTTGCGCTTGCAAACGGAAAGCCTGCTGCGCTTGGATTTTTGTATTATTATCTTGTTCAATACAGTTCGACATTCGTTGGAAGGAGTTTGAATATTGGCGGATATTTTGAACCGATAAATAGATGGAATGCCAATGACATATAGCGAGATTGAAGGGATTGTGGAACAGATAACAAAAGTAGTTAGTCCTGAAATAAAGCATAATGATACAATCAATCAATTAGAGATGATATTCAGGAAGAACGGCTATTACACAACTAGGGAATACCCTATTTTTAAGATGAAGGATAAGCCAGAGAGGACTGGAAGGATAGACCTCGTGGCTAGGAAAGGAAAGTTCAGAGTAGCCATAGAATACGACCACCATAAGCTAGTAAAGTGGAAAAGCTTTCAGAAGATTATTCAGATAAAGCCAGATGTGGCTATTGCCATAGCTGGGAGCGGTGAGCTAGAGCCTAATGTAAAGAGAGCTTGGAAGTTTAGAGAGATTATGAGTTGCCCAGTATATGTCATGTCGTTGACGCAGAGAGCTTATAAGAAGGTGTCAATACAAGTATAGCAGAGGTTATTTTCTGGCTGCAAATGGGAGTGAGAGGTATAAAGATTACTTAGAGCTTAGAGAGAAGTATCTAGCTTTTATCAAAAAGTCGCTTAGTTTGCTTAAGGAGGCGGCATCTAAGGAGAGAATACCAAATGAAAAGGAGAAAATGGTTACCAATAGAGACCAATATGGAAATATAACTTCTTTTGGAAGGAGTCAACTATTGCCTGAAATAACTATATTCGCTCAAATAAAGTATTTGCAGATTAGGCCTCTAAAAGAGCATGATGAATGCCTTAATACCTTTATAGAACTTATTAGAAAAAAGAAAAGTCCTAAACTAGAGGCAAACCATCAGTTTACCGAAGTGTTTAGCGCAAATTTTGTATTTACATTTCTATATAATTACCTAGATAGGAAAGAAGATTTTGAGTTTGAAGAGCAGCTATTTGATGAACTATATTACAGACTAGTCGATTTCTATTTCATGCCAAGCAATATGGCAAAGGCGAGTGTGCCCATACTAAATCTGAAGGCTGACTGTAAAGTGGAGAAAATAGATTTGGAGGACGGATTGATAATTAGGAGGGTCTCTGAAAATGACTTCAACAAACTTTTTCTAATGGCAGAACAAAATTTCACAAGAACAATATCTACCATAGAGCTATCAAGCATAAATTTTATAATAGAAAAACTATACGATAATAAAACCGATATAAACTGGCTTGAAGTAAAGAAGACATTTGATATGGTTACTTTGGCTTTTAGACTGGTTAAAAGTGGGAATTTAGGATTTAATTCAATAATATTGGAAACAAAGGGATGGCCTGACGAATGGCAGAACTGGTCTATAGGGCCTGCTCATAATTTGAGACCTGAAGCACCTGTCGTTGCTATTAATCAAGAGGATATTAATGAAATCGTCAGACTTTGGCCTCTTATAAAGAACCATTGGAATGAATTTTCTATTGCTATGCGCAGATTCAACTATGCAAATGAACGAGAAAATGAAGAAGATAAACTACTTGATAATGTAATAGCACTGGAATCATTGTTTAAGATTACAGGGTATGGAGTGGCGGCGAGGACGGCGCAGTTTATTGGGAATGAGAAGAACGAGAAATATGAAATTCTTGGGAAAGTTAGAGAAGCGTACGACTTAAGAAGTAAACTGGCGCACGGCTCTAATAGTCAAACGGAGCAAAAATTAAAAGAAACTAACAAATCCATTAGAGAATATCTTGCAAAGGCTATAAAGAAGTTTATAGAAACAAAAGAAACAACAAAACAGTCGCAGGATGACATCATCGAATCAGAAGAAAAGAAAATGTTTTCTGATTAAAGCTATTTTTGCTGAATAGACTTGGACAGACGCTTTAACGGCGTTATCTTGTCGCTAAAGGCGAAGTCTATATTTTTGTATAGCTCATCCTTGTCTTTCGCTATGTAGCGCATCGTAGTTGACGGACTGGAATGCCTAGCAAACCTAGAAGCTAGGACTATGTTGCCATTAGTTGATTTCGCAAAGTGCGTAATGGCATAGTGGCGCAGGCTATGAGTCGTAAGCCTATGCAGGCTTCTAGGCTGATGGTCTGAATACGCCTCTTCTGTTGTGGCGTAGGTCTGATCCAGACTCGCATTCTGTATTATTTCACGGAAGACGTTTCTTATATAATTCACGTCTATGTGGAGATTTCCAGTATGGCCGTAATCATTTTCCTTATAGAAAATGTAGCCGTCGGCCAACTTAATCTCAGCAGAATGTTTATTCATAAATTCCACTGTTTCTTTGAACAATTCAAGCGGAATTATCAGCGCGTCGAGCTGCGCCGACTTTTCGCTCTTCAATGTTAGCTCTCGTTTGTCGAAGTCGATGTTGCTTATGTGCAACTTGCTGACTTCGCCC
Organism: Microcaldota archaeon; assembly: GCA_021817325.1. Lineage (GTDB taxonomy): Archaea > Micrarchaeota > Micrarchaeia > Micrarchaeales > CABMGC01 > JAKAVK01. Next base: position 47,774 of record JAKAVK010000023.1, on the reverse strand, counting down.
ACTCGGAGACCCATGTATGCCTGATATTTGAAAAGAAGAGCGAACTTCTCGCTGGCAATCGCTCTAAAGAAGCGTTGCAGCTCAGGCTCAGTGAAGCCTTTGTTTATCGTTCCGTACCTCGGCTCTCTTCGCCTTCTAAAGCGGCGTTCGTGCGCCTGCGATATTATCGCGCGCACCTGCTCTAACTGATGCTTTGAAACGCTGCCGCTGAGCAGCTCTGCCTGTTTTAGAAAGTCCTGAAAAGCCAACCCCGAACCCTGTTTTTCGGACTTTCGACCGTTCGGAAGCATATCGGAAACGCACCCCGAACCCGCCTTTCCGTTGCTTCCAGTCATGCCCGTCCTGCGGAACCGAACCCGCAGGCCTAGAGGCTTGTTTTTGGTGGGCCCGAGGAGAGTTGAACTCCTATCCCCAGCATTAGCAAAAACGGGCATGACGGGATTTGAACCCGCAACCAACAGCTCCGGAAGCTGCCGTGCTATCCAGGTTACACTACATGCCCTTCATTAACCGTACTTGACCATTATTGAGTATATTACAGGTTCCTCATAAGGGTGCGCTTTTCTAATTGCTTTGCATACGGCATCTATCCTTCCCTTTGGGCATGACATCTCGATCCTTACCGATGGCACTTTAGAGATCCTTCCGACCCTGCCTATGTTCGGCCTGGCTCCGCGCTGCGGCCTCCATGTACCGTAGCCCCTTGTTATTATCGCGCACCTGCTGTAATTTCCGTATCCGCCGGCCCCTGCTCTGGCAGCCGCGTCGATTAGCTTGTCTATGACCCCCTTCCTGTCAGGGCAGTCGGTCACTATCCTGTACTCCGTGATTTCCACCCCTATTTGCTATCGCAGCTTCTCCAGCCGGCGCGTGATGCCCTGCGGTATCGCCACCGCTTTCCATCTCCTTCTGTCTATTGCAACCTGCACCACGTATCCATCGCACAGCACATCGTTGCCCCTATGTATCCGGAAATCGAAGCGCATTGCCTTTTTTCCAAGGATGCTTGCATGCACGTGGGTGCGCAGCTTGTCTCCAAGCCGTGCTGGCTTATAGTACTTTGCGTTTGATTCAACCACCACAAACCAAACCCTCTCGCTTACAAGTGGGAACTCGGATCCCAGCCTCTCCCTTGAGAACTGCTCAAATGCGTTTGTAAAGAAGCGATAGTAACCGGCGTAGTGCACGATTCCCTGGGAATCAGTGTCGTATATCCTTACCCTATCATCCCATACAAATTCCTTGCCTGCCATACTTTGGTAACTGTCTAGACTTTATTAACACTTTCGCTTTTATTTAGGCCTGGCAGTGCCACAGCCGCGCACCGGCCGGTTGTTGCGAGGTCAGGGCAGGTTACTGTATTTCCCTTGCATGCCTGATCGGTATCTTGAGTATTCCCAAAACGACCTTTTTATCAAACCTTGCATCTTGCCGCAAGGCGTGCTACACCTTCCAGCACGACTCCCTCCCTGTGCCTGTCCACTACACTGACCCCCTGGTCTCCTCTTGGCTTTGCCGATCCCGTCCACGGCCGCATCTCCCGCTGCAAGAAGTTTGACGACGGCAAGCGGCAGCCTGTCAAGGATCTGCCTGTTCCCGCGGATCACCAACTCCGGTTTCATGGCCAATTACCAAAATGCTAATTCGGGCGTGACGGGATTTGAACCCGCAACCGCCGGGTCCGAAGCCCGATGCGCTATCCAAGTTACGCCACACGCCCGCATACCTACTTGACTCTAACCCCTATAAGATTGTTTTGATTATTCGGCTGTTTTCAGGATTAGTAATCGGATCTGTTCTCGATAGGTTCGAGGCCCATCGAGAACTCTTTTTTGAGTTCGTCATAAAGGCATTTGTATTTGTGCCTGTCGTCTTTGCTCACCGCATAAAAGAGCCACATTGAGAACGCGTACTCGTCGACGTCCAACGTCATCACCTCCTCGACGTCCCTCTCCGTCACATTCATCCAGCCCTTGTCCAGCGCAAGCCTGGTCTCCTCTGCGATGGCTCCCCTGTCAAGGTTCCGGCCTTCGCTAAGATACTCGAACGTTCTCCAGGAATGGTTAGATGACATGGCAGCTATCAGAGCAGCCTTCCTCCTGATCTCTGAATCGCACTTGCACATTTCCCTGTCCTTGGTCAACTTGTGCACTTGAGACACGAACAACCCATATCTGTTCAGAGATGTCCTGCTTGGCAACTAATCATCCACCCGGTCACAGAATATGAAGCAATCTACCGCTTGTATTTCCCAGATCGCCTTATCCCGTTTCCCTCAACATTTAGTTATATGGAACGAGGTATTTTATAAATGTTGATGTTGATAAAGTTATAGTTGATTGTATGATAACCGCCTTAGAGGTAAATAAGATTGAGGCAAACAGAGACGTAAAAGACCCCATAGCCAACATGAAGTTCAACATCAATTTTGACAACGTTAAGGTTGATAAAGAGAACGTCGAGGTAGCATTCACGTTCACCGCGGTGTACGAGGGTACGCAGAGCACGACGCAGGTAGGACAGCTGAAGATAATAGGCATGATAACCTCGAGGGAGAACAAGAAGGATGCTGAGGAGATAAGCACAACCTGGAAGGAGAAGAAGACCCTGCCCCTCAGATTCGCAGAGGATGTGATAAACCTGCTCAATTTCGAGTGCGGCGCAAGGGGCACGCTCGTTGCATATTCCATAGGATTCGTTGCTCCGATACCGCTATCGAGGGCCAGGCTGCAGGAAACGGACGGCAAGGCAGTCAGCAGCGGCTGAGCGGCAAGGACCATCTCACCTATTCATCGGGGGAAGGCAGTGGCCGGCATAGCTCTAGAAGGAATTATAATCGACATAAATTATGTCACTGCAGAGGGCAGGAGCGTTATCAGGATAACGCTTAGGCAGGGCAGCGAGATCCACACCCTGTACGACTACTCATTCTACCCCTACTTCTACCTCCTGCCCAGCAACAAGAAGCTGGATGAGTCTGCCGTTGCGGGCATACGCATACTTGATAACAACGATGTTATTGAGGTTCATGGCGTCTCCAGGAGGACGATGAGCCTTGCGGGAAGGGATGAGACCGTGTTCAGGATCGAAGTATATAACTCCAGACACGTGCCAAAACTTAGTGACAAGATGCGCGAGTTTGGGGCGGTCTATGAGTATGACATAGTCTTCTGGAAGCGCTATCTTATAGACAAGGGCATCTCCCCGCTGGCAGGCGTGCAGGTACAGGCGCATGACCAGGACGGAAAGCTTGTGGTTGACGAAATAAAGCCGGCCAAGGTAAGCGGCGGGGAGCCCAGCTACATCTGCTTTGACATAGAGACCTACAACCCGCTTGGCGTGCCAAGGCCAGAGGTCGATCCGGTAATCATGATAAGCTACGTGACCAGCGGCGGCGAGCACAAGGTGCTCACCACGAAGAAGATAGACAGGGACTTTGTGGTGCAGCTAAAGGATGAGAGGGAGTTGATACAGGCATTCATAGACGTGGTGAAGAAGACGGATGCGGATGTCATAGCAGGCTACAACTCCTCCAACTTCGACCTGCCTTACCTGCAGAAAAGGGCTCAGAAGAACAGGGTTCCATTCGACATAACGAGGTACGGCGAGGAGCCCAAGGGAGAGCATCACGGCCTGATAGAGGCATTCAGGATCCCCGGCAGGACCAATGCGGACATATACAACGTAACCAAGTTCGTTTCTGTGGTAGGCGCTTCTGAGAAGCTGCTCAAGATAAACAGGTTCACCCTTAGCGAGGTCTACAGGTCCATAACAGGGGATACCAAGATAATGGTTGAGAAGCCCAATATATGGCAGATATGGGACAGGGGAGGCAGGGAGCTTGAGGAGTTTGCGGATTACTCGCTAAGCGATTCAATAGCTCTCTCCAAGCTCTACGAGTTCTTCATGCCCCTTGAGATAGAGATAGCCAAGATAAGCGGCTCATCGTTGGGAGAGGCCACGATCTCAACGGCAGGGCAATTGGTTGAGTACTTCCTGATGAGGTATGCGTGCAGCAACAACGAACTCATACCGGACAAGCCGGAAGAGAACGAGATCGGCTTGCGGCTCGCTAACCCGATAGAGGGGGCGTATGTCAAGACTCCTGAGGCTGGCATATATGACAGGATTGTGGTCTTCGACTTCCGTGGACTGTACCCGTCGATCATCATAGCGCACAATATAGACCCGTCGGCGCTGTGCAAGGGATGCGATGATTATTACGAGGCACCGGACGGGACCAGGTTCAGGAAGAGCCCCGCTGGGATAATCCCGCAGGCGCTTAAGGTGCTGATTGCCGAGAGGGCGGAGGTGAAGAAGGCATACAAGAAGGATCCTGACAACCAGACGCTGGCGGCAAGGTCCAGTGCGCTCAAGATACTTGCGAACTCATTTTATGGATACCTCGGCTACGCCAGGTCGAGATGGTACTCCAGAGACTGTGCCGCGGCAGTGACCGCATTCGGAAGGGCCTACCTGACCAAGACCATGACAGAGGCCGAAGCTGCCGGCTTCAGGGTGATCTACGGAGACACAGACAGCCAGTTCCTGCAGATGGGAAGCAAGACCAAGGACGACGCCCTGGCACTGCTAAAAAAGGTGAACGGTACGCTGCCGCAATCGATGGAGCTTGAGCTTGAGGACTTCTACACCCGCGGCGTCTTTGTAGGCAAGAGGGGCGGCGAGGGGGCTGGCGCAAAGAAGAAGTATGCACTGCTCTCAGAATCCGGCCGCATAAAGATACGCGGCTTTGAACTGGTCAGGAGGGACTGGTCCTTCATAGCAAAGGACACGCAGAAGAGGGTGCTAGAGGCCATACTCAAGGACGGCAGCAAGGAGAAGGCTGTTGCGATAGTCAAGGATGTTGTAGCGAGGCTCAAGGAGGGGAAGGTGCCGCTAAAGGAGCTGACCATATATACACAGCTGAGGAAGAGGATAGAGAGCTACGATGCCACGTCGCCTGAACTTGCCGCGGCTAGGAAGGCAATAGCGACTGGATTCAGGAGGCGGGACCAGGTGGAGGGCGCAACCATAGGTTATGTGATAACCAGGCATGGTGACTCCATATCTGAGAAGGCTGAGCTTGAGGATATGGCAAGGGACTATGATCCCGACTACTACATAAACCACCAGATACTGCCATCGACACTCAAGATACTCAAGGAGCTGGGCTTTAGCGAGAACGAGCTTAAGGCCGGAGGCTCCCAGAAGAGGTTGTGATATGGAAGACGAGTATGACTATGATGCGATGAAGGAGGTGGGCAAGGTCTCTTATGAGGCGCTGCAACACGCAAGAAGCGTGGTCAAGCCAGGTGTCAAGCTGCTTGATGCAGCCCGGGTGATAGAGGCATTCATAATGGAGAGAGGGTTTGGGATGGCCTTCCCGGTGAACCTCTCTCTCAACAGCCAGGCCGCGCATTACACGCCTGCCATAGATGACACCGCGGTGTTCACCGATAACGACGTGGTGAAGGTTGATTTAGGCGCAAGGAAGGGAGCATATCTTGGAGACTGCGCGATGACCATCGATCTGACAGGCGGGCAGGCAAAGCTCATAGAGGCTTCGGAGGAGGCGCTGGAGGAGGCGATAAGCATGGTAAAGGCGGGCAGGAAGGTATGCGAGATAGGGGCTGCTGTGGAGAAGGTTGCGGGGGCGAAGGGATTTAGGCCGATACGCAACCTTGGGGGCCATGGAGTCAGCAGGGAGGACCTCCACGCACGCATCTTCATACCCAATTATGATAACGGAGACGAGACCGCGCTTGAAGAGGGAGAGGTCATTGCTATAGAGCCGTTTATGACCGACGGAGAGGGACGGGTGAAGGATGGCGCTTCGCTGCAGATATATCAGAAGGTAGGATCGCCTGCTGCCAGGCTGGCAAGCACAAGGGTCATTGCCGATTTCATAGACGCCAAGTATTCAACGTATCCGTTCGCGCTCAGATGGCTCTTTAGGGATATTGGAGGGCAGACCGAATTCACAGTGCTCAGGGCTATAGCGGACCTCTCAGCGGCTGATGCGCTTGACCGGTTCCCAGTCCTGGTTGAGAGGAGGGGCGGCATGGTGGCACAGGCTGAGAAGGAGATGATTGTTGAGAAGGATGGCTGCTCTGTGATAACCGCCTGAGCCGCATTCAGCATCATGCGCAACGCCAAGTATGGACCCGACCACTGGTGTTTAACCTGCCGGGGAATCCAATTTAAGTTTTTCCGTTCAAACATCATCTGATCCGTATGAAGCTGCAGAGTGCGATGGAGTACCTGACCACCTATGGGTGGGCAGTGCTGTTGATAATGATAGTCATAGGAGTCCTCTTCTTCCTAGGCGTATTTAATACGGCAAACTACCAGGCTAGCGCAGAGTGCGCCATGGGCGGCGGTTTTTCGTGCACCAACGTGTCGATGGCGGCGAACGGTCTGATCACGTACACCATAACGGACAATACGGCAGACCCTGTTAACGTTATAGGCTTTGGCTGCGGCACCAACCAGTCCAACGCAATGCTGCAATATAAAAACTCACTCCCGCAGCAATACTATCTTCCCGTGGGAGATAACGTAACGACAAGCATGCAGTGCCTAGTCAGCCCTACAACCGCATTCCAGGGAGGGCAGGTCGGAGACGTCTTCTCAGGATACGTCTCGATTGAGTATGAGGATGACGTCACAAGCTCCATTTCACTGGCATATGGCAGGGTGAGCGTAAAGATAACGTAAGCATACACGCCATCTTTATATCTTACTGTGCATATCATAGCGTGCTGAGATGAGGCTGCAGAATGCCATAGAGTACCTTACAACATACTCGTGGGCTATAATAATCATAGCCATAGTGGTGGCCGCGCTCTTCGCCCTGCGGGTGTTCAGCCCTGCGCCTCAGACAGAGTGCGTGATGCCGGCGGGGTTCACGTGCGAGAACATCTACATGTCTCAGAACGGAATGCTCCTTGTGGATATCTTCCAGACAACAACGCAGGCGATAAACGTGACCGGCATAGAATGCAACTCCAATGACACCATACTCGGCGCGTACATGCAGCAACCAGACAACCCGCCTTCAAACCAAGTGACAATCCAGATGGACAGCAACTATACATTTCCTTCGATACAGTGCTATTACTCCGGTGCGCCGTTCAATGCAGTGCCAGGAGCAGTGTACCGCGGCGCGCTCATCGTGAACTACACCGACCAGGATTCGGGTTTTCAGCATTCGCTGTACGGCACGGTGGTTGTGCCGGTCTCATAGCTACTTGGCTACTTGCTGCCGGGCATAATCCTGCCATCCGCCTTTATGCTCCTCCTTATCTTTCTTGTCCTGTTCTTGAACAGGGTTACTGCCTTCTTGAACTCCTCAGGCGAGTCGAAGTTGTTGTATACGCTGGCGAATCTTATGTAGGCGACCGGGTCTAGCTTGAATAGCTCCCTTACCACCATGTCCCCTATCTCCCTGGATCTTATCTCCCTGACCCCCCGCGCCCTTATCCTCATCTCCATCTTGTCTACTACCGCCTCTATGCGCTCCCTGCTTATCTGCCTCTTCTCGCAGGCTCGCGTCATCCCGGTGAGTATCTTGCTGCGGTCGAACGGCTCCCTAGTGTTGTCCTTCTTTATCACGGTTATGTCGGCCAGGTCAACGCGCTCGTAGGTGGTGAAACGCTTCTTGCACGAAGCGCACTCCCTTCTACGCCTTATGCTGTCCCCCCCTACGGTCTCCCTGGAATCAAGAACGTCAGTATTATTGAATCCGCAGTATGGGCATTTCATGTTAATACGTCAATCGCATTTGGTGTATCCGCAGATCCTGCATGTGTAGCACCCGTTCTCGTGCACGACTCCCTTCTCTCCGCACGCGACGCAGACCTCGGCATTAAGCCAGCCGTCCTTTGCACCGGTTATCGGAAGCTGCTGCCCTGCCACCTGTATTGGGCTCTCTGTGCTCGTCTGTGTAAGGCTTGCGGCATACATCGGTGTTGTGAGTCCGGATACGATCTCCAGCGCCTTGGCTATCGAATCCGGTATGCTGTATATCTTCATGCCGTTGTCCCAGGAGATTGAAGAGTTGGACTTTATCCCCTTCATGCAGTCTATTACCTCCTTGACGTTGCCGCCGAGCTGAAGGTATTTGCTGACCAGCCTCCCTATGGCCTCGCAGTACGACTTCTCCTCACTCCCGGTCTTGCCCAGGTTGACAAATACCTCTCTTATTGAGTCGTTGTCAAAGTTGGCGGTGACGTATAGAGGGCCCTGTTGGGTCCTTATCTTTATCGTCTGCCCGGACATCATGTGCGGCCTCTCCCATTCTTCGACTGTTTGCTGCGCAGGAAGCTGGAGCTCCTTCTTCCTCTCGCCATTTGCCGCATCGGCCTGCTCGTCTGTTATCAGTATGCCCTCCCTGGAGCCCTCCCTGTAGACCGTTATGCCCTTGCACCCGGCCTTCCAGGCCTGCATATATATCTGCTCGACCTGCTGTACGGTAGTCTCCCTGGGAAGGTTGACGGTTGATGAGATCGCACTGTCGATGTGCCTCTGGATCACCCCCTGCATCTTGACCCTGAACTCCGGCTGTATCTTGTGGGCCGGAACGAAGAAATCGGGCAGCTCATCGTCCTTTAAATTCGCTATCCTCATGTACTCCATCACCAGGGGATGATAGACCTTGAACACCGATTTGCTGAGGGACTCGGATCTGCGAGTGTAGCTGAATGCGAAGACGGGCTCTACCCCGCTGGATGTGCCAGCCAGGACCGATCCGCTGCCTACAGGCGGTATGGTAAGTATTGCCACGTTCCTCAGGCCGAAGTTGTATATCTTCTGCCTGGTCTCAGGAGAAAGTGTCTTTATGAAAGGCATGGAGAGGTGCTTCTCCTTGTCGAAAAGCGGGAACGACCCCTTCTCCTTGGCTATCTCTATGCTCTCGTCGTATGCTGTGTGCTTTATCTTGTTGAAGAGGTCGTCAACGAATGCCAGCGCTTTGTCGGTGTCGTACTTTATCTTCAGCTTGATGAACATGTCCCCCAGTCCGGTGACTCCAACCCCTATCCTCCTGCTGTTGCGCGCGGCGTCGCTCTGCTGCTTGAGCGGGTGCTTGCTGTCGTTGTAGTCGAGCACGTCGTCCAGGAATCTGACCGCGTACCTGGCAGACTTCTCCAGGTTCACCCAGTCAAGCCTTGCCCTGTCAGTGAATGCGTCCAGCACGAATGCTGAAAGGTTGATGTTGCCCAGGTCGCATGCGCCGTATCCCTGGAGGGGCTGTTCGCTGCACGGGTTGGTACTTATGACCTCCATCCCATTGTACTCGCTAGGCGAGTACCTCTTCACTTGATCCCAGAAGATGAGACCTGGCTCAGCCCAGTCCCTAGCTGAGGAGACCAGCTCCTTCCATACGTCTCTGGCCCTGACCGTCCTCTCGTACCTGCCCACCACACTGTTCTCGTATCTGAGCGTGAAATCTTTGTCCTCCTCGACAGCCTTCATGAACTCGTCAGTCATCCTGACACTTATGTTCGCATACCTGACATTCTTCATGTCCTTCTTTATGTTTATGAAGTTCATGATATCAGGATGGTCTACGCTGAGTGTTATCATCAGCGCGCCGCGCCTGCCTGACTGGCCTATCGTATGGGTGGTCTCGCTGAATATGTTCATGAATGACGTGGAGCCTGTAGAGTATACTGCCGAGTTGTTCACAGGCGCGCCTTTTGGCCGCAGCGTGCTTATGTCGGTACCGACTCCGCCGCCGTAGCTGTATGTCCTCGCAGCCTCCTTGCACCAGTCGAATATGGCCTCGATGCTGTCCTCCCTGATCGGGATCACGTAACAGTTGAGCAGCGTGTTCTTTCTCTGCTGCCCTGCGCCGAACATTATCCTCCCGCCGGGAAGGAACTTGAAGTCGGAAAGCAGCCACTTGAACTTCCCGAGCCACTCGCTACGCTTGGCCTCCGTCATCTCGACGCTTGCTATCTCCTTGGCAACCCTGGCCCAGAGCTCATATGGTGTCTTCTCCACAGTCTTGCCGCTCTGATCCTTGAGTGCATACTTTTCGTAGAAGACGCGTGCGCGTATCTCATCCCCCCCGAAAAAATCAAGAGTTTCCTTTGGCAATTCAACAAGCTTTTCCTCAAAAAGAGTCTTTGTCTCCCCAATCACTTCGGCCTTTTTCTCTATATCCACCATGAGAACACCCAGTCGTCTATATACAACATGTAGTGCAGCGCGACGTCTGCAACCACTATTTATAGTAACCTGCCCACCAAAAGTATTTAAACGCTTAGTAGTGGAATAGTGGAAGCAAAGACCATTTTCGCATGCGTGGCGTATTTAAATATATGACTTTTCAGGCTTTTTTGCCGAGAAGATGGAAGCGGTGCAAAAATTATTTAATGGTGGAATGCGATATTGTCATCATGGCCAATGTATACACATGCAGGATCTGCGGCCACCAGTCGAAGAGCTTGGAGGATATCGACAGGCACATAGAGGCAGTGCATGGGGGGTCGGCAACAGAGAGCTACGGCGCCCTATATACCGTAAGCAAGGACAAGGACGCCGCATCTGCGGAGGGCAAGGATGCAGCTGCGGGGCGGGATGCTGCTGCGCCTGGCACGCGGCCAGTGGGCATAACCATCCTTGCCGAATTCGCTGGGCTTGGTGTATTTGTAACCATACTGAATCTGCAGAGAAGCTCAATGCCGGTACTCGGCTTTGTTTTAAGCGGGGTTCCTGAGATCATTGCAATAGCGCTGGATGTACTCGCTGGCATCATGGTCGCCTATGGACTGCTGGCTGGCAAGAGATGGGGCTGGTACCTGGGCATCGCATTCTACTGCTATGGCATACTGGCCGACGCCGTATCGATAGCTACCGTCAAGAGCGGTGTCAGCAGCCTCGCAGGGGATCAGGCGTTGAACCTGGGCCTCGCAGCTCATGGAGGGTACGCACTCATACTTGCAAATGCGCTTTATTTATGGTTTGGGTTTGCGATACTTGCTAATATCGTCTACCTGGTTTACATCGTAGGGCATTCTTCGCGGGCCTGGTTCGGTTTGTTGTAGAAGCGGTGTCTGCATGGCCTACCGCTTCCAGTTGCTTTGTATGTCACCAACGTACCTGCTCAGTGCTTTCATCCTGCGTGAGAAGTCCCTCCTCCTTCTCTTCGCGATCATGGCCGTCCAATACTCTGCTGTGCTTATGAAGAGCCTCTCGGCCTTGCTTGCATCGCGCACATCCATCTGGAGGTATGAATAGAGATCTGGATTGGAGTCGACAACGCTCCTGACAAAATCGGAGAGGAACCTGAAGCTCGTGCTGCTTGTCCTCATGTGCTTCTCGACCCCCATCTTCCTCCATGAATCCGCGGTTACAAGGCCTATGAAATGCGTAAGGGAGAGCACCGCACCTATCATCGAGTCGTGTTCCTGCGGTGACATTATGCTTATATTGAACCCTCTCTTGCGCAGGAATTTGCCCAGCTCGTTAGCGTATCTCCTCTCTTTTGGATTGGTTGGGGTAAGGATGAAATTCTGGCCCCTCCTATCGGCGCTTGGGCCGAACATTGGATGAGTGCCCAGCACGAGCGCATTCTTGATGTACTTGTGCATCAGTCTCACGGGGAGCACTTTGACAGAGGTAACATCGATCACCTTCTGTCCCTTTCTGATATGCGGTGCTATCTCGCGGAGCACATGCTCAAATGAATACGGCAGTACCGATATCATTACTATGTCCGCGCCCCTGACGGCCTCTGGATTGCTTTTTGCAGCCTTTACGCCCAGTTTCCTTGACATGGCGGCAGTCCTCCTGTAATCCCTGCCGGATATGACAACTTCGTAGCCTTCGCCCTTGAAGAACCCGGAGAACCACTCGCCCATCTGCCCGTAGCCCCCTATTATTGCTATCCTTCTGCCTAAGCCGTATCTGTTTGCCATATTCGCTTCACCAATTCCTTCGCGGCTCTTGCCATATATCCTCACACTACCCCGTGCCTGGCCTTCATGTACGTGCCAAGCACCTTTACGTATGCGGTCTCCTCCTTCAACCTGGCTATCGCCTCCTTCAGGTTGCCCTTTGCGCTCTCTCCTTCGCAGTCGATGTAGAAGTTGTATCTCCATGGCTTGCCGAGAACGGGCCTTGATTGTATGTAGTCCAGGTTGACCCCGTTCTGCGCAAAGCAGTTTAGGGCATGGAAGAGGGAAGCCGGAGCATCCTTCACAGTGAAGACTATTGAAGTTTTATTACCTGCCTTTGCGGCGCGCGACGATACCGCGAAGAAGCGGGTATAATTGTGCTTGTCGGTCTCTATTCCCTTCGCAAGCACATCCATACCGTATAGCTTGGCTGCCCTCTCGCTGGCTATGGCAGCCGCGTCTGCCGGCTTCTCGCTGCTGAGCATCTTGACACTGCCTGCTGTATCGTAGAACGGCACCGGATCAGCCCCAAGCTTCTCTATGTATTCCCTACACTGGGCAAGTGCCTGCGGGTGCGAGTATATTCTCTTTATCGATGACCTGTCCGTTCCTGGGGCCGCGATCAGGCAGTGGGATATGCGCAGCACGTGCTCAGCAGTTATCTGCAGCTTGGAGTTTAGGAGGAGGTCATAAGTCTGCGTAACAGCACCCTCTATCGAGTTCTCTATTGGAACTACCCCGTAGTCTGCCTTGCCTGAGGCTGTGCTGAATACGTCTGTTAGGAATCTGCAGGGAATGAGATGCGCGCTTGCACCGAAAAGTTCGTATGCGGCCTGTTCGCTGTATGCGCCCCTCTCCCCATAGAATGCGACTCTCATATCCCTTCAGCCGAAAAAGTCCGCTATCTTTGATTGGCGGATGTGCAGCATCGTCTTCCAGCGCTCCCTTATGTACTGATGCAACTCCACGTTCTCCAGATTTGCCCTTATCGCATCGACAGTGTGCCTGTCAGACGGATATCCGGATCCTATCTCCATGCCCACCTCCTCTTCTATCCTGTCCATCTCGTTGTCCCTGACAACCTTGGCTATTATGCTTGCGCTTGAGACGACAGGATATCTTGAATCCGCCTTGTGCTCTGATACTATCCTGATCCTATCCACGCCATCGCTCTGCCTCTTGCCCTTTACACCGGCCACCACCATCGGCCTTGTTGAGAATATGCTTATCCTGGCCCCAAACCTTGTTGATATCACATCTGGGGAATCAACAAAGACACGCGACGGGCTGGATTTCAAGCCGTCTATAAGCTTTGCGAAGTGCATCGCCTCCAGCTCGTTTATCGATATTCCTGCAGCCATGGCCTTGTTTATCTCAAGACCGCTTATCTTGTAGACCCTGACATCGTCAGCCACGGCGTATATTTCGTCATAGAGGAACTCGCGCCTTCTGCGGGTCAGCATCTTCGAGTCCCTTACCCCTATCCTTGCCAGCTTCTGTTCGCGGCCCTTTTGCACGCTTACCATGCCGACAACAAGTGGACCTATGACTGCGCCGCGGCCCGCTTCGTCGCCGCCAGCAATTATGATTAGATCACCTTTGTCACAGGCCCTTCTTCTCTACAACAATAAAATCATTGACTGCCTGCACGCTTGAGTAGGGCACCTTGAGCTTGCCTCCCTTCACGTTAAGCTTGTTGACATACTCACTGTCCACGTTTGGCTCGACGATAAGGGCGCTCAGCTTGCCGCTTGACTCATTCATCTCGGCGTCGACGAACTTGCCCAGGTCGAATCCGTCCGCAGTAACGACTTCCTTGCCTACCAGTTGCTCAGCAATCACATATTTTACCATTTTCTCGCCTTTTCCTCTATAATTCCCATTCTTATTGAATACTTTACATTTATATACGTTGCCCTCGTCTAAACTTACTCATAGATGAAAAAGGATCCTTATGGCCGATTCCGTTGGCATGCTCCTTTTCAAGGATAAGCAGGCCAGATTGCTGCTCATGCTCTCAGACTCCGGCAGGGAGTGGTACATTGCGGACCTTGCAAAAGCCGCAAACGTGACCTACATACACACCAGCAGGTTCCTTGGGAGGTGCGAAGAGGCCGGCATGGTGCGCAGCGAGAAGCACGGCAGGATGAAGAGGATCTTCCTTACGGAAAAGGGCATAGATGTAGCACGTGGCCTTGCCGATGTGATTGGCAGGATGCAGGCTCCTACACCGCAGGCAAAGCCGGCTACTCAGCAGACCAAGGAGGCCGTGGAGAAGTAAGGCCATGACACGAGACAGATGCGCTGCCCTGATCCGGTTTGCGTTGCGGTAATTAAGGACGTGGTTGTCAGCCTGGATGAGCTTGCGGGATCCGTGGCCAAGGCAAGGCACCCCGATGTCTAGCTAGGTATTTGAATCGCTGGTTTGCGGCCGACTTTTTACCGTTTTGGCAAGACCGTGCAAGCACCTTACGGCCCCTTTGCCACAATGTTGGCAGCGCATACTAGGCCATGGGTAGCGGTGCCTGCTTGCCGGTTTCTTACTGCGGATTTTAATTATATTCAGACGACCTGCAGGATCGCCCTCTTCTTCACGGCATTGAGCACGTGCGCATAGTCCCGGTAGTGCACGAATGCCGTCACGCCTAGCGTGTACTCCCCCTTATCGGTATTTGTGCTGCTGTAGACTTCGACGTTTGCCTCCTTCTCCTCGTTGGCTGACAGATTGCCGAACCTGACCTCCTTCTGCTTGGTGAACCCAGTCTCATCGAGACTCAGCCTGTCCGGCACCTCTACCACAACAGAGCCCATCACCGCCTCACTGGTCATGTTCTTTATGCGCATCGTGAGCGTTGACCTGCTCCTTACGTTTGCCTGCAGATGGAACGGTGTGAATGAGGTACTTATCGAATAAGGGCCTTTCATTCCCAGGTTCTCCTTTACATCCTTCTTTCCAAATAAGTCGAATATTCCCATCAGATCGCCTTTTGCCTCACTATCCATGAGGTAAAAAGCTATATAATGTTTCTCTTGGCAGCCTACGCCGCAGGGATGGGACGAATGTTTATTAAGCGGGCGAGCCATCTATAGAATCGGGAGGTGTCTAGCGCATGAGAAGCTATAGCGGCGTTACTGCCGTAGTGTTGGACGTGCTGGGCGGCGTTGTGGCAGGCCTTATCTTCAGCACCATAAGTATCGTCATTGGGTTTATAGGCGGCGTTCTAGTCTTCCTCGTACTTATTGCAATGTCTGTGCGCATAATAAGCCAGTGGAACAGGATGCCTGTGCTAAGACTAGGGTCTTACAAGGGCATCATTGGGCCGGGCTTTGTCCTGATAATACCATTCATCGAGAAAACGCCTATACTGATCGATTTGAGGGTTATCAATACCTCGTTCAGCGCCGAGCAGACGCTCACTAAGGACAATGTGCCCGTGAACGTAGAGGCAATACTCTTCTGGCAGGTGGCGGATCCTGAGAAGGCCACTTTGAATGTCCAATCATACTACAATTCGGTGCAGCTTGCGGCGCAGACTGCACTCAGGGATATCATAGGGAGGAATACGCTCTCCGACATGCTGGCCGGCAGAAACACCATAGGCAATGACATCGACTCAGTGATCCAGGAAAGGGTTGGTGACTGGGGCATAAAGGCGACATCCGTGGAGATAAAGGATGTCAAGATCCCGCAGGACCTGCAGGATGCGATGGCAAAGGTTGCGACCGCAGAGAGGGAGAAGATGGCGAGGGTTGCGCTGGCCGAGAGCGAGTCGCTAGCTGCGGACAAGATGCTCGATGCCGCAAAGAAGTACGAGAGTGATCCCTATGCAATGCAGCTGCGTTCGCTCAACATGATGTATGAGATAAGTATGAACAGTGCCAGCAACCAGATAGTATTCATTCCGACTGAAAGCAAGGGCTTCAGCCTTCCGACTCCGATAGGAGTCCTGGGGGTCGAGAAGATCGGGCAGGGGGCGCCGCAGGCCGCGCCTGCCAAGAAGCAGAAGAAGGCGGAGACCGATAACGAGCAGTGACTAGGCCGCAGTGGATGATACCTGCTGTGCTGAAGGGCGATGCATGCGTATGGACAGGCGCCTCGATACTGAGTATGCAGCATTTCCGATCAGAAGCGCAAGAAGGATGGGCGATGAGGGCAGGCGGAGTAACGCAAGCGCGGTTATGAGTGCGGCTATGGCAACCCCAAACGCCACCTGGTGCAGCCTCTTTGATGGCGAGGTCTTCGGCTCTGCGATCATCACGAAGGCAAGGTAATAATTGATCCCGAAGACAAGTGCATCTATCCCGGAAATGGAGAGGGAGTATGCTGCTGGCGCAAGTATAACACTGATCACCATAGATGTGATTATGAAAGAGGCAGAGGCAGTAAGGCGCTTGGCCAGATATGCCAGTATGAGTAGCACTGGTGCTATTGAGAGAGTTAATCCGGCAATGTTGTAGGTTCCCGCAGCCCACCATTCATCGCTTATAGAGAATATTAGCATTGCCACCACAATACCGAATGCCGCAGGGTTGAAGACGTTCACCCCCTTGCTCCTTATGAAGATCTTGGATGCTATGGCAACTGCAGCGGCAACAGCGGCTGCAGCCAAGGGTGCGTTGATCTGCGCAACGGAGCCGACTATAAGCCCTGTTATGACCCCTGAGATCGGTATCTTTAGCGGCCTCTTTAGGTAAAACGTGGTCAGAAATAGTTCTGATGCTGCGGCTATTGCAACGGCGACCAGCAGCGGGAAGGGAATGGTGTGCATTGTATAGCTGGAGATCGCGGCAACTGCCACTAGCAATGCTATGGCCCAAAGGTACATTGCAGCAATGTGCTGGTTTAGGATCTTCATCGTATCAGTGGCACCTTGGTCAGACCATGTAGCCGCTCTGGTTCACTACGACAAAACCATCATCTCCAAGCGAGGCATCATACCCGTAGCCATCGTCTCCGAAGGCGGCCTCGACTATGTAGAGCTTGTTGCCTGGCGCTAGAAGGATCGTCTGGCTCTGGCCTGTCCCGTGCAGCGTCACTGTTATCTTCTGCGTGTTGTTTGGCAGGACAGTGCTGTTCATGTCAAATCCCGCAAGCGCGGCTGATGCCTGCTGCGAGAGCGGCGTTGTGGATATGAGATACGCATATTGTGCATACGGTGTGCTTGAGAATAATACAGCAGAGGTATTTTTGTGTGCGGCTGCGCCTGATGATGCAGCCTGCTGGCTGCTTGCCGGAAGATGGGCAGTGTGACCTGATAGGGATGATACTGCAAGGACCCCCACTATGCCAAGTGCCGCCAGTGCAACCGATACATATACTATGGTCTTGTCCATCTCATCAGCAGGTTAGTACCATAATATGTGTTGCCTGAATATTAAAAGGTATCTGAATTTAAAAACAGTTATATCAACTTGTGTTTTCTCCTCCGTAAAAATCGGCCATTGCGGCAATCACATGGCGTTGGACTACGCTACTTGGTACGTCGGCTATCTCAAGGTCAGGCGGTAGCCACGTGTTATGTCCGGCCTGGTTTTTTGGATCGCCGCCGCGAAGGTACGGTAGCTGCGCGATTATATCTGGTTTCGATTCTGCGAGCCTGCTGTACTCGCCTGTGCCAGGATATGGGTGGAACTGGAAGACGGATGCCTCGGCCATCCCAGCGTCCCTTAGTCTCATCATAAGATCGCGGGTCTCCAACATCTGCCTTTCGGTCTCTGTGGGAAACCCCATTATGAAGTATCCTTTTGTTTGTATCCCATGCCTTGATAGCCTGTCTACCGCGGCGGCTGCCTGCCGGGCAGTTACACGCTTGTCTATCTGCCGCAGGATCTCTTCACTCCCGCTTTCTATTCCGAGTGTCACTCTCCACGCACCACTTTCCTTCATAAGCTCAAGTGTCCTGTCGTCGAATCTCTCGATCAGGCTTGCCCGGCCAAGCCCCCTCCACACGAATTTGCCGAGTAGTCCTGCTCGAGATATTTGGTCGTGGAATTCCTTTATGTGCGGCGCTTGGGGAAAGGCCATATCGTCAAGGAAGTGGACTGCATTGGCACCGAGTTCGTCGACGACATGGGCGACTTCTGCAACTATCCGGTCTGTTGTAGGCCTGTCATAAGGCCTGCCCGATCTTCCGGTCCTGTTTGTCATAACAGGCGACGCACAGAACGTGCATTTGTATGGACAGCCTTGCGTCACGAATAGAGTGGCTTCGTCAATTCTTGACTGCCTACCATTGATGGTCACTGTATGCGTGTATATCGGTTGCACCACTAGCTTTTTCTGGTTTACAAATGGCAGTTCATCGGCAGGCATCCTCTGCGCGTATGCATGCATAGGACCACTATGCCCCCTAAAATAGACACCCTGTATCTCGACGCCTACGTCATCGATGATCGCCCTGACCGAGGGCCCTATTGCAACCTCGGCATTTCCTCTGATTATCGCGGCTGCGTTCGGGAAATCCGAGCGCGCGACTGCAGGGTCTATTGTGGCATGCACCCCGCCCAGTAAATAGGGGATGCCAAGATCGTCGCATATTCCTGCTATATGCTGTGCTTCGCGCACGTTGACTGATGTTGGGTTTAGTCCTACCACTCCAGGCGTGATTGTTTTTAACTGCTCTCGGAGTCCGCGCTGATCCAGCTTCAGCCTGTGTGCGTCGAGTATGCCCGCATCGATGCCATACTGTTCCCTTGCAGACGCGACGACACGCAGCATCCCCCATGGAGGCTCCTCTCCATCCGGTATTACTCCCTGCTGAAATGTCGAAGGCACTGATATTGCAAGGAACGTGAATCTTGAATCTGTTGGCAGCGCCATGTGGCTTCCGCTTGGCGCATCTGTATCCCTCCTATGGCTTTGTTTAAGAACATTTGCCAACGGCTCGCAGGCTGCGGACCTAAAGCGGACGATTTCGGATGACAGTCAACCACCTACCTTCTGACCCTTACTGCGGAATGGTATTTGCACGAGCATACCCCCTTGTCCTTCTTGCAGCCGGGACAGATTGAGGAGTTGCCGCTGTCCTGTCCTCCGCCGGATGATGCATTTCCGCTTCCTGAACTGGCACTTGATTTACTATTGCCATTCACCTCCCGGTTAGCAATCGCAGCGTAAGGATCCACAGCAGTAGTGTACTGGAACGGAGCATCATACGGTAGCACCATTGTTTGCCTGTAGAAGGTTGCACAGCCGTCAGAGCCTGCGCACATGTTTACCGTTATAGTACTGTCCGAATGGAAGCCTACGAACGAATTGGCGCCGTTTGAATATGCGCTGCTTATCGATTGTATCAGCCATGCGAGCCATTTACTGTGCCCGAAATCCGCATCCTTGTTCGCAAGACCCACGGTGAGTTCTATCAGTTCGTCCTTTGCATTGGGTGCATAAATCTTTCCGCCTTTGTATATCCACTCCTGCCTGAAGCCGCCCCCAAAGCGCGTATCCCATGCCGAAGAACCGATGTGTGCAGGCGATGAGAGCACGGCCGCTATATCAGCTTCCAGAATGCCCAGGCGCGACCTGCGGGACTCCTGGAAGAGATAGAAGTTCCTGACGTTAGAAGCCGAGAGATCCGGGTGGAACTTGGCCACGTTTACGCCAGCAGCACCGTACAGGTCGGATATTATCTTACGTGATTCCCCAATCCCGCCGTGTGCCGTTGAGAAGTAGCCGATTAGGGTGCCTTCATCGTTGAATGTCCGTAGATCTGATTCTAAGAAACGCCCTCTCATCGCACTCTTTATTATCTCAATGCCCTTCTGTTCCACTCCGGGGGGCAACGGGAAGCTGACAAGGGCTATCTTCATTACTTCTTCCCCGTTTGTTGCGGTGACCCTCTGCCCAATGATAGCCTGCACAAACATGCCCCACTCACGCTCCTGCTTTTCCCAGGCTGCCTCTGTGGTCTTCCTACTCGACTGCCTATCGGCCGGCAGGCAGGCCTTGGCGGGGCCATGCAGACCTGCGTGCATCGCCTGCTCGCCCCTGAGGTTTGATGACAGATGATGCGCATTGACTGCGGTATGGTATTGGGTCCTTAGCATTGTTCCACCGTCCGATGCCAAACTGCATGGTATCCATTTTGATAGCAACAGATGGTGCATGGCTCGTGCAAATTATTTAAACTTTGCGCGGCTGAGGGGGTTGTGCCAATCAGAATGCATTTTAATACATGATGCGATATCATATCCTTATTGCATTGGCCATTTCGTGTACAGCGACGCTCTTGTAAAGGAATTTGATAGAAAGGGAATCAAGGCAGGCGATTCTGTTAGGGTATCCTCCGGCCCAGACACGTTCGAGGGGGTGCTGATGCCCAGGCCAGAGATAGGAAACCGCGATATTATTGTGATAAAGCAGAAGGACGGCTACAATGTTGGATTGCTGTTTGACAGGGAGGTGAAGATAGAGAAGCTGGACTCGTCTAGACAGAAGTTCGAGTTCCCAAAAGTCTCAGTGAGAAGGAATCCGTCATTGCCCAAGATTGCACTGCTGTACACCGGCGGCACGATAGGCAGCAAAGTAGACTACACTACAGGAGGTGTCTACATACTCACAAAGCCTGAGGAGCTGCTCTACGAGGTTCCTGAGCTTTCAGACATAGCAAACATAGAGCTTCAGAACCTTATGGGCATAATGAGCGAGGATATGACAGCTGAAGAGTGGAGGAGGATTGCCACCGGCGTGCTAAAGGCATTCGAGGATGGGGCGCGTGGCGTCGTAATAACGATGGGTACAGACACAATGCACTACACTGCTGCCGCACTCTCATTCATGCTCGGGAATCTGAAAGGTCCTGTGGTCATAACAGGAGCGCAAAGAAGCAGCGACAGGGGTTCCAGCGATGCCTTCGTGAACCTTGTATGCGCGGCCAACGTAGCCGCGAAGTCAGACGTTGCGGAAGTCTGCATATGCATGCATTCGCACTCTTCGGACGAGGGTTGCATGCTCATCAGGGGCACAAAAGCAAGGAAGATGCATACCTCCAGGCGCGATGCGTTCA
The DNA here is from genome assembly GCA_021817325.1 of Microcaldota archaeon. Classification (GTDB taxonomy): domain Archaea; phylum Micrarchaeota; class Micrarchaeia; order Micrarchaeales; family CABMGC01; genus JAKAVK01. The sequence continues at coordinate 26,866 of JAKAVK010000023.1, read as the reverse complement.
GGCCGATCAACAATATGCAGATTGCAGATGTCGGAACGGATGGTGAGATAAGATACCGGTCGGCTTATAGGAAGGCAGGTACGCATGCGCGCAAGATGGATTCCGCTACCGGATTCGAGGAGAAGGTTGCTCTGGTCAAGGCATACCCGAATTCAGACCCGGGTATTATCGACTATTATTTAAGTAAGGGCTACCGCGGAATAATCATAGAAGGCACCGGCCTTGGGCATGTGCCGAGCTCGCCTGCAAAGAAGGAAGGCTCGTGGCTTGGCAGCATTGAGAGGGCGTGCGACAAGGGTATGATAATAGGGATGACCTCGCAGTGCCTCTATGGCCGGGTGAATCCGCGTGTTTATGCCAATCTGAGACTTGCGGCTGCGGCTGGCGCCATATACTGTGAGGATATGCTGCCGGAAACGGCTTATGTCAAGCTTGGTTGGCTCCTTGGCAACCACAGCGAAAAGGAGGCGCGGGAGATGCTGGCCAAGGACATAGCTGGAGAGATTACGGAAAGGCTTGAGTACGATTATTTTCTTAGGTGAGAGCTTGCACGACGAATCTTATTATGAAAAACTTGGATTCATGTGCGGCCTTGAGATACACCAGCGCCTTGCAACCGAGAAGAAGCTCTTCTGCGCCTGCCCTGCGAAGCTTGCAGATGGAGAGGCACGTGAGGAGCGCCTTGTCAGATACCAGAGAGCCGTTGCTGGTGAGCTTGGCGATGTGGATAGATCTGCCAGGTTCGAAGCACTGAAGAACAGGAAGTTCATGTACAGGATAGATGAACGACAGGCATGCCTGGTAGAACTCGATGAGGAGCCGCCCCATTTGCTGGACATGGAAGCGCTTGAAATAGCCCTCTTGATTGCAAGCTCGATGAAGATGCGGATTGTTGACGAGCTTCAGCCAATGAGGAAGGAGGTTGTTGATGGATCCAATCCCAGCGCGTTTCAAAGGACCATTAAGATAGGCATGGACGGCCACCTGGAAGTTGGCAAGCGCAGGATAAGCATACCTTCAATCTTCCTCGAGGAGGAATCCGCAGGCATAGAGAAGTCAGGGCAGTCGGAGATTGTGTACAACACCGCGAGGATAGGCATACCGCTCATAGAGATAGACACAGACCCATACATCAGCTCCCCTGAGCAGGCCAAGCAGATAGCGCTCAGGCTTGGCACGCTGCTGAGGGTATCAGGCAAGGTGCAGAGAGGCATAGGCTCGATAAGGCAGGATGTCAACGTATCCATAAGGGGAGGGGCCAGGGTGGAGATAAAAGGCCTGCAGGATCTTGAGATGCTGGACAGGTATGTTGAGAATGAGGTAGCCAGGCAACAGGAACTACTCAAAATAAAGGCGGAGCTGGGAAAGCGGAGTGGCGTGGAGGTGGAGGAAGCTAGGGATATCACAAGGCTACTTGGATCATGTGAAGTCAAGATAGTGAAGGGAGCGCTTGAGAGGAAGGGCGTAGTAATCGGATTTGCACTCCGTGGATTCGCAGGGTTCCTTGGTAGGGAGATCAATCCAGGAAGGAGACTGGGAACCGAGATAAGCGATTACGCAAAAATGGGCGGAGTAAACGGTATATTCCACAGCGACGAGAAGCTCGATGGATATGGCTTCTCGGCGCACGAGATCGGGGCGGTGAAGAAGGCGCTAGGCGCGACGAATGACGGTGATGCATTCATTATGATCGCCGGGGACCGGGCAAGCGCAATGAAGGCGGCAGCGTTTGCAATAGACAGAGCCAAATACGCCCTTGTCGGAGTGCCGCTTGAGACCAGGGCTGCCATAAGCAATAACGATTCCTTCGTGACGAGGTTCATGAGGCCGCTGCCTGGCGGCTCTAGGATGTATCCGGAGACCGATGCAGTGCCAGTGCCGATAACAGGTCCGATGCTCAAGAAGGCCCGGAGCTCGGCCCGGAGCCTTGATAAATTGCAGTCGCAGCTGGTCTCGGAACTTGGGAATGGGCAGCTGGTTGACCGGCTGATCCTCTCGCCAAGGCTGCAGGACTACATCATGATATCAAGGGAGACCGAGGCGGACAAGGAGTTCATCGCAAACGTGATTCTCCAGAAGTTCACAGAACTCAAGAGGAACGGCTTTGCGGTGGACGATATAGATGATGGCAGCCTTGTTGCCGCATTCGGCGCGTATGCAAAGGGCGAGATAACAAAGAACGGCGTTGAGGAGGTGCTCAAGGAGCTGGCGCAGGGCGGCGGAAGCGTTGACGGCATAATAAAGAGGCGAGGACTTGGCAGGATAAGCGGGAAGGAGCTGCATTCGCTGATCGAGAGGGAATTCCACGGCAAGACGCGTGGCGAGCTTGTACGCGAAGTCATGCTGAAGTACAGACTGAATATAGATGGGGAGGAGCTGAATAATATTGCAAATAGGTGAAACACATGGATTACGAGATAGCAGGGGACAACTTTCAGTCGCTGAAGATAATCCTGGATGCTGGGGAGGCAGTACACGCGGATTCGGGAAAGCTCATAAGCAAGGATGAGAACGTCATAATGACACCCAGGGTGATGGGAGGGATAGTGGGTATGCTTGAGAGGAAGGCTGTAGGCGCCTCTGCGCTGCTTACCGAATTCAGGGCACACGATAAGGGGGGTCATATGGAGATCGCCGGCGTCTTTCCAGGCAAGATAATGTCAATACCGCTCAAGGAAGGCGAGAAGTTCATAGCGGAGCATGACGCCTTCCTAATGCACACGGACGGAATGAAGTTCACGATAACAACTGTCAGCATAGGTGCCGCTTTCTTCGGCGGCGCGGGGCTGCTGCTGCAGGAGTTCACCGGGCCGGGGACCGTCTTCATACACACGGCGGGAGACAACATCGTGTACAACCTTGACGGGGATAGGGCGATAGAGCTTGAGCCGGGCCACATCGCGGCTTTCGATTATGGGATCTCCTACAAGATTAGGTTTGTAGATAATATTAGGACTGCCCTCTGGGGAGGAACAGGTCTCTTTCTCGCAACGTTCAGCGGAAAGGGCAGGGTCATAACGCACAGCATCTCCCGTTATAAGCTTGCCGCAACCATCTACAACGAAGGGTTGAAGCAGGCAACAGGTAAATGAGGCACTGGAGATCAACGCATAGTGTGACGGAGAAGACCTGCCGCTGCACGGCATCTAGACTTACGAAAAGGCAGCGGAATGTGTGTAAACAGCCGCGGCCCTGGCAATCCCTCTTTCCATGAACCGGTGTCTGATAGTGCTTCCCATCCAATATCAGTTCTAGCATCCTGAATATTGTTAAGTACAGCGCAATATGCCAACGTGCGAGTGCCGGGATTTGAACCCGGGTTCTTGCCTTGGCAAGGCAAAGTCCTACCAGGCTAGACTACACTCGCATGCATGAATACGGATTATATCGCCAAGATTTATAATAAGGCTGCAATAATAGCTTAGGCATGGCTACATATAAATGTGGTGCTTGCGGGGAGCAGTTGAGCGGACCTTGTGGATACTGCGAATCTTGCGCACAGTACTATCACCTTACCTGTGCGGTACAGGGGCAGGGAGGGGAGAACAGCTGGGACTGCCCAAACTGCGCAATCCGATTGCAGATGGCTACTCTCTGAAGGTGCGGAAGGCCGTTTTAGAATTGGGGTTTTCCGAACTTCTCTTCTAGGTACCGTGCGGTTTCGTAGTGCTCATTGGCCAGTGCGAACATGAGGGCGGTGATCGCATCCTTCGCCCCGGTCTTTGGATCAACCATGTTGTTGTCTATCAGCCACTTTACTATGTGAAGACGGCCCTCCCCTGACGCAACTGCAAGGGCGGTTATCCCGTTTCCGCTGGTGGATTTGATCTCGGCGCCGGCCTTGACCAAGAGTTGCAGCGCTTCGAGATGTCCCTTGAAGGCCGCGAACATCGCCGCACTCCATCCGTTTCTGTCCTCTGCGCCTGGCCTCGCGCCGTTCTTGAGAAGATATTCTATCGAATCCAACCTGCCAAGGCTGGAAACCCTCATCAGCGCTGTCCTTCCGTCCTTGTCTGCCTCGTTCACATCTGCACCGTGATCGACCAGCTGTTCTATTATCCTGATGTTGTCTGCATACATCAGGGCAGTCCTCCCGAACTTGTCCTTGGCATTAATATCCGCGCCTTCCTTGAGCAGATATCTGACCGCGTCTATCTTACTGTCTATTGCGGCATCCATCAGCACCGTTATGCCATCGTTGTTGGATGAATTTACCTCGGCACCGTGATCGACAAGGTATGCAACGGCGTCGTTGCTGCCCCACTTTACCGCAAAGTTCAGAGCGGTGAGCCCGTTAGCGCTCTTGGCATTCGGGTTCGCGCTGCGGCTTATTAGGTACTCTAGCACAAGCATGTGGCCCTCTCCGGCAGCCACCATGAGTGCGGTGAGCCCGTTAGCGCCTCTCTCGTTTACATCCATCCCGTTGTCAGCGAGCTTCCTTACCTCCTTGACGTCGCCGTTGTGCGCCGCCTCGATGAACTTGTGGATCTGCGCGGGATCGGTATTTGGCATATGCCTGACTATGAAACCGCGGAATTTTTATCACTATGCAGATGCGCGCCTTTATCGCGCACCCTTAGATGCCTTGCGGAAGTGCTTCTCAACCTGTGCATTTATACTGCTTATCTCATCCGGCGCCTCCATAAACGCGGCTTTGGATGACGACCCTGCGGCATCTATATACCTGTCCAGTCGTCCGTATCTAGCAAGTTCTCTCCCCATCGTTCCCACCAACCTCTTATTTCTTTCCCTCACCTGCTCATATTTATAGCTTGCTGCTCTGGCGGGTAACAACTTATAAATAGTAGTCCTAGATCCGGCTGCCACTTTTGCGCAGCAGTGGCCTTATGCCTTCAGTGGAAGATGGCCTGAATGCTTTTGCTTTGCGTATTGTCTTCTCCACATCCCCGGTTTCTGATGCCGTATTGTATATTTCCCATGCGGCATCCTTGACTTTGACAGCGCTGGCCCCAGCCTCTGCCTGCTTCTCGAGCGCAGCGAGTGCAGCGCTTGCAGCATGCTCTGATCGCGTAGATGCGCCTATTCCCACTATGGCAATCCATATCTGGCGTACTTCGTCGTCTTGGTCCGGCTTGTGCGCCAGCCTCTGTACCATTGCACTGAATCTCCCGCTCTCTGCGACACGCAGGCCTAAGGACAGAGATGCTGGGCCTCCGCTAAGTCCGGATATATTGCTCAGCGAACTCGCCATCTCGGGGTGCAGCTTTGCTGACTGCGCAAACAGTATGAGCGTATCTCCTCCGTCAGGGCGCTTGGAAAGTGAGAGCATGTACCTCAGAGCGATGTCTGCATCCCTTACCCCGGCATTAAACATTGAGGCCATTGCCTGGGCGACTGCCTCAACAGCATCGATGTTCCTCGTAGAGTTCGCAACCAGCTCCAGCTTTGAGATCGCGGACCACTTGAGTATCCTGGATGCCATATCGGCCGCAGCCGCCTGCGCCAGAGGCTCAACGGCAGCCTTGGCCCTCCCAGTGCCAGCGAGCCTTGATATCCCTGCTACGGCGTTGGCAGCCCTGATTATGCATTCTTCCTCGAACTTGCTTGGCCGTGTCCGTATTCTTGCCATCATATCGTTTACATCGGTAAGCCTATTTATTTGTTGAGAGCAGTCCCGTGTATTTAGGTAGTAGCACACGCGCCATGCGTATTGCAAGCGGCACCTACGCGGGACAATACATTCTCATCGTGGCTTTGCCCTTTCCTTCAGTTCCTTACGGATTCCGGGCGGCTGGTATTTCTGCGGATTGTTTAGATAGTCGCTGATTGTCTCGTATTCGATATCGCTCAGCGTACCCCTGAGCCACCCGAGCCCTTTTGAAGCAAACGGTATTAGGGAGTGCATCCTGTATCCCAGCTCTTTAGCCCTCTGCGAGCCGCCCTGTTCCCTGTCGAGCAGCACAAAGAAATCTTCCGCGCGTATGCCTGTGAGCCCCCTTCTCTCGATCTCCAGCTCCAGCTGAGTATGCGCAAGCACCTTGCTATCGAATCTTGTGACCAGATCGTCGATTATGCCAAGCTTATCCCAGGATCTCATGTCTCCTTCCACAAGCGCATGGTGACCATGGGACTCGGTGTACTCGGCTATTGCCTCTCTTGTCCTGATCGTCTCGGGCAGCTTCCTTGTATAAAGGGAGGGGATGCCATACTGCAGGGTTATGGCATTGGCCAGTGGAACGCCTGCCATCGCTATTCCCACCACCCTCGTCCTGCCGTCCGGCTTGAAGTCAGCTTCCTCGAGAAGCAGGGAAAAGCCGTCTGCAACCTTCCTGTACAGGTCCGGGCTGGCGCTGGATATCAGGCGCAGGTTTATGTAGAACGGAGTCCACAGCCCGCTTGCCATGACCCACCCATCAGGCTTATCCCTGTGCCAAGTAAGTATCATATGGGTATCGTACAGCCCGGCCAGGATCTCCTTCCCCAGTTCTTCTTTCCTGTTAGTCATATCTCACACCAACGCTTTTCAAGGCCGCCTGCGGTGCCTCATTTTGAAACGCTCAACGCTATTGCCTCTGTTATCTCTCTTGCCATAGTCTCTGTCCTCTTCCTGATCTCCTCCCCTACCTTCTCCTCAGGTGCCGATCTTGATTCCAGACCATATGTTAGGCTGCGCGAGGCGTTGACTACGGCACCCAACCCGTCGGCGTTGAAGCATGCCGCGGCATCTGCGGCTGTTGCGCCCTGAGCCCCATAGCCTGGGACCAAGAAGATTGATCTGGGCATGAGCCTCCTAATTACCCTGGCTTCTTCAGGAAACGGCGCACCGACAACCGCACCTATGGAGCTATAACCGTGCCTACCGATAAGGCCTGCGCCGCAACTGTTCACCATCTCGATCACCCTCCGGTACATCGCCATCCCGTCCCCAAGCTTGATGTCCTGCAGGTCGGCCGATCCGGGATTTGAGGTCTTTACCAGTACAAATATCCCCTTGCCGTACTGTGCACACGCCTTCACGAAGGGTTCTATGCTATCACGCCCGAGATATGGGGACACGGTGATACAATCCGCATCGACTATCGGTTTCAGTTCGCCGAAGATTCGGGTCCTTCCGAGGAAGGTATTCGCATACGCCTCTGCTGTCGAGGCTATGTCATTGCGCTTGGCATCTACTATTACTACAAGCCCCATGCGCTTTGCATATTCCACAGTATCATGGAACGCCGCCATGCCGCCCATCCCGTATTGCTCGTAGAAGGCGCTCTGGAGCTTCACCCCGGGAATCAGGTCGGCAACCGCATCTATCACGCAGCGGTGATACGCGGCGATGCTGCTGCGCACCGCGGACTCCTGGTCGCCTCTGGGCGAAGAGACGGCGAAGTCTGGCATCTGGTCCATCCTAGGATCCAGGCCTACTATGCATGGATTGCCCTTCTTGAGTACCGCCTCTATGAGCCTGTCGGCATAATTGGATTGCATCACACCACTGGAGGTATCCTTAGTCTAGGAATAAAAGCCTTTGCAGCCGGCACAATGAACTCTCAGCCTGCCTCGGTCTTGCTGAATGCATACACGGCAATTGAGAGCATGATTGCACTCGATATGAGCAGCGCCACGAGGTCGATCCACATGGGCAGAGCGGCTGACCCAGCTGGAAGCAGCGCGTTCCTTAGACCGTCGACACCGTATGTGAGCGGGTTGAGGTACATTATGAATTGTATGTACGAAGGCAGCACTGCTATCGGGAAGATGCTGTTTGAGAGGAAGAAGAGCGGCATCGTAAAGAAGCTTGTCACCAGTTGGAAGCCCTGGAAGTCGTTTATCACCGACCCCAGCGTCAGGCCCAGGCCTATGAAGGTTGTAGAGATCAGTATCATGAAGACAAGCGCCATCAGGTTTGCCGCGCCGAAGGATATGTTGAAGCCTATCAGCAGCGCTATTATCAGAACCAGTATGCTCTGAAGCACTGCGGTCGTGGCTCCCCCGGCAACCCTGCCAAGCACTATTGATAGCCTGGAATTTGGGGTCACAAGTATCTCCTTAAGGAAGCCGAACTGCCTGTCCCACATCACCGCACTTCCGGTGAAGATCGAGGTGAACAGAAGGGACATGCCTATTATCCCTGGAACTATGAAGTTGAGATAATCACCGCCTCCTGGAAGGTGTATCAGGCTGCCCAGCCCAAGGCCAAGGCCGGCAAGGAAGAAGACAGGCATCATGAGTACCCCTATTATCCTGGACCTGGCCCTGATGAACCTTATGACATCCCTGAGCCAGAGAACATATATAGCGTTTGAATCCATGCCACAACCCGTCAATTCAGTGCCTTGCATTGCTTCTTGCCATCCTGTGCAACCTCATCGCATCGATCCCGCTCCCTTCCTCCTCCCTTATCGTCTTGCCGGTAAAGTGTATGAAAACATCCTCAAGGCTGGGCTTGTGGAGGCTGACCGATCCTATCCCTATTCCATTCTTTGTGGCCAGGGTTACTATCGCAGGTATGCGCTTCTCGCCCTCCTTGACAGTCAGTTCGAGGAATCCTTCGCGCTTTGAGACATGCTTTATCCAGCGCTGACCAGCTAGCCTTGCCTTCAGCGAGTCAGCTTCCTTGACCTCGACAGATATGACGTCTCCCCCAAGCCGGTCCTTGAGTGCCTTTGGGGTGTCGAGGACCACCATCTTTCCGTGATCCACTATTGCCACCCTGTTGCAAAGATAGTCGGCCTCCTCTATGTAATGGGTGGTGAGTATTATTGTAGTCCTGCTCAGCTCGTTCAGCCCTTTGATGTAATCCCAGATGTGCCTTCTTGTCTGCGGGTCAAGGCCGATTGTAGGCTCGTCAAGGAAGAGTATCTTTGGTTCGTGGACCAGGCCCCTTGCTATCTCAAGCCTTCTTTTCATGCCGCCTGAATAGAACTTGACAATGGTATCTGCCTTGTCCTCAAGCTCCACAAGCTTGAGCACCTCTGCTATCTTCCTCTCCCTCTGCTCCTTGCCTATCTTGTAGAGTATTGCATGGAACTCTAGGTTCTCCCTCCCTGTCAGCTCATCATCCAGCGATGGGTCCTGGAAGATGATGCCCACACTCCTCCTTACATCGTTCTGGTTTCTGCGTATGTCATAGCCTGCCACATTTGCCTCCCCTGATGTCGGCGGCAATATTGTTGTAAGCATCTTGATGGTTGTTGTCTTCCCGGCACCGTTGGGTCCTAGCAGCCCGAATATCTCGCCCTCCCCAACGTTGAATGAGATGCCGTCCACTGCCTTGAAGCTGCCGTACTTCTTGGTCACATTCTTTACAACGACAGCATTCTTGTCTTCCATGCGCGATCACAGCCTAATGAGGCTTGACGATATCCCATCTGTACCCTGTTGCCTTCTTCCTATCTGGCTTAAAGGTATGGCATGCCGCAAGTCGGATTTGAACCGACGACATTCCCGTCTTCAGCGGGACACTCTCCCGGACTGAGTTATTGCGGCGCCTGTGCTTAAACATATCTTTCTAAACTTTATAATGGTATCGACCACCACAAATGGGTGGCAAGTAAGGTATATGAACATGCGTAGCGATGTGAATCTATATGCACAAAGTCCCGCTGATTGCCATTTTGCTGGCCTTACTGCTCGTGCCCATGCTGGCAATAGCGCAGAATGCGGTCATATACGTTACCCCGCAGCAGGATTATACGATACAGGCGGATGTCGGCAGGGCCATAACCCTGCATTTCACTGTGGGGGGTGGGGCACCGCCTTATAAGTACTCGTGGTACCTGCAGGGTCCTGGCCAATCGGGCCTCTTCTACATGCCTGGCTGCCTTGACAACTCATCAGTCTGCACTTTCACCCCGACTACCGTAGGCGCCTATGACATATCGTTTGACGTATCAGACACTCAGGGCGACACTGGAAGCGCGGCGATTGAGGTGTATGCCAATCCGACGCTTACGGCCAGTGTCACGCCGAGCAGCAGCACAGTAAGCGTTGGAAACTCTACCTACGCCGAGCTGATACCGCAGAATGGCGCATCGCCTTACAATTACACGTGGACTGTAACCTCGAATACATTTGCGTGCCCTATCCCTTCGACGTCTTCGATAGGCAACGTCCAGGTTGCCGTATTCACGCCAAGCCCGTCGGAAGTCGGGTGCGTATATTCGTTCCTAGGCAATGTAACGGACTCGGCAAATGAGAGTGCGACTGGCACTTCCACAATCACTGTAATAGCCCTGAAGGGCCGTGGAAGTGCGCCTTCAAACACCCCTGCGGTAAACATTACAAACTCTACAGAGAGCAACCCAAGCAACAGCACCAATGCAGCGAATACGACTTCAGAATCCAACACTACGACCACGGCCTATGTTACATCAGTGGTATCGGCAAACAGCACCGCGCAGGAAGGAGTAGATATACTGGGATTCGGCAACGGATCGATTTCGACCACGGTAGGCGGCATCGGTTTCGAGGTGGTCTATCTGAATGCCTATGCAGGATACGCTAACGTGCTTATTGACGACACTCCCTATGAACTAAGGAGCGGAACCAGCGTGCCACTCAACATAAGTTATCAAGAATACTATGTGGAGCTGCTCAACACGACCCAGGTGGGAAATAGCACTGTGATCTCGCTTGACCTGTATAAGAAACTGCAGCAGAACCAGACCCCGTCTACCAACTCTTCCAGTGCTACAGGCATCGGTTCCGGGGGTAATGCGAACAGCGGCACACGGTCCAGCGGCCCAGGGCTTGTGCAGTACCTCTTTTATATGACGCTCTTCCTTATAGTGATCGGGGCAATAATCCTAATCCTGCATTTGACAAAAGGCCGAGGCAGGAAGGAGCAGCCATATCCGGCGCCGGTCCAGAGCCAGCAGATTAGCGGGCAGTAGGCCACTTCTTTTTAAGGGCTAAGCACAATATGTATTGATGGCTATGGCAGTCGATGGCCGCTGGTACGCCCTAGGGGATGCCGCGCGCTTCATGAAGCTCGAAGGCATAGAGTATAGAGAGTACCAGTTCAACATAATAAACGCCGTAAGGAGGCATGGCAATACCATGGTAGTACTGCCCACAGGCCTTGGCAAGACCATAATAGGGGCAGGGATAATAGCCACAGCACTTGCAGGCAGGCGCAAGGCGCTCTTCCTGGCGCCTACAAAGCCGCTTGCCGAGCAGCATTACAATACCATGCACAAGCTGCTCGATCTTGGCGAGGGGGAGCTGTTGCTGCTCACAGGCTCGCTTGGAAAGGCCAAGAGGAAGGACCTGCATACCGTCTCGAAGGTGGTGGTCGCAACGCCGCAGACGGTAGCAAACGACCTCAAGGGAGGGGTCTTCTCCCTTGACGGATACGGTGCGGTGATATTCGACGAGTGCCATAGGGCTGTTGGGAAGTATGCGTACACATACATAGCAAACGAGTGCACGGTTCGCGGGATTCTTATGGCGGGGCTCACCGCATCCCCAGGCAGCAAGGCAGAGAAGATCAACGCCATAGCACGCACGCTCGATATAAGGCATATAGAGATGAGGGTATCTACAGATCCGGATGTCGTCAAGTACGTTATGCCAAACAATGTACACATCGTTTCTGTGGAGCTCAGTCAGAGGATAAATGAAATGGCCAGGCTCCTTAGGCCAGAGATAGATGCCTGCCTTGATGGGCTGCACAGGCTCGGCCTGTTCCATTTTAGGAATTTTGACAACATACCAAAAGGCAGGCTGATAGAGCTTGGGAACCAAATAGGCAGGTTGACCAGCAGCAACTACAAGTTCGCTGCGATGTTCAACTACTCTAAGCTCCTGAACCTGGCGCATGCATACGACCTGCTGGTGGTCGAAGGGATATACCCTTTCCACACATACATCGAGTCTCTATATACAAGGCAGGATAAGTCACGGAGCCTCGAGAGCCTGCTCAAGAGTCCGAAGATGGTAGCCGCAAGGGCGGCTGCAAGCACTGCGGTCAGGAACGGCGAGGAACATCCAAAGATAGTCGCTCTGCTCGATGTTATAAAGAACTACAAAGACAGGCACATGATAGTCTTCGCGCAGTACAGATCAACGATAAAGATGATAGTCGAGTTCCTGAACAATAACGGATTCTCTGCCAGGGCCTTCGTCGGAAAAAAGGAGGGTGTCACGCAGGAGCAGCAGAAGAAGACCATAGAGGATTTCAGGAACGGCCTGTTTTCAGTGCTCGTGGCAAGCTCGATAGGCGAGGAGGGCATAGACATACCTGGAGTGGACCTTGTCCTCTTCTACGAGGCCATACCAAACGAGATAAGGAACATACAGAGGAGAGGGAGGACAGGCAGGTTCGCCGAGGGAGAAGTCTATATCCTGATAGCAAACGGCACAAAGGACCAGGTCTACCTATTCATCTCCAGGCAGAGGGAGACGAAGATGCTCAGTGCGATAAGATCGATAAACAGGGCGCTGGATGCAAGGAGCAGCACTGCGTACGGACAGCAGCGGCTTTAGCCGAACTTCGTCTTCCAGCATAAGGTATACAACGATCCGAATGCTGTACTGGGGCACCGGTTTAAATCGCATCTCAAATCAGTACAGGGCATGCGTTTTATATACCGGTGCTTCCACTAAAACTGCCGTATTTAAATATCAGGAAATGGACAGAATATTGTGGGGGTTTGAGATGCAAGTGGACTTTGTTGAAAGCATAGAGGATGTGCTCTCCGCGATTAGGAATACATCCAAAGTGGATGTAGCCGGGTTGGAGAGGATGGCCGTGAGGTCGCCTGCGAGCAGGGACGAGATCGTCGCTGCGCTAAACGATTACGCGTACAGGTGCCGCGGCACAGGACCTGGAAGGGCGGCAAGGCACGCAGTAAAAAGGATAGGAGTAATCACAATGCTGGAGATACTTAGCACGCAGGAGTAGTGGACTGCGCGCACCTTGCTACAGCAGACTGCTTTAGCTGCGACAATGCGCTTTTGCAACTGGCCGGGAGGCGCCTTTGCGCTTCCTTAGGCCATTCTGCCATTGCAATGGCACGGACCGCCTCTAGTCATCGTAGCCAGCCTCATCCCCGGAGGTATCCCCATATGATATGTTGGTTATGCTGCTTCTCATGATCGCTGCCTCGTTGTTCTCATCTATCGTTATGTCATGCTCAACCTTTGCTATGACCAAGCTTATCGTCTTGTCCACCTTCCTGAATAACGTAGATGCATTCCTCAATCCTGCAAGAATCTCGCCCAGCTTTCTTATGTCGGGCTGGCTCGTCGTTTTCTTATACAGCTTCTCGCCCGCAGCTTCGAGCTTCTCAATCGACAGTCCACCTTGCCTGAAGTCACTGAACAACTGATTTGCAGACCGCCTGTATCGTTTCGCCCAGTTGGCTGACTCTTCCACCCTTGCATTTATGCTGTGCGGATCCTGTTCGTATATCGCGCTGTTGAATTCGTCTATGTCCTTTTTCTTTGCGGCATAGTAATTTCTCAGTATCATGTCATATAGGTATTTATCCAGCTCAGGGCTGTTAGCAGTGTACTGGTCTATGCCCAGCTTCTGCGCATCCGAGAAGAACTTGTCAAGCGACCTGGTTGCATCGTCGGCCAGTTTGTCTATGCTGGAAACGCTGGACCCTAGAAGGTTGTCCAATAAGCTCATTGTATTCGAAATGACCTATGGCTTTCGCCTATTATAAACTTTATGGATTGCATGGCTACTTGCTTATAGTGTTGATTATTTGCGGCCTTACGCACTCGGAGAGTGCGGCTCTAACATTGCAGGTGGACTTACAGAATGCCTAGCAGAAAGCCCGCGATTTTCAATCGCGGGATGAATGCGGATGCATATAAGTTTTGCTGGTGAAATAATGATGTTGGTCTCGCATATATCTGAAATACGTCCTGAAAGGGACTATCCAGAATTAAGTGCGATATGCCAAAATGAGATGCGCTGTGGCATAAATCCACAGCAGGGAATGCGTCTGTTTCCATCCAAAGAAACAGGTCTAACGGCATATCCAGATTGCATACAGACAGGGATGTATGCAAGGAGAGCACTGATACCTCCAGAGAGGCAACGCATGATGCTCTGCGCCCTTGAACCCAATAAAACGGTTCCGAACCCCGCTCCGATGGCAACATGTGAGGATGGACAAAGACAGAAGCAAAGTGCAAGAGGAACCCCGCGAATTTATTCGTGTGAGGATGTCAGTGTAAGTCATTTATATATTTTAGTATCGCAAATTCTATTTAGTTGGATTACATGGAGGATCAGAGCTCAAACAAGACCGCTAGCGGGCAGGCCGGCGGCTCGAATTCGATGTTGTTCAAGAATAAGAAGGTATTCTATGCTGCCATAGCGGTCGTTATAGTGGCTGTTGCTGCTGTACTGGTATTGTTCTCGACCCAGCAGGGAAGCGGCAATACTGCTATTGCAGCAAGCGACAATAAGCAAGTTCCTGTGTCGCTGCTGGCAAAGCTGGCCGTGCCAAACAATGTCAGCAGGAGCATAGGGCTGGGTGCAGCGGATGAGAAGAGCCTTGAGAAGCTCAATAACCAATCGCCTCTTATGGCCAACGGCAAGCCGGAAGTGCTGTATATAGGCGCAGAATATTGCCCGTACTGCGCGGCGCAGAGATGGGCCATGTACATAGCGCTCAGCCGGTTTGGAACCTTCAGCAACCTTAGGTATATGACATCGAGCTCCACAGACTATCCGCCAAGCATACCTACGTTCACATTCCACAATACGACCTATTCTAGCCCATATATAGCTTTTGTTCCGATTGAAACGACCACGAATACACGCGTCAACGGAACCTATCCCACACTACAGATGCCTAATGCAAGCGAGAATGTAACCTTTGCGGCATATAACTCAGGAGGATCCATACCTTTCGTTGACTTCGGAAACAAGACTGTTGAGATAGGGGCGATGTACCTTCCGACCACGCTGCAGGGGATGAACTGGACGCAGGTGGCTGATCAGCTTAACAACCCGTCCTCCGCAGTTGCGCAGGGCATAGTAGGCTCGGCAAACCTCTTCACCGCACAGATATGCAATATGGACAATAACCAGCCGCAGAATGTCTGTGGACAGGCATACATACAGGACCTGGAGAGCGCATAGGGCAGATCATGAGAATAGCCGACAAGTTCCTTATATTGCTTGCACTCATCGGCGTAGCCGATGGCGTCTATCTTACCGTCACCCATTATCTGAATGTTCCGGTGGCGTGCCCCGAGACGGGCATAATAAACTGCCAGAAGGTGCTCTCAAGCCAGTATTCTACAATATTTGGAGTTCCGCTAGGGGTCTTCGGGGCAGTCTTCTTTGCGGTGGAAATAGTACTGCTACTATACTTCAAGCAGAAGGATCTGAGGGTGCTCTACAACGGAATAGGCATAGGCTTTGTCCTATACCTGCTGTACATAGAATATGTGCTTGGCGCAATATGCATCTTCTGCACACTGACCCATGTCCTAGTGATCCTGCTCTTCGCATTCTCGGTCATGAATCTGTTGAACAAGGAATAGATGCGGATTTGTATCTTTATGTCACAGCAATATGCGCATGATTCGCATAAGACCATGTGGAGCAGGCGCAAGGCAGCTACCTGCTGTCCAGCTTCCTCTCCAACTCAAGCAGCATGTCTATTATTAGGCCAACAACTCCCATGAGGAAGCCCACTATTATCAGCATTATGGCCAGCAGCGCACGCCCGGACAGCGTGAACAGGCCGGTCTTAGCGAAGTCAGCCAAGACCACTATGCCAAGAGCAAGCCCCACAAGGAAGACCACGAAGCCAAACCCTCCGAAGACCAGCAGCGGGCTGTAGTCTCTGAGCTGCCTTATGATGTGTGATGCAACATTGAGGCCGTATGCAGTCTTGGACCTAGTCAGCTTCGATTCCCCGTAGGGCCTCTTGTAGTATTTTATACCGACCTCCTTGATCACATACCCCCTGCGCGCCAACTCTATGGCAAAGAAGGCTATGCCGGCCCTGTACGGCTCCTTATTCCTTATCTCGTCGAACGCAACCCTGTCCATCACAAACAGGCCGGTCAGGACATCCCGTACCTTGGTACCATATATCCTGCTGAACAGTCCACTCAGCATGCTGTTTCCCATTCTCAAATATACGCTCATCGAACCCTTCTCCAGATGGGCGAGCCTGTCGCCGAGTACCAGGTCAGCTTCCCCGGCCCTTATGAGCTTCACTCCCTGCACAAGCCCTTCTGGGTCGTGGGTGCCGTCGGCATCAATGCTGGCAAGTATCTTTCCCTTCGCTGCCCTGAGGCCGAGCATTATGGCATTCTCAACACCGCGGGTCCTCTGCCTTATGACCTTGACTCCGGTATCTTCCAGGCGCCCGTAATAGGCGTTGCTGGACTTGTCTACAACTATTATCTCTGCGTCCTTAAGCATGCTGCGGATCTGGTTTATGAGCTTGAAGACTGCTTCCTCCTCTATTGTGGGGATGATCACGCTCACGTCCGAGTAATCCGTGCCCTGTCTTGCCATCTATACCGGAATATATAACACTGCAAGCCTTTTTAACTGTGCAATTGGAGGGCGCTGGTGCAGTTCTGCGGCAGCTTTGCATGCATCTTAAGCTGCGCCTTGCGCCTGTCCATGCGACTTATTGCATCTGCTCTATCTCCCGGAGTATGAATGCATTCTCTCTTGTCTCGCTGATCTTTCCCCTTATAAGTGACACCATCTCCTCCTTCCCCATCCTCTTTGAGCAGAGAAGTATGTGATTCAGCGCGACTCCAGAAATGCGTATCTCGTAGATTTTGAAGAACCTCCCGAGTTTTGCTCTGTACTCTTCCACGTTGGTGGCACCGTTTGCTGGATTGAGGTAGTTTATGGCCAGTATGCCATCCTGCTTCAGACAGGCATTCGCATTGGCGATAAAGTCCTCCGTGAAGAACTGGGCAGGTATGTTTGCATCGACAAACGCATCGAGTATTATGACGTCGTATGCATCTCTGTTGTTGTGTACGTAGTCTGCACCATCTCCCTGGAAGATGCGCACATGCGCGTCATTGCTCTGCTCTGAAGAGTTATACTCGTCGATTATTGGTTTGCTTATCTCCACCACGTCTATGCTGTATCCTCCTTCCATGAGCCTTACCAACTGGTACGGCACCGTGCCGGCGCCCAGGCCTATCATGAGTATGCGGGGGTTCTCATACAACGATGCTATCGGCACGAAGAAATCCCAATACTGATGCGTATAGACGTTCCTGTTTATCCTTGAATAGACTATATTGTTGAATCTCATTGTCTTCTCCGACTCGCTCTCTGTTATCTCTATCACATTCCCCCCATCTTTGAAGGTTCTCTTCCTCACACCCATGATGGTGCGGAGCCTTTCGACTAGATCCATGATATACTGATATCAAAACGCTTTATTAATATTTATGGGATATCCGTATTAGATAAGATGATAGAGGTAAGAGGCCTTAGGAAGAGGTACCCCGGAGGCACATATGCGCTCAGGGGCATAGACCTCGCTCTTGAGGAGAAGGCGACCGCAGTCCTTGGCAGGAACGGTGCTGGAAAGACGACCATGCTCAGGATACTATCGACACAGCTTCTGCCTACGAGCGGCCATGCAACCATAGACGGCTATGACGTAGTAAGAGAGGCAGACAAACTTAGGAAGAAGATGGTAAGCATACCACAGGAAGCAGGCCCATTGGGCTACCTTACGCCTGAGGAGCACATCAAGATATACCTTACAGCAAGGGGCATGTCTTTTTCTACTGCGCGGCAGGAGACCATGCGAGTGATGAAGGAGATAGGACTCTGGGAGGCGAGGAATAAGACAGCCGACGAGCTCTCAGGTGGTATGAAGAGAAAGATCTTCGTTGGCATGGCGATGGCATCCAACGCAGAAATCATCTTCCTTGACGAGCCCACCGTAGGCCTCGACCCGATATCGAGGCTCGAGGTCTGGTCCGCGCTTAGGAAACTTGGAAGTAAGATGGTGCTCACCACCCATTACATAGAGGAGGCCAAGGAGCTTACAAAGGACATAGTGATGATAGACGAAGGCAGGATGAAGGCCCATGGGACTGTGGAGAGGCTGCTCAGGAAGAGCGCAGGGATGGTCAGGGTGGAGTCAACCGGTGGGGAAAAAGGAGACTACAACATAGGAGGCACTTCGATCTCCTATGTCAGGGCCCGTGAGGCAAGCAGATATGCTCAAAGCGGATATGTGGTAAAGCCGGTCGACCTGGAGGATTTATTCATAATGAAGGGTGATGGTAAATGAACTTTCGATTCATTGCATTATATGCATGGACAACAGGGGTCGAAGCCATAAAAAGGGGCTTCTCCTATACGCTTGGATATATGGCAACTCCGCTTGCCCTGCTATTTCTGTTCGGCATAATATCAGGAGGTGCGCTGATACCACTGGCGGTGATAGGCGGCCTTGTCTCAATTACAGCCACAGGCGCGCTGTATGGTCTGTCTGACGTAGCAATGAACAGGATAGAACTGAAACTGCAGGACCTCTTCGTGGCAAGCAGCGTGACAGTGCTTGACTACATGCTGGCTATCTCGTTTAGCAACATCATCTTCTCCCTGCCTGGCATACTTGTCTACATAGCGATAGCACTCTTTATGCACCTCTTCCCTGCAGTGTGGCTGATCGCGATAGCGCCAATACTGGTACTCCTCGCGGTTTCTATATCTGCGCTGGCGCTCATACTCGCATCCATACCAAAGCATCTGCGCAACGTCTGGGGCTTCCTTGGAATACTGACTGTTGTATTCACTTTCGTGCCGCCGCTATTCTACAAGTACACGGTGCTGCCCGCGCCACTACTCTACATATTTATGCTTTCCCCGGTGACATCGGCAGCAATAATGATCCAGAACATGGCAGAGCTCACACCGTTTTTGTGGTACGCACCGCTGGTCTTAATAATTGAGACGATTGTATACTTCATCATAGCAAAGCCGCTTACGCAGTGGCGTACTAAATAAGGGATAATATGGCAAGCAGGATAAGATGCGCGCATATACTGGTCAGCAACGAGGCAACTGCAAAAGAGGTGCTGGATAAGCTCAACAAAGGCGAGAGCTTTGCGAAGCTGGCTGAGCAGTATTCTATTGATGGATCCAGGAAGATGGGAGGGGACCTTGGCTTCTTCGGCAGGGGCATGATGGTCAGGGAGTTCGAGAGCGCGGCATTCACATTGGAAAAAGGCAAAGTTTCTGGGATAGTAAAGACACAGTTCGGCTACCACATCATAAAGAGGACTTCGTAAGGATTATAGCTGAGAATAACAAATTTGGATAGTGCTTCGTAAAATGACAGATTAAATGGTCAACCGCTATAGTTAACAAGTTTATATATCCTTATTTTCTGGGTGGAATTAACAAAATTAGTCCCATTCACTTTAGGGTAAACTTGTCTGAATCCTGGCAGAGTCCCTAGGAAAAATCCCTTATAATATACTGAGCTATAGAACTGAGTTGGCGCATTAGTTATCGTGTCGTTGGGTCCATTTGGCATATAAAGCAAGAGGAAAATCAAATATTGCTGCCCCTGAACTTCTACAGTGCCACTAGTGATAGATGGATTTATTATGATGTTAGATTTTGTTCCGTTATCATTAAGTAAATATCCCTCTGTCCTATTAGTTAGAACTGATATGGGCACACAGTAATACGTGCCATTTACTGCGTCGCCTATTACAACTTGTCCTGTTATATAGTTAGCTGTTACATTTCCTCCAATAACACAATGGTTATATGAATTGGGATTTGTACCTACGAAAATATATGCAGGATCGTGCCTCTGCTCGCAGTTTGATGTTCCTAGCGCATATGCTCTACCATCTAATGTGCCTGCCTGTTCTGCATACTGTGCGCTTGTTTGATTTATGTATGTGCATGCTAAGAAATCTAGTGCACCCCATTTTTGTACAAGTTGGTCATCAAATAATACATATTGTGCCTTATTCTGATCCATGAAGTTTACTAAAGTTGTAGGTGTGAAATTGTCTTCCTGTGTCAAAACCAGATCAGCTGCAACTTGATAGTCTTTCTGCGGAGTTTGATTCTCTCCTCTAATTACACTGCTGCTGTTTCCAAACCAATTTATCCAATCACCATAATCCCACCATGCCAGCACCTTTGGCGCATTTAGTCCTACATTCTGGTTTATCCAAGAAAGTGCACTCAGCCAATCTACATCGGCAGGTAGGGAACAATAGACCCCATACGTTTTTTCTGGAGTAACTGTTTCTTGTATAGTCATATTTAATGGGGTCAAATCTGAGCTTGTACTGCTTGCAACTGTGCTTATACACCCAAGCATTTGGCAGTCTTGGTCGATGCACACTTCAGGATAGTTTTCTAAAAAGTTCTTACTTACTTGTATAGTTGCAATGTAACTATTACCAGCTTGTAACTGGTTTTTAAAGTTAAAATTTACTTTGCTATTCGACACGCCATAATCTTGTACAAAGGATGATATGTTTGATATGTTGACTAAAGGAATTATTCCGATATTAAAGTTACCATAAGAATAATTCAGAACTGTAAAAATATATTTTTGTGGTGGATTTACAACTAATGGTACTTTCTTCAGAGTTATGTTATATTGATAAACGAGTTCGCTAAAATTATTATTGACATCTACTGTAAAATTGTTATATGTATAATTATTCCTATTCGGCAAATAACAGTATTGGACTTTACCTGCTACACATAAAAATTTAATGGTCCCTATTGCATAATAGCCTATGCTAAGTGGTTGCCTGCTATAATTTGCCAACAACTCGACACTTGTATTTCTAAAAAATGTCTCTGTTTTAGTTGGCTGTACACCAAAATAGTAAAGGATTACTAATATAAACAAGATTCCTATAATAACAACTAAAAATAATGGTTTCATATGCTAAATCATTAATTATTAAGATTTAAAAATGTGAAGGTAATAAGCCGAGTTACTTCCAATTATCATTGCATAAGCCAAACTACTATATATGGCCTTTTGGACTGTTCTGACGACAGGTCTCAGTTCGGCTACCACATCATAAGACTGGCAGTATAACAGTTAACACGAATCTAGTAGAACTGCTTCGCGGTGACAAAAGTGCCTTATTACCTTAACGTGCTTAATTCAAGATAGTAAACGGTTAAGCAGAAGCGCATAAAATCACGCATTACACATGCCTATGATGCATCCTTCACCTGAACATGCATTCTGGGGTATATGTATACTTGTATTCCTCTACCGCATGGAGTAGTTCATATTCCTTTATGCTGTCAGGGAACTCATGCCTGATATCGTTGAGCATCTTCTGGAATTCTGATTCCTTCCTACAGCATACATTAACAAGCACATTGAATCTGCCTATGGCACCTATGGCCCATAAGATAGAATCGTTGTTGTAAAAGAACTCCTGCAAGCGTTTATCGTCTTCTTCCTTTAACACATGGATGTTCAGCAGCAGTGCATACATAGTGTAACCTAGTGCCTCGTAGTTAAGTGTAGGCACGAAGGCCACTATCAGATTCTCTTTCATGGCCTCTAGTCTGTATCTCACCATGCCTTGGGACATACCAACCTTCCTTGCAATATCTATGAGCGGGGTGCGAGCATCATCACCGATTATCTTGAGTATCTTCATGTCCTTGCTATCGGGCACATAATTTGCCTGCGATAACTTAGGATTGAAATTAAGGGGATTTCCACTAGTACCGCCAAAGTAGTAACCCTGTGCTCTCGGTGAGATATAATATGTATCGTCCAACCCCTTCAGGAAGCTTCGCGGGAAAGAGCCACTCAGATAGTTTTTGGTCCAGACTGCAAGTTCATAATCCTGCACCGACTTGCCTGCCATCGAGAGAATATTCGAGATTATAGAACTGGCCTGTGAGGGATCCTTTGCTATAAAGGTAACCTCCATGTCAAAGGCACCGAAAAACTTCCACACCGCCACTGTAAAGGGCATCTCGGACACCATGTCTATCAATGACCTCTCGGTATCAGGTGATGGGTTGTTTAACTTTAGATAGAGATGGAGGGTCATTCCATATCCCATCCTCTGCGAGCGCACAACAGTGATGCAATTACCCAGTATGCCTTCCTTCATATACTTGTTTATCCTGTACTCTACGGAATCCCTGGAAAGGCCGACTTCCTTTGCTATGCGGCTGAGTGGAGCCCTGGCATCCTCCCCAAGTGCTGCAAGTATCTTTCTGTCTTTAAGATCGAGCTTTGCTGCCGGGCCTCTGCCGCTTCCATACAAGTTGCGCATGTTATCCAAATCCATCTAAAAATATTTAAATTCTTACTATTTTTAGGCAAAAAATGTCTAAAAGGTCTTAAATATACAAAATGCTTATATAGTTGCATGAGGAGCATGAGGTTCAAGGATCCCGCCAGGATGGCAGAATTGCTGCGAGGCGAAAGCAATAAGCACGCAGCAGGCCATTGGGCATGGGAAGCTAGAGTTGCGGACAGAGCGCTTCACAGGGCTACTAGCGTGGCTGTTGCAGCTGCAATGATGATACCCGGAGCCCAGCATGTCGATACGCTGTTTTCCACAGGTTTTCATGCGCAAGAAGCAGATACTGCAGATGTCATTGTGACAGACACCAAGGTATACGTACCCAAATCTGTTTCAAGCGCAGTAACAACGGTCGGTGGTGAACCGACAAGTACCATCACTAGCATTGCAACGCTTAACCAGAGCGGCAAGCCGCCAATAAGCGTAGATGTAAATCTTAGTCTGTATAACCTGGCAACGTCGCCTAACCAGCTCCATTTTACGTCCCCTCAAGGAACAGACTCAACCGCTTATGTGATAGGGATGACCTGCGCCCAGGCGCAAACGCTGGACAACGACTTTCAAAAAAATTTCAATGCAAGCTTAAGTCCTTCGTTCATGTCTAAGGCATGCCCGCCGCCATCCACAGAGGGTCTTATAACTAGCCTTCTTCCTCTAGGGGCTATGTACTCCAATGGCACGTGGAATATCGTAATAGGGTTTAATTTAATCGCCTCAGTTGACTTATTGCTTGATACTAATAACCCAAAGGACTCCGGTGTTGCAGTCGATGTGGGCCTTGGGGGAGGATTGGATATAGCATTGCCAGGCCGCCAGTTAAACGTAGAGGGAAGTGCTTTTGAGATAAATGCAGGAGCTAGTCTCAATGGCACTATCACTGCAGGGTTGGCCGGGAAGTCTGGATCTTTTGCTGTATCATACTGGAACAGCAATACGGATTCCAATACTACGGCTATATTAAATCTAACTTCTCAGTATGCCTATTTTAATTATAACATATTCAACAAAACCTGGACAGAAAGCTCTCTTTCTGGTACAGAGGTAACGGCCATCCTAAAAGGCGATGGCATAAATATAGACAGAACAGTCACAGTCCCTTCAGCCCATTTCTCCTGCATCGTAGCTCCTGCTGCCCTATGTGGAATGCCTATTCCGTTTATGAAAGCCATGTCAACCCACTCATCCTCTGGCAGCGCATATGAGGTAACCTCAGGCGATGTCACAAAGATAGATGGAAGGGATGCTGCTCCACCAGGCTCACTGGCAGTGAATACTACTGGTGATAAGTGGTTTATAATGACACCTTGGCGCACCCTTATACGCAGGAACTCCAGCCCCTTCACAGGCAGCACATCCCTGCCAACAACTACAACTACAACTGCGCCTACATTGCCTCAGACAACATCAACGACATCTACTACCACAACAACTGTGGAACTTTCCATGCCTGCCAACACCAATGGACACGGAAGTTACGTAGGCAGCCCGCAGACAGTAACTGCCCAGAATGTTGGCAAGGTATACGGAAGCAATGCTGCTCCCATAGGATCATTAGCGCAGGAGACGGATACAGGATGGTGGGTTGTGGTCACACCGTCGGATGCAGTAGTGTACACCAAAGTAGATCCCTTCACAGGCAGCACATCCCTGCCAACAACTACAACTACAACTGCGCCTACATTGCCTCAGACAACATCAACGACATCTACTACCACAACAACTGTGGAACTTTCCATGCCTGCCAACACCAATGGACACGGAAGTTACGTAGGCAGCCCGCAGACAGTAACTGCCCAGAATGTTGGCAAGGTATACGGAAGCAATGCTGCTCCCATAGGATCATTAGCGCAGGAGACGGATACAGGATGGTGGGTTGTGGTCACGCCGTCGGATGCAGTAGTGTACACCAAAGTAGATCCCTTCACAGGCAGCACATCCCTGCCAACAACTACAACTACAACTACAACTGCGCCTACATTGCCTCAGACAACATCAACGACATCTACTACCACAACACTT
Organism: Microcaldota archaeon; assembly: GCA_021817325.1. GTDB lineage: Archaea > Micrarchaeota > Micrarchaeia > Micrarchaeales > CABMGC01 > JAKAVK01. Next base: position 2,590 of record JAKAVK010000023.1, on the reverse strand, counting down.
CCATCAAGCCCAACAACAGAGACACTGCAGGGAATTGTAGCACCGCCAAGCACAACTGCAGATACGGTTGTGAGTGTAACCTACAGCTACTCAGACGGCAAATATACAACAATACTTGAGTTAGTTACCCCTGCAGTGCCTCTTTCCCAGACTCAGATAAACCAAATAAACAGCTCGAATGATGCTACATACCAGTCCGCACTAAATACCGAGCAGCAGCTCGAAGGGAAAGGCACTGGCAGCATTAGCAAGCCATACACAGTGCCCCAAGGTGACATACCTGCGCTGCTACCGTGGTACGGATCTGGCTTCTACCAGGCACCAGGATATGGCGAATACTACCTTCCCGATGCCAATTCGGTGTTGAACTACAATCTGGCAGCGCAGGGAGAGTATAGCAGCGAGAATACAGCATATGTTATCTTTACCTCTTCAGGTAAGGTGGTGTACCCAGCAGGGTACAGTGGGCCAACTGAGGGATAAATTTCTTTCATATACGGTGGCAAAAGCAATGGAACTGCAAAGAAGGATAATGCGCAATGCCCCTGCTAGAGTGGCATCCATGTGCGGAGGAGGCAACGTACTACTGCACTTGGAATCAGGCAGTGCCGCGAATTTTACTGCCTTGGTGCGTGAGTATGATGGAGACACAATACCATTCAAACTAGTTAAACGTAAAGCCACCGGCTACAATGAAACTAGCATAGGGAGTTACAGCGCTGCAAGACGAAGATCGGTTTGGAAGTCGTCTTTGCGTACTGCAGCTGCGGTTGGTATCTTGGCAGGTGCCATATGGGCTGGCGGATTGTCTAGTAGTGGATTCGACATTGGAAATGCTCCAGCGCCGACTATTCTAAACAAGCCAAAACCACCTGCTCCATATCCTGGTTATTCAGATAAAGCCTTTAAAAAGGCCGATGGATGTTACAGGATAGATATAATTAATCAGGACCCAAACCAGATATCCGTAGAAACGCCGCCCAACTGCACGGCACCTGTAGGAAATTCATATGTTGCAGGGAGCGGGAATTTTTATAAACCAGGGACATCCATTGAGATCGATATAAACTTTATGAGTCTGAGCTATTTAAAATTAAAGATCAGGGGGCCAATAGGTGCAAAGTTGGCTAGTTTTTCAGAGAATCTAGGCGAAACAACAACGACTTATAAAGTAAAGGTAACACAGAATGCCATAGAGACTCTAAACGCTATGAATGTCTCCATGCCCCAAGCATACAATTCAGATGCTTCCACCAACGCCCTTGCGGCTGTCTGGTATCCTAATCTTAGCATTCCAAAAGCAATGCCAGTAGCCCCAAAAGGCCTATGTTACCATCTTAACCTAGTCTACAATGCGCCAAAAAGCGAGATTACTGTATTTCCACCTTCCACATGCCTCCGCCTAGGCAGCGGATATTATAAGCCTGGAAGTATTGTTCAGTTTTTCATAGCGCCTAATGCGAATGGCAACACACCCTATCTAAGTGGCCCATATCAACTGCAACAGGGCTTATATGGTCTCTCTGTAGATATTCCGTTTTTAATACCAGCCTACGAAACAATAGATGGGAAGGGGTATAAATTAAGTAGCAATGAGGTATCTGAAGTGTCGAGCGACTTCTACACTACTATAAATCAAAGCGGAACTGAATACTTCGGGAAAGGTCAGATTCAGCAAGCAACAAGCGCTATATTTACTATAGCTGGAGATCTAGTTAAGTTGGGACTTGTAGTTATTGTGGTTGGTATTGGGATCAGTATGTTCTTTGGCTCTGGGCCATCAATCTCTGGGCCTGGGAGTAAAAAGGGCTCGGGGGGCTCTTCTTCATCCGGTGGCCAGCGGGAACCTCATATATCCTATGGCGATGATGGAGGATATGGGCAGAGATATCCTCCTGGCAGTAGGGGTATGGGCCTTTAAGGTGCAATGGACAGAGCAACCTGCCTGGCAAGGCAATTTGTGAAGTAACTCTCTGACACTCGTAGTAAGCTTGCAGCTTTGGACGCAGCTATGCAAATGGTAGAGAAATGTCCAACTGCAAACTCTTACAATTAGCTATAAGTTGCTTTCAATTTTAGATGTTCTGGCCCTTGTTCGCAAGGCCATTCGTGGCTTCAAGAGTGAAAAGACAGCGCAGAGATCCGTAGACAACTGGCAGGCTTATTACAACTTCGTAAGACCTCACACAACGCTTAATGGACTAACGCCAGCGCAGTGCGCAGGGATAGCGGTAGGACTTGGGCGACAGATGGTTAGGACTTATTAAGTCAAGCCAGCAAAATAATGAAATGATATGATGGTATTCAGAGACAATCGTGAAGCCAAAAGAGGGTTAAGAAAAGTGTTTGTATATGAGGTTTCATCATTAGCTCATCTTAGGATATTAAAGGAACGCTTAGAACAGGGAGTAAATCAAAATCATGTAGATAAATTCTTATTTCAGAACATGGTAATAGGGCTTTGTAGAAATCCTATATTCGCATTAGGAGCCGAAGGATTTTAACCCTTCGGCATGGTTGTTATTTGGCGACAACCATGAAAGAGAGAGGAGACTCCAGGTATAAGAGGTTTATTGAAACAGCGTTCAGA
>JAKAVK010000025.1 GCA_021817325.1 Microcaldota archaeon | reverse complement strand
ACAGGTTTGTAGGTCTGAAAAAGGTTTCAATCCATGTCTTTTCTTGCCTCCTCGCCTACGCAGTAAGGTACGTGATGTGAAAATTTTGACCTTGACGAGGTGTTAGAATGTAAATGTCAAGTTCCTATTACTAATTCTCTTACAATGGATTTATATATAATCGCCACAATTGTGAATAGATACGATGATAACTGCCAGGTACGTCAGAGAGCACCTTACCCTGATTAAGGAGTCCATGGCAAGGAGGCATTCAGATTATCCCATAGAAGAGCTGCTGGACCTTGACGAGAAGTGCAGGAAGATCGGCACAGAGCTGCAGGGTCTAAGGGCCAGCAGGAACGCTGGCAGTCTGAGGGTATCAGAACTCAAGAAGGGCGGCAAGGACGCTAAGAATGAGATAGACGAACTTGCCAAAATCAAGGAGAGAATAGACGGGCATGAGAAGGCTCTGCCGCAGTATCAGGACAGACTCACCACACTGCTCATGAACATGCCAAACACATTGCATGAATCGGTACCCTACGGCAAAGACACATCGCAGAATGTCGAGGTGAGAAGATGGGGTACGCCAAGCAAGAAGAAGGTTGAGAGCCATGCGGATCTGCTCAAGGGGCTTGGCCTTTTGGATCTTGAGAAGGCGGCTGCAGTCTCAGGCGCACGCTTCTATTACCTGAAGGGGGACCTTGTCTTACTTGAGCAGGCACTCATCCGCTTTACGATAGACGTGATGCTGAAGAAGGGCTTCACGCTGATTGCGCCTCCGCTGATGATAAAGAAGAAGTATTATCAGGGAGCGACAGCACTTGGGGACTTTGAAGAGGCCCTGTACAAGGTTTCCGAACCCGGGGAGGCGCAGGCGAATGGAGAACTGGAGAAGCTTGATGACGAGCTGTTCATGATCAGCACATCAGAGCATGCGATTGCAGCCATGCTCTCGGAGACGGTATACTCCCCTAAGGAGCTGCCGCTTAGGTATCTGGGCATAAGTCCAAACTTCAGAAGGGAGGCAGGGGCGCATGGAAAGGACAGCAAGGGTATCTTCCGCGTGCACCAGTTCTACAAGGTGGAGCAGTTTGTACTGGCAAAGCCGGAAGACTCGTGGGCGATCTTCGATGAGCTGATAGGCAATGCCGAGGAGATCTTCAAGGCGCTCAAGCTTCCGTACCGGATAGTCAACATATGCACTGGAGACATTGGCACTGTTGCAGCAAAGAAGTATGATCTTGAGGTTTACATGCCCTCGTCTGGCGAATATCGCGAGCTGGTCTCCTGCTCCAATTGCACTGACTGGCAGTCCCTGCGCCTTGACATCAAGTATGACGAGCACGGGGAGCGCAAGTACGCGCATACGCTGAACTCGACTGCCAGCGGGTCGATAGAGAGACTGATTGTCGCCATAAGCGAGAATTACCAGAATGATGATGGCAGTATTACCATACCTGACGTCCTTGTAAGCTATATGGGCGGAAAGAGAAAACTGGGATGAACCGGGTGAACGAATGAGAAGTATATTAGTCTTAGACATGGATGGAACATTATATGCGCAGAACATTTACCGCAAGGCGTGCAAGAAAGCTGCGGAGAACCTCAAAGAGTACCTGAAATCCAAGGGCAGGCAGGATGCCATGACCATGGAGCTCTTTGAGAGGATCGCAAAGCATGGAAAGGTCTCGTCTACGGTTAACATGCTGCATGAAAGCAGCAGGCTGGAAAAGCCAGGCCTGCTTAACGCTGCCTATGACCTGCACCCTGATGATTTTGGAATAGGCAATGACCAGAGGCTTGTCGATTACCTGAATGCGCTGAAGGGTAGATTCAGGCTCTTCGTATTCACTAACAGCCCGCTTATCTGGGCAGGCCGTGTGCTGCGCGAGCTGGGAGTGGACCAAGTCGTAGAGAGCAGCCGCTGGATCACCTTTGAGAGCCTCGATGGAGGCGCGCACATAAAACCCTCGAAAGAGGCATTCGAGCTGATGCTAAACAAGATAGGGCACAGGCCAGGCGAGATAATCTTCCTCGACGATTCGCAGGAGTGTATAGAGACCGCGCAGGGCCTTGGGATAGACGCAAGGCTCATATGCAACGACGGACACGATCACAATGTGCACAGCCACTCGCAGAGCATATACTGGGAGCTGGAGCAGCTCATTGAAGGGCTATGAGCCGCTGCGCCTGCTTGTTATTAACCTTTGCAGAAGTAATTTATTGAATTGAGAGAGATGGGCAGCGTAAAGAAGGAATATGACATAATGAAGGACATAAAGAGGCTGAAGTCTGTACGCGGCTACGGGACGGAGCTGATAACCATCTACGTGCCTGCAGGCTACCAGATCTTCGAGGAGATAGCGAAGCTGAGGGAGGAGCACAGCCAGTCAGGAAACATAAAGTCGAAGTCCACAAGGCTCAATGTGCAGAGCGCGATAGAGAAGATAATACAGTACCTGAAGCTGTTTGGGGAGACGCCAAAGAACGGGCTTGCCGTCTTCTGCGGCAATATATCGAAAAATCCCGGTAAGACCAACATAGAGCTCTTCTCCATAGAGCCCCCTATACCGATAAAGGTCAATATCTACAGGTGCGACTCCACCTTCCTCACAGGGCCCATAGAGGAGATAGTCAGCTCAAAGGATACCTATGCGCTGCTGGTCCTTGACGGCAGGGAGGCTACGATAGCAACGCTGAAGGGCTCGCATATGCAGGTGATCAAGAAGCTTGCCTCATTTGCTCACTCGAAAGTCAGGAAGGGCGGCCAGTCTGCCAGGAGATACGAGCGCGCTATCGAGGAGAGCATAGACGACTATTACAAGACTGTTTCCGAGATAATCAATGCCCTGTTTGCGCAGAACCAGTTCAAGATCAAGGGCCTGATAATAGGCGGGCCTGGACCTACTAAGGAGGGCTTCGCCAAGTCAAACGAGCTCAACTACCAGATAAAGGTGCTTGGCATATATGACACAGGCTATACCGATGAGTACGGCCTGAGCGAGTTGGTGGAGAAGGCCGCGGAGCTGCTGCAGGAGCAGGAAGCATACCAGGAGAGGCAGGTCATAGAGCGCTTCAAGAGGGAGCTGGTTAGGGGAGGGATGGCCGTGTATGGCTATGCCAATACAAGAAAGGCAATGGAGCTCAACCAGATAGACACCATGATAGTCAACGACGAGCTCGAGATACATAATGTAAAATACAAATGCAACTCGTGCAACGAAGTCTTTGAGAAGCTGGAGACGGGAAGCAAACGCGAAACAAAGCACAGTTGCCCCGGCAACGGCAATCTTGAGATACTCGAGGAGCGCGACGCCATAGGTGATCTGCTTGAGATGGCAGACGGCAAGGGAACCAACGTTGTCTTCGTATCGAGTGAGAGCTCCTATGGCAAGGAATTCCTGATGGGCTTTGGCGGAATAGGCGCGATCCTGCGCTACAGGATATGAATTGAGGGCGCCAAGATAGCCTAAGGGATAGTTCCAAAGATTGACCACAATGTTTATAAACTCTTTTGTATTATTAGTCTAACAGCGTTTAGAGCATATTCTATTTGTCCTTCCCCACCCTCTAAACGCTTTTGTTTAATACTCCCTAGCTTTGGCTGCAGATAGGGGTTTTGCGAAACGCATTATATAGTATTATAAAGATTTACGGATGAAAATGTAATTGTTGCTCATGAAGAAATTCAACACAACAGCAGAAATTAAGATACCGGAAAAGATCGTCGACCAAGTAATAGGGCAGGAGAAGGCGGTAGAGATAATAAAGAAGGCGGCAAAACAGCACCGCAATGCCCTGCTGATAGGGGAGCCTGGAGTGGGCAAGACCATGCTGGCGCAGGCGATGGCAGAATTGCTGCCTGCCACAGACCTTGAGGACGTTCTTGTATACAAGAACCCTAACGATGAGAACAAGCCCATAGTCAAGGCGGTCAAGACTTATCCCTCTGTACCTGATCCCCACAAGCCCTCCGATGGCCAAGGCAGGCAGATAGTGCAGAAGGAGAAGATGAAGGGCAGGATAGACACTACACAGGCAAAGAACAATATAGTGCCAGTAGTGATGATAATCGTCATTGCGCTTTTCGGGCTCTCGCTCCTGGGGTTCTTCTCTGGTTTCGAACTTGTGGTGGTGTCAGCAGTAATACTTGGTGTATTGATACTCGGATCGATGCTGCTCTTCGTTGGCAGCTTCAGGAGGGCAGGAGGGATACTGCCTGGTATGTTCGACACCAATGAGCCAAAGCTTATAGTCGACAACACAGGACAGATGCACGCTCCGTTTGTAGATGCGACAGGGGCTAGGGCTGGTGCCCTGTTTGGCGACGTGCGCCACGACCCGTTGCAGAGCGGAGGCCTTGGAACGCCACCGCACCTTAGGGTTGAGAGTGGGGCAGTGCACAGGGCGAACAAAGGAGTACTCTTCATAGACGAGGTTGCTGACATAGAGCCTAGGTCGCAGCAGGAACTGCTCACGGCCATGCAGGAGAAGAGGTATCCCATAACAGGGCAGAGCGAGCTAAGCTCAGGAGCCATAGTGAGAACCGAACCGGTGCCGTGCGATTTCCTCCTTGTAGCCGCAGGCAACCTGCAGGACATACAGAAGATGCACCCAGCACTCAGATCCAGGATACGCGGCTACGGCTATGAAGTATACATGGAATCGACTATACCAGACACCGAAGCCAACCGCGAGAAGCTGATCAGATTCATAGCCCAGGAGATCAAGAAGGATGGCAAGATACCCCCATTCGGCTATGACGCGTGCATGGAGATGATAGAGGAAGCAAGGAGGAGGGGGGGCAGGAAGAACAGACTCACACTTGTGCTCAGAGACCTTGGAGGGTTGATCAGGGCAGCTGGCGACGTAGCTGTGGACAGGGACAGCAAGGTTGTCACCAAGGAAGACGTAGTCAATGCACTCAAGGTTGCGACCCCAATAGAAGCACAGTACGTAGAGCAGGCGCTTGAATACAGGAAGGATTATAAGATATTTAGGACGACCGGCTTCGCTATAGGAAGGGTCAATGGCCTTGCAATAGTGGGCTCATCGTATCTTTCGGCCGGAATAGTACTCCCGATAGTTGCGGAGGTCACCCCGGCAAGCTCTAGGACTGAGGGCAAGCTCATCGCCACAGGGAAGCTTGGCTCAATAGCGAAGGAGGCTGTCAAGAATATAAGCGCGATAATCAAGAAGCACATGGCAAGGGACATTGCAAGCTACGATATACACGTGCAGTTTGTCCAGACTTATGAGGGAGTTGAGGGGGACAGCGCAAGCATCTCGGTAGCTGTTGCAGTCATGTCCGCTCTCGAGGGCATACCTGTAGACCAGGAGATTGCGATGACAGGCTCGCTCTCGGTTAGGGGCGATGTCCTGCCGGTAGGCGGGGTAACCAACAAGATACGCGCCGCAATAGAGGTGGGCATGAAGAGGGTGCTCATACCTGACGCCAACCTGAAGGATATTTATATAGACAAGAAGGAGCTCTCTAAGATAGAGGTTGTTCCAGTAAAGAACATGGCGGATGTGCTCCAGCACGCGCTCAAGAAGAGCCCGAGGAGGGACGCTATCGTTAAGGGGCTGAAGGCATACATGACTGGCGACTCTAAGGAGAGAGATCCGCTGATCGTTGACAGCGAACTGGTAGGCAAAAAGGACAAGTAAGGCGAGTTCAGGAGAAGCAGGGATTTTATGGCGACCAAAAAAGAGACGCGGGAGAATCATGTCTCTGCGCAAAGACTAGAGGCGATGGGCAGCAGCATAGTCAAAGAGATACAGGCGGGGAAGAGCCCGAAGTTCGTCACCCTGGCAAGGACCAGATCCAACGTGCACTTTGACACCAAGGAGGGCTATCTCAAGCTCGGAGCCGCTCAGGAGGAGAGGGATTTCCTCAACTTTGCGCAGACCAAGAGATTCATGCAGACAGTCGCGGTGGCAGCCAAATGCCACAAGTTCGTAAAGGAGAACCTGCACACGACTATAAGGGGCCTCTTCTACCAGCTCAAGTTCTCGCTTGGCGAGGACGTTGATGAGAACATATTCAGCGAGCAGTCGGAGTCCAACCCCCTGATAGAGGACATAGAGGTTGCCCTCAATCTCAAGCGGGAGGACCTCAACCTGAACGCGAACAGAAAGGGAGTCCTGGCAGGTAATATGAAGGTGATGGATACATTCGGCAACGAGCGGCTTGAGATAGATTGCAGCAGGCAGGGAAGGAGCGGCTGGGCCATACCGAGCGATGTTGACAACGATATCGAGTTTGTTGACGTCAAGGCCAAGTACGTTCTGGTCGTTGAGAAGGATGCACTCTGGCAGAGGCTCAATGAGGACGGCCTGTGGAAGAAGGAGAACTGCATACTCATAACCCCACAGGGACAGGCTGCCAGGGGTACAAGGCGCCTTATACGCAAGCTTGCTGACAATGGCCTGCCGGTCTACGTCTTCACCGACTCGGATGCCTGGGGATGGTACATTTACTGGACAATAAAGACTGGCAGCATAAATCTGGCCTACATTGGGGAGGATGTTGCCACCCCTGAGGCGAAGTTCCTCGGGGTCACGATGTCTGACCTTGACAAGTACGACTTCCTGAACAAGATGACAATGCATGCTAGCGAAGTGGACCTCAAGAGGGCACAGGAGATGCTTAACTACCAGTGGATAAACAAGAGCAAGGAGTGGGTCACAGAGCTTGAGCGCATGATCAAGAGCAAGAAGAAGCTGGAGCAGGATGCCCTGCAGGGGCCCAGACTCACTTTCGTCGATGACTACATAAGGGAGAAGGTCAAGAACAAGGAGTATCTACCTTGATTATCCTGTGGCATTCCATTGACATCTGTTTCTGACGAATGCGGCGATAAGCTTTTAAATAGGTCAATCGCTCCCTTAGTTATGGTTAGAACGAGGCAGCCGTTGAGGAGAGCAGGTTGGTAAGTGTACTTTCCAGATTTGTTAGCAAGCCAGGTATGAGCCAAGCTCAGGAGGAAGAGTTCCACCGGGCTCTTGATGCGGCGCGCAGAGGGCATCCTACAGAGGTAGTGCTTCTTGATTGGGATGGGGTAGGCGACAAGTATGGACACAGGGATCCTGATAGCCTTGCGCGGCTGCGCAGCCATCCGGTGGTACGCGCTAACAAGGTCAAATTTGGCATAATAAGCAGGGGCAGCGCACGCAGGCTCAGGGAGCCTGCTGACGCCCTTGGGGCGACGGTTTTCGGAGGGGATGGGAGCATACTATACGACCCTGCAATGCGGGTGCTGCGCCACGGCGGCAACCTGCTTGGCGAGACGTTTGACTTCCTGGCAGGGGAGATAGTCCCAAAGATAGGCGGCTTTGTTGTGTCAAGGCTCCCCAGACCTCTTGCAAACATGGTAGCTGAAAACGCCTACATAGCCGCAGATCTTTTAGCGAGCACAAGCATCGCGGATATCAGCTATAGGGGGAGCAAGGCCGTTGCGGTAAGGGCTGCGGTAGAACACTTTGGAGCAAGGCCGCGCAGCGTACTTGGAATTGCAGACGGCGATATAGACAGAGCGATGCTTGATGAGATAGGCAGAATGGGCGGCGTAGGAGTGGTACCACACAACAGGTCGCCTGCCATGGACGCTTATGCGCGTGCAAACAGGCAGCACGTTATAGACCACCCTTTAGAATACACAGACTGCTTGATCAGCGTGCTTGGGGCCCTTGAAAGGACCACCTGATCATCGCCTGCGCACATTGCTGCTTGGGCATATGTCGTTGAGTACGCACCCATAGCACTGCCGTGCGCGTGCCTTGCATACATCCCTGCCAAGAGCTATGAAGAGATTGGATATCTTCCCCCATTCGTCCTTAGGCACTTTTCTCATCAGATCCGCCTCTATCTTATGGGGATCGGCTCGCCTTGAAAGGCCTAGCCTCCTGGATACCCTGGCACAGTGGGTATCGACTGCGATGCCCTCGTCTCTCTTGTACCAGACATTGAGAACCACATTGGCAACCTTCCTGCCGACTCCTGGCAGCTCCATTAGCTCGCCCAGTGTGTCTGGCACCCTGCCCCCAAACCTGCCTGTTATGATCGCAGCTGATCGCTTCAGGTTGCGCGCCTTTGTCTTGTAATAATTCAACCCGCTTAAATATCCATTGAGCTCGCGAAGGTCAGCCTTTGCATAATCATCGAAACGTCGGTATCTGTCGAATAGCGCTGGAGTGACCTTGTTGACCTGTTTGTCTGTGCATTGCGGCGAGAGGAAGACAGCGACGAAAAGTTCTGTCATGCCGTGATGGATCAGCCCGGTTGTCAGGTCTCTTCCGTATCTTCTACCAAGCCTCTCAAGTATGGTATTTACGTATTGGCCGTTCTCCATGATTGTAATACAAAGCCAACACTAAAATAAAATTGTTGCGCCATCACGGCCCGCTGCCGCGGCTTGAAAGTGCATCTCTCCATTTCCTCGGATCAGCATCCAGAGTGCCTGCTATAACGTCCCTGCGTGCTGAGAGCTCAATCATCGAGTATCTAACGCTCAGCCCGTTGAGTAGCCCGAATGCACGTATGGTCTTTGACTCTGGAATGGCATGCGCAACCGGTTTTCCACCTTCTACGATCTTGCATGTTCTGAGGGAGTCGCCGTTCCTCATTACCTCCCCTGCCACAACCTCGGCCCGGCTCAGCCATCCGAATTCTGTCATCTCCATTATGCCAGAGCCGTCTATCGATATCGCCATGTCAAGCTCGTTGATGGAGTCATCTGCCACTTTGAATTGCCTTGATGTCAGTTTTTCGATCAGGGCCTTTCCGGATTCCACTGCCCTGATTGAACTCATAAAAGGTACTCCGGACGAAGCTGCCGCAAATAGCATTTTTGCTTCGCCTCCGCTCACCTTCTCAAGGACTATCCTGTCGGAGTGCAGCTCCATGCTCCTGTCCACCTGCCTTACTACCCTGCCTTGGGAATGCCATTTGCCATAGATTGAGATAGTATTCCTGCTCATGTCGCTAAACCATAAGCTTTCCGGCGAGCTTGCAATTATGTGGAGCTGCTCGATTCTGTGTGCGAATGTTATTGCGATACTAAGCAGCATCGCTCTTGCAGCATCATCCTGGCTGACAACAAGCAAATTCATCTTTGCGCTGATGGCCATCCATAGGATTGCAAGCACGCCGGCGTCGATCCGCTTCGCATAGCCTGCTACATCAGCGGCCCGAAGTAGCGTGGTATCGGTATTGCGGTATATGTAGCGCTGTGCCGCGCGCGGCACGCCGTACCTATCCGCGCCCTTGAGCAGCAATCCGACAAGCCGCAGTTTCCTCTCGGCATTAAGATAGCTTGCATGATTTATCATGTTATCACTTTTATTATTCAGATACATAATTAGTTACTCAAGTATATGATCAAATCAAGTATATATACCTTTCTAAAGCTAGAGATTTACATAAAAGAAGTTATAGCGGAGTTTAGAAACATATATTTAATAAGTTATAGAGCACCTATAATATAGGAGGCGAATACGATGGTAAAAGGGGGAGAGAAAGACAAGGATGAGATATGGCTTATGAGGAAACTGTTCAGCAAGCCCAACTATGCTGTGCTAAAGCTGCTGATGATAAAAGCACCAAGAACCACAAGGGAGCTATATACCATGCTTGGCAAGAGTTTTACAAGAAAGACCCTCATAATAACATTGCGCAACCTTTCCATGAACCTGAATATACTGCAACCAACCCACATAAGGACGGAACGCGGATATGACCTTGGCTACAACATAAATCCGAAGCTCAAGGAGATAGTCAAGTCAATGGAGAAGTTTGAGAAGGTAGTTGAGAGCATAACCAACGTAAAGAACTGATCAGGCCGTGCCCCTTGGTATCGATATCTGGCCTTCCTTTACTACCCGGAGTATAAGCTCTATCTGCATCTCGTCGTACGGAACCTTTGCGAGTTCATCCTGCACGAATTTGTTCAGTTCCTCGATATCCTTGTGGCTCGTCTTGAGTATGTAGCTCCATTTACCCAGCGGCATGTATATGGCCTCGGTGTTGCTCAGCTCCAGCAGCTTGTTTGAGAGCTTGTCCTTCTCTTCTGTGCCTATGCTTCTTGGGAGGCGCAGGTAGATGAGCGCCTGGAATGCCTTGCCAACCAGCCTTGCGTCTATCCTTGTTGAATGGCCAACTATGACACCGTTCTTCTTCAGCGCCTCTATCCTTCTGTAGACCGTCGCATTTGTTGTGCCTATGTCCTTTGCCATCTCCGAGAGCTTCGGAGTTAGCATATTGGAGTTCTGCAGTAGTTCTAGTATGCGTATATCCAGTTTGTCGAGTTTTATTCCTGCCATGACCCTCAGATATTTTAAACTTGCCATAGTTATTTATAACCGTTATTAGTTGATTAGGTAAATGGTATGGCGGCCCAGATCCCCGTAACAGAGAAATTGTACAAGTTGACTGAGAAGATAGATGAGACTCCAGAGGTGCTGACAATCAGGTTTGCCCCGGACGATGGCCTCGCTGTGCAATTTGACCCGGGAATGTTCTATATGATCTCAGGGGTCGACGCCGCTGGGAAGAAGTATGTTTACAGGTCGTTTTCCATCGCGTCTGATCCCGCTTCCCCAGTCATGGAATACTACATTGTCAAGCACAACCACATAGGCACTCAGCTTGAGCATGACTCCCACTTCGTGGCCTCCAACATAGGGGACAAGTACTACATGAAGGGCCCTTTCGGCCAGTTCAGGTTTGATCCGGACGAGAACAAGAAGGTGCTCTTCGTCGCGGGGGGAACAGGCCTTGCACCGTTCATCTCGATGCTCAGGCACATAGAGAAGGTAGGCTCGGGTAACGATGTCGACCTGCTGTACAGCATAAAGTATCCCACAGAGATAATAAGAAAGCAGGAACTCGGGGACTTTGAGAAAAGGCTGGGCCTCAAGACCACCATAACAGTTACAAGGCCCCAGGAGGGGGACGGATGGAGCGGAGAGACGGGACACGTAAACGCCGAGATGATAAAGAGGCACTCGCCTGACGTGACCGAGAGGACCTGTTATATATGCGGCCCGCCTGCGTTTGTGAAGGCGATCAAGGATGCTCTCTCATCGCTTGGAGTAAAGCCTGAGAGGATATCTGCAGACGTCTGGGACACAGGCAGTTAGGACTTTCGCAGTCTGAGGAAGTCGACCTGGAAGCTCCTGCCTATCGTATCATCTTGCCTGACCGGAGTCTGCGCCCATGTTATCGATTCGCGGACGTTCTCCGTGCGCTCCCTGCTGTTAAGGAATGGATTTACGTCGAAAAACGGCTCAGGGGTGCCCGGATCGTATCTAGAGATACCGTACGGCGCTTGGGCAGAATAGGTAGTCGACCTTGAAGTAATGCTCATTTTCATCGTGTCTATCACTATGAACTGACCCCCCGGAACCAGCAGGCGCCAGCCTTCGTCTATTACATTGCGCACACCGTCGGCTCCTGCACACGTGTATACCACTGATAGCAGGTTCTCTGCAACAACATTTCTAGCAATGCCGCTATGCAGCGGCGTGGTTCTAGCATCCCCATGAATCCCGACTATCCCAGGATGCTTTCTGAGCGCTTCTATGATCGCATCTTTATCTGCGTCAACGCCAACTACCCTCGCTCCTCCAGGGAGGCTGTCGCCAAAGCCAAGGCCAAGAATTACAGTATCCCTTCCGGTAAACCCGCTTGCCTCGTAGAAACCCCTGATGTGCCTGTACATTGTCTGCTCCCAGGTGTTCAGATACATTCTCCTGTCTTCCCTCAGGTACGTCTCCTCTATCCCTCTCCTCATTGGAACCGTGGCTGGAGTGACTGGCTCTCTGTATACCATTTTACCAATATTAATTGCGCATCTTATCCTATATAAAGATGGCTATTTGCTACCATTTGAATTGGAATTCTTGTTATTATGTAATGTTGCTAAAGATACGCCAGCACTTATATACCATTCCAGGCCGAATACATGGTGTGGAATCATGACTGGTGAAGGATGCAAGGATACGCAGAAGGCCAACAAGAACATAAAGCAGACCGCGGATGTGTGCGAGGAGTGCGTAAAGGAAGGCACCCACTGGGTGCAACTAAGGGTCTGCCTGACCTGTGGCCACGTAGGCTGCTGCGACTCCTCTGTTGGAAGACATGCAACAAAGCACTTCGATAGAACAAGACATCCAGTGATGGCTGCCTTCCCAAGCAGGGAGTGGCTGTGGTGCTATGTCCATAAGACCTACGGGTAGAGACAGGTGCAAGGTTTTTAAACCTTAATTAGTATAATATATTGTCAAACGGCCATAGGGACAGGGCCACACCCGAACCCATTCCGAACTCGGAAGTTAAGCCTGTCCACGATAGGAAATACTGCCCTAACCGGCGGGAAAGCTTATTGCTGTTTGACATTCATCCTTAATCTTTAGCTCCTGCGTTCTGCCTCGCCTTTTATATGTGAACTACCTCGGGCTGAAGCCCGAGGCTTCAGTTGCAGTCACATGAACCTTCCCATTCTGCTCTGATGTCCGTTGCCATCGGAGATGTACTTCGGATATTCGTGTCTGTCGATATATCTTTCTAC
>JAKAVK010000010.1 GCA_021817325.1 Microcaldota archaeon | reverse complement strand
GGGAGGGTTACCATCAAGTATATATCTTGCTTGTACGGTTCGTTCCTGTGGTGTTCGTCCCGGTCTTGTTGAATGCGGTGCTGTTGAAGCCACTGCTGTTTATGCCGCTGCTGTTCGTGCCTGCAGAGGTTATCTTTCCGGTGCCAAGGCCATTGGTGCTGTAGGACGTGTTGCTCTGTGACGTACTCGGGGTGGTGTTCTCGTGCGGAGTAGTGTTCAGAGACGGCGTGTTTGCTGTTGTATTGCTGACCGCATTAGGAGGAGCTTTGCTCCCAGTTGCCAGTAGTATAGCGGCTACCACAATAATTATTATGACAATTGCCACTATGACCCATAAGAGGGTATTGCTTTGCGCCATTTGTATCACATTATACACTCCTTACATCATTGTAAGAAGCAGTAAACTTTTCTCTTGCAAGGTTTAAAAGGCTTTGCAATCCTGCTTCGTCTCTGCCCTCTGCGATGAGCCTGACCATCGGGCCGGTATTTGAGGCGCGTATTAGGAACCAGCCCCGCGGCGTGTACAGCTTCACCCCGTCTATTCCCACGACCCTCCCTTCCTTCTGCAGGCTACTCCTGAGTGCGTCTATCAGTTTGTACTTGTACCGCTCCTCGACCTTCAATTCCTCAACATGCCTCGGATAGCTTGGCATCTCCGAGACCAGCTCTGAGAGTCGCTTGCTTGAGCCTGAGAGGATCTCCGCAAGCTTGAGTGACGCGAAGAAGCCGTCGTCGATCCCGTATATGTCCTTGAAGTACAGGTGGCCGGAGAGCTCGGCTCCGAAGACTGACGCATCGTTTGCCATCTCCCGCTGCAGATACGGCCTGCCGACCTTGGAGAGCACAGGTATTCCGCCCTTCGCTTTTATTGCATCCTCTATCGCATCGGAGCAGCTAACATCGTATACAACGCGTTCCCCTTTCTTCACGAACGCTTTGACAAAAAGACCAAGCATCTTGTCCGGGGATATATATGCGCCGTTCTCGTCGACGAAGACGGCCCTGTCTCCATCACCGTCATATGCCACCCCAAAGGCGAGACCGTCCTGCTTGACCACCTTCATGAGCCCTGTGATGGTATCCGGCTTGGGCTCCGGGGATCTCGATGGGAAGCTGCCATCCCTGACATCATTGATGGCCGTCACCTTTATAGGTGTCTTCTTGAGTATGTGCGATGCGAGATTCGCATAGGCGCCGTTGCCAGGATCTATGCCTATTGCGATACTCTTGTCTATGCTCACCTTTCCGAGCACGTATGTCTCGTAATCAGCAAGCACGTCCATGACCTTGTAGTTGCCAGTTGAGGATGGCCGCTGCGCATCGCCAGAATAGACCATGTCGCGTATGCTCTCCATCCCTGAGCCGGTGCCTATTATCTGTGCGTTGTTTCCGTACATCTTGAATCCGTTCCACTCCGGCGGATTATGGCTTGCGCTTACTGTTATTCCCCCATCGAAGCCGTACTTGTATACCGAGAAGAAGTGGACCGGGGTAGGCACAACTCCGATGAACGTTGCATTTACACCGCAAGCGAGTATTGACTTGATCAGCTCCTTTGAAAGGCTCTCGCTACTCAGCCTTATGTCCATTCCGACTACCACATTCTTATTTTCCCCAATGTATCTGCCGTATGCCCTCCCTATCGCACTTGCGGTGTTCTCGTCAAGCTGCTTGGGATAGATGCCGCGTATGTCATATGCCCTGAAGATTTCGCTGTCTACCTTTCCTTTGTCGTCCTCCATGTTAATGCACAGGGCTTATATTCATTTAAGGTTAATTATCTTTTTGCTTATTTCTGGTTTTATGCTGGAAAACAAGACTGTCTTCATCTTTGATGTAGACGGTGTATTGAATACGTATGCTCCAAAGGCTTACAGGGAGTACCTATTCAGCAGATCGAAGGTTTCATACTCCAAGGAGTTGCTGCCGCTCTACATCAGTCACATGAGATCTTTAGTTATCGGAAAGACCGACATGAAGGCCTTCGAAGAGGCGCTGCACAGGGATTTCGGGATAATGCCACAGGATGTGAAATGGCTCAGGTATTACATTGACAATGCCAAGCCCCGGCAGGACGTGCTTGGCATACTCTCAGCGCTTAGGGCTAGGGGACACTTCATAGCTCTCATGACAAACGAGGACGCACTACGCTTCGATGTGATAAAGAAGGCCTTCGGAAGCTACGCTGACATGATGTTTGCATCTTCAGATATGAAACTTGCGAAGCCGCAGGCTGGCGCATACGCCTATGTTGTTGATGCGATAGGGCGGAAGCTGAAGAGGGCGATTAATTACTACGACATCGTATTCGTGGATGATGACCAGGGAAACGTTGATGCCGCGCGCAGGCTGGGTATGCGCGGCATACGCTTTGCCGGAGCGCAGGAACTCAGGGATGAGCTCCTGGAGATGGAGGCTGCCCGAACACCTGCAAGGCAGCAACCTGCGCAGGAGGCTGAGAGGAGGGCGGAAGAGGGCAGGCCCAGATTTCTCGTGGATCTCATCGCCAGCTATTACAAGCGTGCTGCCGACCTTGCGCCGCCGCGGATAGGCGAGAGAGAGTTCGGAGTGGGCACCCTGGAGAGGAAGATCATGTTTAGACACCTTAACTTCAGGAGCGAGCATGAGTTGAGGAACTACACTGTTGAGAACGCACCGCAGTACATCTCCTATTCAGCGGCGTATTATAGATTCCCTGCAGCGCGGCCGATGGAGAACAAGGCCTGGCAGGGCGCCGAGCTTGTATTCGACCTTGATGTTACCGATATGCACCTGCCGTGCCAGGCGGTGCATGGGAAGTCGTGGATATGCGACATATGCCTCGACGCTGTCAAGGCAGAGACGACAAAACTTGTTGAGGATTTCCTTGTTCCTGACTTCGGCTTCTCGGAAAGGGAGATGATGATCAACTTCAGCGGCAACAGGGGCTACCATGTGCATGTCTACAGCGAGAGGGTCAGTACACTCGATGCCCAGGCAAGGCGGGAGATAACCGGATACATTGCGGGCACTGGAATAGACCTTGGCGAGTTCTTCCCGACAAGCGGCATGAGGGGGAAGGTGCTGCGGGGACCGAAGACCACAGATGGCGGATGGGGCGGCAAGCTCGCCAGGAGCTTTGCCAAACGGCTTGGCGATGGAGCCGAGGCGCTAGTAGGAATGGGCATAGATAGGCCAACAGCAAACAAGCTATATAGGAGCAAGGCTCTTGTTGAGATGGGCATAAATGCGGGCAACTGGGATATGGTATACATAAAGAACAAGAGCGAGTTCTGGAAGGCCATACTCGCAAGGCAGGCGGTCTCGCAGAGCGACATGATAGATAGGAATGTTACAAACGATCCCTCGCACCTGATAAGGCTGCCCAACTCCCTGCATGGAGAGACAGGCCTCATCGCGAAGAGGGTCGGAGGGGTGAGGGAGCTTGACGGCTTCGATCCCATGAAGGATGCGGTGGCGTTCAGGGGGGGCGATCTTAGGGTGGATGCCAGGACAAGCCGGGCCTTGGAGATGAACAATAGGACCTTCGGACCGTATGGCGGAAAGGTGACCCTGCCGACATACGCCGCCATGTACTTATATTTAAAAGGGTTTGCTACCATAATAGATAAAGGCTAATTGATTGCTGTGGTTGCAAAACTGCAGTATGCAGAAGAGTCGGTAACTATGGTAAATAATGCATATAAGTACATCAACCAGAGCTTCCAGAACGAGTACAAGGAGAGGAGTGACAGCCTAAGGCAGCGCGTGTCTGCCTGGAGGGACGGGCCTGCGGTAGGTAGAGTGGAGCGGCCTACAAACGTGGCGAGGGCAAGGGAGCTTGGCTACAAGGCAAAGCAGGGTATAATAGTTGTGAGGGTCAAGGTAGAGAAAGGGCTGCGCAAGAGGATAAAGGCAAGTGGGGGCAGGAAACCATCCAAGAGCGGAAGATTCTTTGCACTGAGGAAGTCGCTGCAATCGATGGCGGAGGAGAGGGCAGCCCGCAAGTACTCAAATTGCGAAGTGCTCAACTCATATTATATAGGAGAGGATGGCAAGTACAAGTTCTTCGAGGCCATACTTCTCGACAGGGACCATCCCGCACTTCTTGGCGATCCGTTCTATTCTAGGATCATAAGCCAGAGGGGAAGGGCATTCAGGGGTCTTACAAGCTCTGGAAGGAAGCATAGGGGCATAATGGACAGGGGATTTGGAACCTCCAGAAACAGGCCTAGCGTCAGGGCAGGGCAGAGGAACATAACCAGAGTATAGAGGGCATGTACTTGTACAAAGCATCCATCATACTCTTCGATGCAAAGAAGGCCAATGACTATGCCAGGGTAATCGACAGCAAAATAGGATACAAGCATAGCAAGGTAAGCGCGAAGGTCGGTCCGAAGGGACTTATGATAACGGTTGATGCGGATGACCAGGTCTCTCTTTTTGCTACGATGAACAGCGTACTCAAGCAGCTAAGGATAATAGGCAACATTGACAAGAGAATCGACGAGCTGTAATGAACCGTATCCTTCCATTTGCTATCTCGGCTGGGCAGTACATTCTGTGCTTAGGGTAATTCCTTTCCGCCCGAGCATGCGGTAGCGTGGCCACATCTCATCCATTTCCCTAATGGCAGGGTATGCGCCGATCCTGAGCTTGTCCGTGTAGGTAACATACAAAGGGCCGGTATGCCCAATCCCCCTAAGAGCGCTCTCTACAGCGCGGACCGTGTGCCCGCTGATCACGAGGTTGTCAGCAAGTACTATCGAGGCTGCGCTGTTCTCCCTGAGAAGCCACACATAGTCCTCTGGCACATACGCGCGGCCAGCCATCGAAGTGCCGTCGGCAAATAACTTGCTGGTATCCTTATTTCCCGAGGAGTATCCTATCAGGAAGAATCTGTCTTTGGACTGTGCATTTGCTAGGACTCTGCATCCGTAGCCCATCCCGCTCACCATTACCATTCCAATTATCGCATTCTGGATCGTAGAGAGCCTCTGCCTCAGGATATAATCGGCCTCGCTTGCACCCATGGCAAGTGCATGCCTGTTGCGCTCCTCCTCTACCTTGGTATGAAGAGCACTTCTCAATGCAGCCTTGAGTATTTGCGGTGTTGCGGGATCGAAAAGGTCTGTCCAAGCCCTGTGTTCGCGCAGATTGAGGCATACCGCTGCGCCATCGCGTAAGACAACCTCCAGATTCGGCCTACGGGCGAGGTAGGCTTTTGCTACGGCAGGGTCTTCTATTGTAACTCTTATTGGCATCTTGATCAGATCCTCTGCAACTCGCTTAACTGCGCTTGGCCTTCGGTCACCACAGATATTGCACCTGGAGCAACTTCGCTTGCATGCCGGCTTGCACAGACACGTCTGCTCCATGTATCGAGCGGTGTATTGCTGGATAAGAAGAAGAGCGGCCCTTCGTGCTTGAGTACGTGCAGCAGCGCCCTGCCGACAGTGACTGCGGTTAGCCCGGAGTCCATCACATTGTCCACTATCAGCACTGGTGCGTCGGAGTTTTGCCTTAGCACATTGAGATCCCTAAGCGGTATATGGACCATCCTGTCACCCGTCAGGATGCCTCTTGAAGATGTCTTCGCAGCCCTGTGCGCCGATGAGTAGCCGACCAGTACATGCTCGTGCGGAATTGAAAGATATTCCAGTTCTGCAGATGCATCGCAAGCCTTTGCAAAGCCGCTTGCCATTATCGCAGCCACGATCGTACCTGGTTGCATCGATGAGAGCCCGTCTCCGGTATTATACCGCAGCACAGGATTCGCACCGTTTGCATAGCTGCGATAGGAATTGAGGAAGTGGTCCCGGTCTTCGCAGAATCTGCTCTCGAATGCGTCCCGTATGGCAGTTCGCGCCTCAATACTTGCTGATGAATCGAAAAGGCCTATCCAGGCGCTGCGCATCTGGTCGCGTGACGCCGGCAAGGTGCAGTTGAAACTGGAAGGCCGTTTTCTAGCGTGGGTCAGCTCCATATTATCATTTTATACATGCTTTTAGCCTTTAGTTAGATTTTGCCTGCGTGAGCCAGAGGCAACGCACATGTGTCCCGGGATGGGCCTTTTGGCATGGCCTGCACTGCACTACCTCTTGAACAGTGCTTCCAATGCCAGGCGCATCTCCTGCCCAGTGGTTTGCTCAGCCCCTCTCAGCATACCTGCCTTCCATTCCGCAGTCTCGAATAGAACACGCGCTGCGAGGCCTACCCGCTGCAGCTGGTAAATGCGTTCTTGCGCTACGGTGTGTATAGAAGAGAGGGTGTCGCTCGTGCACAGGTGCGATATGCCATGCCTTTCCATGTCATTGGCCATGAGTGCCTCGACTACATATGGAAGCCCGTTAGGTGGAATTCCCTTCCCGCCTCTGGATACCTTATCCAGGCCTTCTTTTGGAAAATAGGCAATTGAGAATGCAGGGCCACGGCTGATGTCATATGCGACACTTCCGATGTAGGCTACCCCAGTCAATGGATTTACAGCAATGTTGGGATTTGCATGCAGCAAACCGACCCACAGGGCAGGCATGCGCACCTGCCCTATTAGCAATTCCTCGGTTTTTGAAAGAGCCTTCTGCGTCCCGGCACGTATTGTGTAGTCCCTAATCCCGTATTCAAGCCGGGATGGTTCATTTTTATAGAATACCCCGATGTGCGTCAGTTTTCTATTGAAAGCCATGCTTCCACTACATCTTAGCGATTCTGTTGTCCCTATTGCAACGGCTGGCCTTGCGCAGGTCAGGCTCTATAAAGTCTCTCTACCCTGGTGATATATAAATTGCTCTGCGTTTGGCTGAATTAGCATGGATTCTTGCTATTTTGACACGTCTGTGTTAGTCTATTACGCATAACCTGCAGGGCTCCCGCTATCTTTATAAATATGTATTCATTAATGAATAGTTACTGTACTCTTTATCTTCTAGGTAAGGTATGTACTGATCAGCTTCAGGTAATTGTTATGGTGATTATGAGAAAGGGCTCTTTAGAGTATTGGCCGCACAGGCGCGCCAAGAAACAGATGCCCAGAATGAGGACGTGGCCGAGCATGGCGGAGCAGGGCTTTGCCGGCTTCGTCGCCTACAAGGTGGGCATGACGCACATAACGATGATAGATGATAGCGAGTCTCCATCCAAGGGCAGCGAGATATCACGCGCTGTTACCATCCTCGAGATCCCAAAGGTATACATATATGGAATAAGGTTTTACAAGAAGGATTATCTTTACAACGAGCCGTTTGGCGAGGTCTATGACGCGACCCTTGCGAAGAAGGTCGGCATAGCTAAGATCAAGGAAAATGACATTGCAAAGATGAAGCAGGATCTCTCGCAGTATGAGGACGTGCGCGCTCTTGCATTCCTTGATGCCGCGCCGCTGGGCTTCGGAAACAAGCGCGTCATGAGGTTCGAGCTCCACCTAGGCGGCAAATCCAATGAGGAGAAGCTCGAATTCGCTGAGAAGTGGCTTGGCAAGGAGGCCCGCATAAGCGATGTTGTCAATACCGGCGATTACATAGACGTAAACGGCATCAGCAAAGGGAAGGGCTGGGCAGGTGTCATAAAGAGATTCCATGTGGCAAGGCAGTATAGGAAGGCCACGGGAAAGGTGAGGCACCTTGGCGTCCTTGGGCCTTGGCATCCCGCAAAGGTGATGTTCACAGTTCCGCATTCCGGACATATGGGTTACAACTATAGGACGGAGATGAACAAGCGCATCCTTAAGATGGGTACAGCCAGTGACGCAGGAGCGGTCAATGTTCAGGGCGGCTTTGTCAATTTTGGAAGTGTCAGGAACGACTACCTGATGGTAGACGGGTCTGTACCAGGCCCATCTAAGAGGCTTCTGAGGGTAAGGAGATCGCTAAGGATGATTACACAGAAACCAAAGCAGCCGCAGATAACATATATCTCCCTGGCATCTAAACAAGGCGCATGAGAATGGACGTTCAATTATTCGGAATTGATGGAAAGGCATCGAAGAGCATCACGCTGCCGCAGGTTTTCTCAGGAGATTTCAGGGTAGATCTTGTAAGGAGGGCACTATCCGCAGAGCAGAGCAGGAATTACCAGCCGCAGGCGAGGGACCCGATGGCAGGGCTGAGGACTACTGCAGTTTACGTTGGAAAGTACAGCGCGCGCTACAGGACCGGCAGACACATGGGCATATCAATAAGGCCGAGGCAGAAGCTCGGCGGCGGTGCGATGGGAGACGTGCGGAGGATACCGTCCAGCGTAAAGGGAAGGAGGTCGCATCCGCAGAAACTGGAAAAGAAGATACTTGAAAGGATCAACGCAAAAGAGTATGTACGCGCACTGGAATCCGCACTCGCAGGCTGCGCGCAGGTGCGTGACATAAAGCAGAGGCAGGACTTCGGTGCCAGCGCGCTGCCCATAGTCGTAGACAACAGGATCGAGGGCATAGACAAGACAAAGGAGCTCGTAAAAGTGATAAACGCACTTGGCCTTGGCAATGAGCTCGATGCGTCACACAAGCCTTCCAGGAGGAAAGGCATCAGGAGGCTGGCGCGGCAGAGGCATTTCAGGAAGAGCATGCTGATAGTGGCCAAGAACATCGATAATGTAGGCAGGGCAGGGCGCAACATAGCTGGAGTGGACGTCTGCACTGTAGACCGGCTGACTGTGGGAAAGCTGGCACCTGGAAGCACTCCGCGCATAACCATATGGAGCGAAGATGCGATTAGTGGCGTTGAGAAGGCCCTTCAGGGCAGGTCGCTGGCATTTGAGAACTGATATTCATGAACGCATTGATGTATCCAGTCGCAACGGAAAAGGCATTAAACATTGTAGACAGAAACAATGTGATAATATACGTAGTGGACATGCGGTCCAACAAGAAGCAGATAAAGGACGAGTTCGAGAAGACGTTCGGAGTCAAGGTCGCAAACGTCAATACCGCGATAACGATTAAGAATACCAAGAAGGCATACATAAGGCTGGCCAAGGATGTCAAGGCCAGCGACATTGCAAGGAAGCTTAAGTTGGTATGATTGGTGAGCTGAATGGGAAAGAAACTGAGGCAGCAGAGGCGTGGAAAGGGTAGCAACGCCTATAGGAAGCCGCCAAATACATTCAAGGCAGACGTTGCATTCACGGCTAGGAATGAGAACGCCAAGCTCGTCGGAGAGGTGCTGGAGTTCATCGATGATCCAGGACACTCGGCACCGCTGATGAGAGTCAGGTATAACGACGGAAGCGAGAACATACTTATAGCGCCAGAAGGCATAAAGATAGGCGACAGGATAAATGAAGGCAGGGAGGCAAGCCTCACACTGGGAAGCATACTCCCGTTGGGCAGCATACCCGAGGGAATGCTTGTCTACAACGTCGAGGTCACGCCTGGGGATGGCGGCAAGATGGCAAGGTCAGGGGGCAGCTATGCAACTGTCATGGCCCGCGGAGACAATAACAAGGTCAACATACTCATGCCCTCGAAGCAGTCGCTCTACCTGGATGCCGAGTGCAGGGCGGAGATAGGTGCAGTGGCAGGAGGGGGCAAGGAAGCGCAGCCCATAATTAAGGCGGGGAAGAGCCATTATATGATGCACGCGGTAAACGCAAGATGGCCAGGTAACAGGGGTGTAAAGTCAAACCCCGTAGACCATCCGTTCGGAGGAAAGCAGCACCACAAAGGAGCATCGAGCATGGTCTCGAGGAACGCGCCCCCTGGAGCGAAGGTAGGGCACATTGCAGCAAGAAGGGTAGGACGCAAGAAGAGAGGTTGATACGATGGCCAGAGTACTTATATTTAGAGGCATGCAGGAAGAGCAGTTGAGGAAGCTAAGCATGCAGCAATACCTCCCCCTGGTAAAGTCCAGGCAGAGGAGAACGATAAAGAGGATGGGTCTGCAGTACAAGGCGCTTGTCCAGGCAATAGAGCAGGCCAAGAAGGAGGGCAGCACCGGACCTATAAAGACGCGATGCAGACCTGCGGTGATCCTTCCAGGCTGGATAGGCATGAAGCTTGCGGTCCATAACGGGAAGGAGTACAAGGAGTTCGAGATACGGCCTGACATGCTCGGCCACAGGCTCGGTGAGTTCTCATATTATGCTAAGCTACACGTTGTGCACAGCGCACCAGGTATAAGGGCTACGCGTGGAAGCAAGTTCCTGGCGGTCAAATGATTAGATACTCGTACAATTTGCAGAAGACTGAGACGATGGCGTTTGCGCAGAGGTACAACATCAACGCAAGCTACAAGGACCTTGGCGCCGTATGCGACGCAGTGCGTTATCTTAGGGCCGACAACGCGCTTGCGCTTCTTGAGGAGATAAAGTCAATGAAGACGCCCATACTCTACAGGAGGCACTCCAAGCACATGGGAGCCAGGCACGAGCTTGGTGGAAGGAAGGGCGGCTACCCGGTCAAGGCTGCCGAGGAGATGCGCATTGCAATACTCAATGCTATAGGCAACGCCAAGAACGGCGGGCTGAGCGGAAACGATATGTACATAGTTCACGCTTCATCCAACAAGACAATAATAGCAAGAAGGTACCCGTCGAAGGGCAGCCTGACCTGGGGAAGGGGTATGTACGGCAGGGGCGCGATGAACCACAGCGACATAGAGTACGCGAAGGTCGAGATAGGACTCGCAAACGGAGACGAGGATGTGCTCACGGAGAGGATGCGATACCTGATAAGGACCAGGAACAGGGAGGTGAAGAAGCCCAAGGTGCAGAAGGCATCGACTAGAAAGGAGGCTGCTGCCGGGGAGAGTAAGAAGGAGAAGGTAAAGGTTCCGATATGATCGTAGCTTTGGTATATTTAGACAAATGATTGCATGGTAGTAGAGAGGAAATTCATAGAGGATTTGATAATAAAGTATAGGATATCCAAGTATCTTGAGAACTCGCTAAGCAGGGCAGGCTTCTCCAGGGTAGAGATACAGAAGACCCCGGTCATAACAAGGATAACCACGTATGTGACCAACCCGGGTCGCGTCATAGGCAGGGGAGGGGAGACCATAGACGCGCTTACTGAGGACATGAAGAGGAAGTTCAATATAGACAACCCGCAGATAAGCGTCGCCGAGGTGAGAAACCAGAGGCTGGAGCCTAGGCTTGTTGCAAGGTACATAGCCAACTCGCTCGAGAGGGGCATGAATGCGAGGAGGCTGCTCCATTCAATGATCAAGGAGATAATGAGCAATGGCGCACTCGGGGCTGAGATAGTCGCGACTGGCAAGCTTGCTGCCAAGGGCGCCAGGGGAAAGATGATAAAAGCAAGGCTCGGCTACCTTCCCAAGGCTGGCGATGTGACAAAGCTGATAGACGAAGCCAAGGTCGCCTCGTACCCCAAGTACGGCGCGATAGGAATACAGGTCAGGATCATACAGCCTGGAACAGTCTTTCCTGACAGGAAGGTCAAGAAGCCGCGCATGACGAATGTCGCGCCGGTGGAGCAGGCGTCGTCATCCTGAACGCTTAAATATCTGAACGTAGTAATACATCTTTAGGTGCTTCTTACGACAATAAAGGATTTGAGAGGGTTATCCAACGATGCGTTGATAGCGCAGCTCAACGAGCTCACGCTCGATGGCAGCATAGAGCGCAGGAAGATCGCTTCTACAGGGGTTGCTAGCAAGACGTCGAAGGCTAGGGCGATGAGGAGGACGAGGGCCCAGATACTTACGTTGCTTAATCAGAGAGGTGTAAAGCTCTAATGCCAGACATGTGCCCGAAATGCGGACTGCCTAAGGAGCTGTGCGTATGCGATGTTCTCGACAGGGAGACCAACAGGCGCATCAAGATCTACAAGGAGAAGAAGAAGTTCAGGAAATACATGACAGTTGTCTCGGGCCTCTCTGGGGAGGAGATGGAGAAGACAGCCAAGGAGCTAAAGCACATGCTCGCATGCGGCGGAACCTACAAGAACGGTATCATAGAACTACAGGGTGATCATCAGGATGCGACCAAAAAGGCGCTGCTGAGCTTGGGCTACCCTGAAGAGAGCATAGACATGTCCTGACCGCAGTCTGCTTGGAAATGTTGCAAATTGGCAGAGATTCAGGGCAATTTGCGTGATTTCAGTGAGCTTTAAATATCAGGAGCCAGAAAGCCATTATCAAGTGTGAGGCGTCAGCACCGCCCATGGCCGTCGATACGATGGAGACAGAATTCAGGAAAAGGTACAAAATGCAGCATAACAGTTCCAATGATGGTGCTAGCCTGCGGCATGCGCTGCTGCAAGCCGCGAGGAAGCCTGTGAAGGTGCTTAGGGGGGCGATAGAGCTGCAGAGCGCCAGGAATATTGGATTCCGCGCCTTCCAGGATTTTGCTGCGGCAGTAGGAATGGATGATGAAAAGCGCTTGAAGAGTCCGGATGTCGCATACTCCAGACGCGTTGGAAGGCAAGGCGCCGCATACATGCCGGATAGGAACCTTACACTCATCCCAAGAGACCTTCTCAGGAGTGATGAGGGTAGGCTGGCCGTAAAACACGAGAGTGCGCACGCGTGGCAGCGGCAGTTCTCCCGCAGGGCCCTATTTACTGGGACTGATGACTTCATACACCAGGTGGGGCTTGAGGGAGAGGCAGAATATATAGCTATATATAGGCATCATCTGAATAGGCATAAAAACAAAACGGCGATGCTGATCTACGACCTGGCATATTACTGGAAGGGAGAGGGGATGGCATACGAAGTTGCCAGGGCAATAGGCAAGTGGCAGAGGAACGGCAGTGCCGAACCACTTGACAGGCTGATCGACAAGGCTGCGATTGAGTGGAGGAATGGCAGGAATAGCGAAGTCTACAGGGTAGGGACGGCGTTATTTATCGTGGCGCTGGCCGCAGGAGCAGATCCCGAGGCGCTTTACCGTGCGGCCTTGTCGAGTAAGGCCGGCAATATTTTGAACTCGTTTGTAATAGATACAAGAGGTCTCGACTACTATGATGTTGCCGAGACTATAAGACGTAGCGTTGATAGCGCAATCGGGCATGGAAGGTGAGCGCGGCTGGGCATTTGAGAGCCTTTAATTAAGTTGATTGTATTAATTGATTATCGTGGGTCCGTAACTCAGTTTGGCTAGAGTGGTTGGCTTTTAACCAATAAGTCGTGGGTTCAAATCCCACCGGGCCCGCTCATGTGTCAGATCAAATGCAGAATGTGGATCCTCTGGCTGGTCGA
>JAKAVK010000007.1 GCA_021817325.1 Microcaldota archaeon | reverse complement strand
TAAAGGATGGTAATTTACTGAGACCTTACGAAGCGTTTATACTTAAAGGGGGCAAAATGAAAGAGATGTATATAAATGAACAAGGAGAAATCCGTTTGTCGTGAGAACCTTAATTCAGGACAACACAAAATGCGCCTGTAGGAGGAAACCTTTTTAAATAATCATATTGAAAGGGTATCAGTGATTTTACGGTCATGCTTCGTGAGCGTGCTTTGGCAAGGCGGCCAGGCAATGATGCGTATCAGGCTGATCTTAGGGAGGGGCATTTTCTCGCTGCGAGGATTGATGGAAGGCATCTCTCCCTGCAGGACAAGAGGAACGCAGCACTCATTGTGCTTGGCTCGGTAGTGATGCACAATAGGGAGTTTAATGATACGGTCAATCCCGAGCTTGAGCACAGACTGCACAAGCTTGTTGACAGAATGGAGCTGCCGGATGCGGTACGCAGGCTCAGGCGCTAGGACACGTCATGCCTTCTTCTTCGCACCCACTGCTTTAGAATCAGTAACTATCATGTGGTAGTTGTTGTCAAAACCAAGTGCAGATTTGAAGATCTCCTGGTCTAGAGTTATGGTATTGTCTGAATAAGGATCGTTTATGTAGAAAGCATCCTTGTCATATCCCTTTACAACAACCCAGTGCGGAGAGGACTCCATGTATGGGTTTATAGTATTTGCGTCTATCAGCACGATTGGTATATTGTTGCTGGACAGCGCCTTCTTTATTGCATTGATCGTTATGGTATTGTGCTCCTCGTCGACATTCTGATTCACGGCCTTTTGCTTTATCTCGTTGAATGAAGCAGTCAAGGTATCCAGGTTTATATTCTCGTAAACCGCAAGCTTCTTGTCGTATCCCTCATCCTTTGTGTTGCTCACTATAAGCACGCTCGCTCCGCGCTTGGCAAGGGCATAGGCCAGACCATACTTGGAGCCATGCCAGACGCTGCCATTCACCGCCTCCTGCCATATGTCATACTCCTGCTCCTTCTTGAACGGGAAGTTGGGATTTATGTACTTGAGCACCATCATCGCGCAGGCTGCAGAGCTTGTAAAGTCCTCTGTCTGCGGATAGTGGGGGATGTCGAACATCACCTTCTCCTTTATCTTTGCCTTCCTGTATTTCGCTGCTATCCTGTTCTTCTGTCCTGCGGAAGCCACAGTATGCTTCGCACTTCTCGCAGGCAAGGATCCTTTTTGGGCGTGCGTTTTCTTCCCGCTTCCCTTTCTGTTCTTGTTCGCCATTTTTATCATCTTGAAAAGGTGTGCAGGGGGAGAGATTTGTTCAGAAGCCTATTGAACTCCCGCAGGCCTAAGCCAACAGATCTTGAGTCTGCCGCGTTTGACCAGGCTCCGCCACCCCTGCGACACCTACTATTGTGACGCATTACTATTAAAACCTTCAATATATAACTTAATATCTCATATTTAAACATTCTTTATATTGAGGGAATCTCTGTAATGCCTACATGTAATATATGCCTTAGGTCATTTATAAAGAATCCTGCTGTTTCGTTCGTGATGAATCATGGATATTAGAAAAATAAATGATGTTAAATCAGAAATTGACAGAAGCCAGCGCGCCGGAATGAATACAAACGTCGTTTTGTATGCGTCCGATAAGCTTCTTGAGAAGATGAAGGGCGACCACACCCTGATACAGGCTGCGAATGCGGCGACGCTCCCTGGAATTGCGGGGAACGTACTTGTCATGCCGGACGGACACGAGGGATACGGATTCCCGATAGGCGGGGTAGTAGGCTTTGATGCCGATGAAGGCATAATCTCGCCGGGGGCGGTTGGCTTTGATATAAACTGCGGGGTAAGGCTGATCAAGACGAATCTTACGGAAAAGGAACTGCGGCCGGGCATAATGAGGCTCTCAGATGCGCTTTTCAAGAATGTCCCAAGCGGAGTAGGGAGCAGGCTCGAGATAGGGCTGACCCCTGGCGACCTGGAAAAGATCGCGCATGAAGGCGCGGAGTACATCATAAGCAAGGGCTTCGGTCTCCCGGAGGATCTCTCCAATACCGAGGAGAACGGATGCATGGCAGGGGCGGACTTCTCAATGGTTAGCCGGATGGCAAGATCCAGGGGATTGCACGAGCTTGGAACCCTTGGCGCTGGTAATCATTTCCTCGAAGTGCAGGTGATCGACAGAATTCACGATGAGAGGATTGCTGGATCTTACGGGCTTGAGAATGGACAGGTTGTTGTGATGGTGCATACAGGCTCGCGTGGATTCGGCCACCAGATATGCAGCGATTATCTCAGAGCACTTGAGGAGTACCAGAGCGCAAAGGGAATAACGCTTGTGGACAAGGAACTCAGCTACGCCAGGATAGGAGATGCGGAGGCTGATGCCTATCTTGGCGCCATGAGATGCGGCGTTAACTTTGCCTTCACCAACAGGCAGATAATAACCAATTCGATAAGAAGGAGCTTCGAGGAGGCTTTTGGCAAGAGCGCTGATGCGCTTGGGATGGAGATGCTCTATGATGTCGCGCACAACATAGTGAAGCTTGAGGAGCATGTGGTCGGAGGCAGGAGAAGGAAGCTTTATGTGCACAGGAAGGGTGCTACGAGGGCGTTCCCAAGAGGCAGGGGGGAGGTACCGACAAAGTACAGGGATGTGGGGCAGCCCGTACTGATTCCAGGAAGCATGGGCACCGCCAGCTACATACTCTGCGGCAGGGAGGGTTCAATGACAGAGACGCTGGGCTCCTCATGCCATGGAGCAGGCAGGGTGATGTCCAGGCACCAGGCCCTGCGGGAGATACCCGCAAGCAGGACGTTCGAATCCCTCAGGAAGAAGAACATCGAGATAAGGATACGCACACGCAAGCTAGTAAGCGAGGAGGCGGAGTGGACATACAAGGACATAGACGAGGTGGTCAGCGTTGTTGAGAGGGCGGGGATTTCATCAGCAGTTGCAAGGACGGTCCCGTTGGCTGTAATCAAGGGATAGCATTCCTAAATCGGCCTGTCGAATTCCTCGTTCCAGCTGCCTCTGGCACCAAGCGGCTGGACATAGATCTTGCCTCCGCCGGGCGCCGAATCCCAGATTCTGTACGGTGGATGGAGGCTCGCGCTGCCGCCTTCTGCACCCCACACCCACGGGTAGTCCTTCAGTACATGATTACGTATCACCATTGCCGCTATCTCCCTGACAAGGGCAGGATCCTTGGTTAGCGTCTCCTGGAGCGTCTTTGCATCGGATTCCGGGAGCGCTATGGCCACGGTAAGCGCTTGCCCAGGCCTGTGGGATTCATCTGTCCAGTAAGACCTCTTGCCGACTCTTTGTGAATCTGCACTGTATAACATCCAGACCAAGGGCTCGTTGACCCCGCCCTTGACGAGCTCTGAATGCATGACCTGCTTATACTTGCCCGTATGCCTGAACTCGATCTTGTCAGTCTCCCTCAGGTCCTGCTCCTTCTTAAGACCCATGAGCTTGTGCTTTCCTGGAATAATCTTTCCCGGTATCGTAACCTTATCTATGATCTCCTCGCGTTCTGTGGAAAAGCCTACAAACTCCGCCCTTTGGTGTTGCTCAAGTACGTCCCCTGAAAAGCCGCCGCGCGCAGGGGTGGCGGTATTTGCCAGGTTGCGCAGGGATCTGGCTGCCGCTGAGAGTGTATCGCCCATCTGCGAAGGGTTATATCTCCCACCAAATTGGGGAAACCTCTCTGAGTCGGCCAGATACTGCCAACCGAGATGGTGTTCTGTTCTGCCGGCCACGGCATTGGGAATCGAAGCGTAGACTATTGCAGCGCCATGCCTGGATACGAGATCCATGCACATCTCCCTCTCTGCTTCCCTGGATAATACTCCGCGGCGATCGGCACCCCTTGGAGCAGGCATGCTTGCATCCAGCAGCGCTGCGTCCTTGAGCATGCGCAGGTAGCCTGCATCCACGTTACCCAGGTGCTTTTCCGGAGCGTTTGAGAGCATTTCTATACTCGCTATATGGATGCCCACTTCGGTATCCGCCTTAGAGCTGCGGCCGGATATCAGAGCGACCCTGTCATTCTCCAGCCTCCTCACGAAGGCAGCTGGCGCATAGGTTCCGTCGCCTTGGCGCAGCGCGACGATACTTCCGGCCTCGACAGTGCCGTTCTTTTCGAGAGTCTCCCTCTTCGCAAACGTTATATCTCCTTCCCTCCTTGATAGGTTTGCAAGATTGCTCTTCGCCTGCGCATCCCTTTCTGTGTCGACCATGAAGTGGAGCTCGCCATCGGAGCCACGAACCATCCTGTATCCGCCTTGCACCCTTATCGCGCCGCTTATGCCCTTGGCCTTTCTATGAGCTCCGCGTGCCTTTTGCCTGTTTGGTGGCTTGCGCCCGATCACCCTGTTGAATTCTGCAGATTCCCCGGTCTGCTTGCCGCCAAACCCATATGGCCTTTCCTGGATCTCCTGCAGTACATCGTAAACGCTGCCGAGCTGTAGGTGTATGGCCTCTAATTCTGATGCGTTTATGCCCAAGGTATCTACCTCCTTGACCAGCGAATTCAGCGCTGCAACTGCCTTATCGATGTCCCTCTTCATCAATATGCACGTATTAAAGATGAATTTCCTTGCATAATAATCTTTTGGTAGGAATATGACTACGGCCTTAATCCTCCCTCCTGGAGTACAGGGTAGGGTCATCGTATTCCGCAATGGTGGTCAGCAGGCCGGCGTGTGGGAAGAGCTGGGGGAAATTTCCAAGCGGCTCACGGGTCTTGGCATCGACATGCTCTCCGAACAGAAGCATGTCTGTCGCGTATCTGAGCATGCTGTCTATGACTCTCTCTGCCATCCGCCTCTCCCCCATGCGCAGGTAGACTCGCGCAAGCCATGTGTTGAGCAGCGTGAACGGGTGCTGCACGCTTCCAAGCGCGTCGTTCTTGTATCTCAGCATGAGCCCGTTGCTTATGAGCAGCTCCACCTCTATTCTCCTTAGCGTTGAGAGGAATTTTGGATCCTTTGCATCTATGAAACCGT
This sequence comes from Microcaldota archaeon, assembly GCA_021817325.1. GTDB lineage: Archaea > Micrarchaeota > Micrarchaeia > Micrarchaeales > CABMGC01 > JAKAVK01. The sequence continues at coordinate 63,049 of JAKAVK010000007.1, read as the reverse complement.
ACAGTGGCATGACCAGCAGCGCCGCATCCACCTCCTGTGAATCGTAGGACTTGACGAAGCTCTTGGTCTCGTTAGAGTAGCCATGCAGCATGATATCATGCCTTATCATGTCAGCGAGGATGCTCCAGTCCTTCGCCTCCTGCGCCTGGCCTATGCTCCTGGCCATCCTGCAGGCCCTGTCGACAGCCACCCACTGCATCACCTTTGTATTGACAAAGTGGGCCAGGGTTTCTCGCTCCTCCCACAGGCTGGTGCTTGGGAATGTCCATGACCTGCCGACCCACTCGATTGCTGCTTCTATGACCCACCAATGATTTATTATGTACGATTTCTCATTGGTCATGTTAAGGTAGGTGTAGAGCGCATCGATGAATGCACCCTCCACGTCCATCTGTACCTGCATGTATGCCCCGTTCCCTATCCTGATAGGCTTTGATTTGTGGCTGCCTGACAGCCAACCTATGTTCTCCTCGGGGCGGGGCGCAGTTCCGTCGATCGAGTATAGGGGGTGGTCGAATGTCTTCGATGATGGATCGGTGACGCTGAACATGAAGTCGAATATGCGCTTTGTCTCTGTTGCGTAACCTATCTTGGTGAGTGCCTCGGCAGCGTATGCGCCATCCCTTATCCACATGTACCTGTAATCCCAGTTTCTCGTGTCGCCTATGATCTCCGGCAGTGAGGCGGTTGGGGCGGCTATTATTGCGCCGGACGGCTGGTAGATGAGGCCAAGAGCTACTAGGATCGACATCTTGTAGGCCTGGGCGTACTTGCTCACCTTCTTGGCAGGCCTTAGCTGGTTGCGCCAGTAGTTTATGGTCTTATGCAGCGAATCGTAGGGGTCCGGGAAGACGAAGCTCTTGTTGCTGAACAGCCCGTACCTGAGATCCTTGGAGTACATCAGGAAGAAGTTGCCGTGGCCAGGCTGCATCTCGAGGGTCCCGTCGCTGAGCACCTCGTACTCTCCGTTTATGCTGATCTCAACCCCCTCATTGCTCCCGTTGTTCCTGAATGATATGCCATCCTCAACGTACTCGACGCTCGGGTTTATCATGCCGTAGTTGAACATCGGCTGTATGTCGGCGATGAATGGTATCCTTGACTCGTAGACGCGCATTATTGCAGGGAGGCTTAGCGGCATGAAGTCATGCATGCTCAGCGAACCCTTTGACGTGGAGAAGAAATTCTCGGCAACTAGCGTGTCCTCCACATATGCGGTCTTTACAGAGTATCTGCCCTCCGGCCTTATGGCGAAGTATCCTCCCTTCCTGTCATCGAGTATTCCTGAGAAGATCGATGGAGAGTCGAACTTCGGGCACGGGAACCACTCGATGCGCCCCTCGTTCTCTATAGCAGACGTGATGCCGTTAGACAGGAATACGCGTTTCCTATCGGTTGATTCTGCCAAAGCATGCGCCTGTTTTATTATTTGGCTATTCCCGCTTGACATTTAAAATATTATCCATTCTATTCGGCAACTAGAGTCTTGTTGCCTCTTCAACAGCCTCAATCTTCTTCAATAGGCGCAGCGCGCGGGGCATATCGGCCTTGCCGCCCAGAAGCCGCAGCACCTTTCCGGCATGGGCAAGCTCCTTTTTGGACACTAGGTGCCTTGCCAGGTAGTAGAGGGACGGCAGCTCCTTTCTTGCAAGCAGATCGGAGAGATATGCATCTGCCTCTTCCCCTCCGGTCTCGACAGCGTACACCATGTTGGCGTACGATGCCTGCAGCTCGTTGCCTGCCACGGTGTTGAGCTTCTCCAGCAGTTTTGCGGCCTTTGCATGCCTGTCGAGCTTGATCTCTGACATGAATTCAATGTATAGCAGTGCGGCGTCATTACTCTTCAGCTGGTCGTTTATTATGTAGATGGCATGGAAGAGCAGCTCCTTTGACCTGGAAAGCAGCCTCATCGAGTTGTTTGGGTTCTTATCGTACTCGTCATTCCTGCTGTCGGCGTTTTGGTGCATGAATCCTGGCAGCGCATAGCTCACATCTGCATACCTCATGTCGGAAAGGCAGGAGTACATGCTTGAGAGCGCGTAGTGCCTGACTGGATCCGTACCTGGATCGATGGCATCCAGCGCCTTTGCCGCATCATCCACCTTGCCCTGCCTGATGAGCTCATGCACAGCCCCAAACTGCTGGCTGTAGCCGCTTTTCTGCATGCCGGGGGCAAGGTATGCCTCGCAGTATGTGCAGATGCAGTCCTTGGCATTTGGCGCAATGAATGCCTGGGCACCGCATACGCCGCAGTAAACCCCTGTGAACTGGGCGGAATTGAAACCGGACAGGATCTTGGAAGGCTCCATGATACAGGCTTATCATCAAACATTTAATAGCCTTTTGAAAAGGGCCAACCAAGCATTTAAAAGTTTAGACTTGCAAGAGTAGATTCATGTCTGCAAAGCGCATCAGCCTGTTAGCTTTTCCCCTCCTTATTACACTGCTTTTTGGCAGTGCGCATGCCTATTTCAACATAACACAGGTCAACACCACCGTGGTGCTGTCAAGCAATACGACCACAGCAAGTGTGATAGAGACGTTCTACCTGTACATGAGCAACGCCTCGGTAAATGTGTACGCGCAGGACAGGAGTGCATATAATCTCAGCCTGGTCGACTGGCAGAACATACTCAAGACGACCCAGCTTACGCCGCATATACTGAACCCCAGGTTTAGCGTCTCGAAGCTGACCTTCCTGCCAGGCTCGATAATACCGCAGGGCAGCGGCGCAGATGCGCTTTTGATCATGACCTATTCTATAAAGAACGTCACCACTGTAGACGAGATTGCACCCAGGAAGTTCGAGTATACGTTCAATGACAGCGTGCTAAATTTCGAGCACACCGCAAGCGGCCAGGCACTGCCGCAGAATGTGCGTTTCACCCTGGTGGTGCCGAAGGGTGCGCAGATAGTATCCATCTCCCCTCTGCCGGATTCGCCTCCGCCAAACTTCGTGGGCAACTATACGAATGTCACAGCCTTCTCGTGGTACGCTGCAGAGCCGCTGTACAGGTTTTCATTCTCGTACATATTAACGCAGTCACTGCAGGGGGAGGTCGCTGCGTACTTCACCAACATCTACACCAATGACAAGGAGTACATATACATAGGGATCGTGGTGCTGCTGCTGCTCTCTGCCGCCTACATATACATCAAGTTCCTATCATGATCAAAGACGGGATGACCTTGCACAAGTATGACATAATGGTATTAAGGGTTTTGCACGAGAACGGCAGTGCAAGCCTTGACGAGTTGGTGGAGAGGACATCTCTCAAGAGGGATGAGGTCCTTTGGGCAATAGAGAACCTCGGCAAGAACGGTTATGCTGAGGTTGAGAGGAGTGCAAGAAGCGAGGTGGTCCTGACTGATGAGGGCAGCAGGTACGCCGCTGACACGCTGCCTGAAAACAGGCTGCTCAGGATGCTCGAGTCAAAGACAGTGCGCGCGTCATCGCTTAGCGGCGCGCAGGACCAGATAGGGCTTGCCTGGGCAAAGAAGAAGGGCTACGTTTCGATAGAAGGGGGAACGGTAATGCTCACTGAGAAGGGTGTGAAGGTGATAGGGGAAGGCAGCGCTGACGAGCGCATGCTTAAGGCGCTGGCAGGCAACCCAGATTCCTATGGGCGCGTCAGGAAGGAGCATCCGGAGGAGATGGCGGCGCTGGTCCGTAGGAAGCTAGTCATGGTCAGGGAACGTAGTGAAATTACCAGGATACGTATAACGGAGAAGGGGAAGAAGGCCCTGCGCGAGTCAAAGGAAGACGAGGAGGTTATCGATGCGCTAAGCAAGAATATCATAGTCAACAAGCTGTGGACCGGGAAGAAGTTCAAGGCATACGACGTTGGGATACATACGGGCAAGGATATCGCAGCCAGGAGGCATCCGCTGCGCAGACTGATGGAGGAGGTTAGGCTGGCATACCTGGGCAATGGCTTTAGGGAGATCTCCGGGCCCATGATCGACTCTGCCTTCTGGAACTTCGATTCGCTCTTCGTGCCGCAGGACCACCCTGCAAGGGATGCCCAGGATACCTTTTACCTCTCCAATCCAGAACGGATAGACCTCGATGATAACAAGTACGTGAGGAAGGTCAGCAAGGCGCACGAGAAGGCATGGCATGAGGCATGGGACCTGGACGCTGCAAGGCAGGCGGTGCTAAGGACGCACACAACAAGCACAACGTCGCGCTACATATACCAGATAATAGAAAATATCATATCGACCAAGAGCAGAAGCATACTTCCAATAAAGCTCTTCTCGATAGGCAGGATCTTTAGGAATGAGAATATAGACTACAGGCACCTCGCTGACTTTTACCAGCATGATGGTATAATAATAGGGGAGAACCTTGCGCTCTCCAACCTTTTCGACACCCTGATAAACATACACAGGAGCCTTGGCGTGGAAGTGAAGTTTAAGCCATCCTACTTCCCGTTCGTTGAGCCAGGGGTCGAGATATTCGCATACTCACAGGGCAAGCAGGAGTGGATAGAGATGGGCGGCAGCGGCCTGATAAGGAAGGAAATAACAGGCGCAGCTTCAAAGAACATAGGAGTGCTTGCCTGGGGGCTTGGCCTTGAGCGCATACTGCTTATAAGGGACAGGAAGCTTGAGAGCATAGCCCAGCTATACAACAATGACATAGGATGGCTCAGAAAGATGCCCATATAGGGCGGTGAAGCGGATGCCCATAGCAACATTTGACAAGAAATACCTTCTCGGCCTGGTCGGCAGCGGAATTGATGACGGCAGGCTGGTTGAGGACATAGAGAAGCTCGGCTTCGGGGTTGAGAGGGTTGGCGATGAAGAGATATCGATTGAGATCACCTCGAACAGGCCTGATCTGCTGATGGCCGTGGGCTTTGCACGCGCTCTGAGGTATTTCATGCACAGGAGCAAGCGGTTCAGGTATGAGGCAAAGAAGGATTCAGGATTGAGCGTCGCTATCGGCAGGAGGATCGGAAAGGTGAGACCCTATGCATCCGCCTTTGTGGCAGAAGGGCTTGAATTGGACGAGAAGGCGCTTGCAGACATAATCAATGGCGTGGAGAAATTCTGCGAGACGCACGGCAGAGGCAGGAGGAAGATAGCAGTAGGAATGCACGATCTTGATAAGATCGATTCTGCAGGCGGACTGTATTACGATGCGTACGATGACAGGAAGTATGTGCCGCTCAACGGCAAATCGGATGCCTACTTCAGCGATATTCTCAAGTCGACAGACAAGGGCAGGAGTTATGCAGGCACAATAGACGGAGGAGAGTTTGGCTATCCTGCACTGTGCGACTCTAGGGGAGTGCTTGCGCTGATACCGATACTCAACTCTGAAAGGAGCAGAGTGACTGTTTCGACAAAGCGTATGCTGGTCTTCGTGGATGGAAAGTCAAAGTACGGGGTCCTTAAAAGCGCTGACCTGCTGGCATGCCTCTTTATAGACATTGGCGCAGAGGTGAGCCGCGTCAGTGTGGGAAAGGGCAAGAGGACCTCCAATACCCCGACAATGGAGAGCAGGCAGATAATGATCCCGATAAGGAAGATAGAGAACACCATAGGCGTGAAGATAGGCGTCAATAACGCCACTTCCCTTGCCGAAAAGATGGGATACGAGGCCTCATACATAGACACAAAGGTACGCGTATACGTTCCCCAGTATAGGATGGACATAATAAACGAGCAGGATGTGATAGAGGATATAGCCGTCGGATACGGATATAATTACATACAACCCATGCCGGTAAAGTCGGGCATCTCAGGGCAGCTTGAGAACGCGACAGTGTTCAGGGACAGGATCGGGGAGTCGATGATAGGCCTGGGGTTCACCGAGGCTGTCGATTCCTATCTCTCGAACGAGGGCTTGAACTTCACAATGATGAGGCTGCACAATGATAATAATTATGTAAGGATACGCAACGCCAAGTCGGACGCGATCACGATGCTAAGGACCTGGCTTCTTCCTTCGCTCCTCAGGAACATTGGCAGCTCTCAGCACGAGCCAATGCCTCAGAGGATGTTCGAGCTAGACATGGCCTTCAGGATTGTTGGAACAGGAGTGGAGGAGGCATACCACCTGGCTGCGGTTGCTTGCGATGCGAAGATGAATTTCAACCACATAAAGTCCGTTGTCGATGCGCTGGCCGACATGATGAGGCTTGATTTCAAGGTTGAGAAGGCAGAGCATGCCAGTTTCATAGAGGGCAGGTGCGCGAGGATAATCCTTGGAAACGCCCAGATAGGCTTCTTTGGCGAGGTGCATCCCGCGGTGCTCGGGGCATTTGGGATAGAGGAACCGGTCAGCGCGCTGGAGATCGATCTCTCGCCCTTCGAATCATGATACTATTCCGCTGAACTTGAAGTGTTTTGTTATCGCGTCGGTCTCTTCAGGCTCCAGTGCGAATGCCCTTTGCATGAACTCATGAACGTCTACCCCTGGTTCCTTCTTCGCTTGCTCTATCATTGCGCTGATCAGCGGCAGTGTTGTCCTGATTATCTCCTTCGTATTGGAGTGCAGGTAGCGGGTGAGCTTTATTGCTATGGCAGTCATCTCCCCCTTATCCTTCTTGACGCGCGACATGTGCTGTATCCTGGCGGGGAAGCTGTATGGAGTGAGCATGCTCGCATTTCCCGAGCTTGAGAGCGAGACGCCGGAAGAGAGCATGACAGACGCGTAGCGCAGGTACCCGTAGTAATTTATCCTTGATGCGCGCTCGTATAGGGAGCTTGCCTTGGAGAGGTTAGCATACGACTCCATTATCTCCTTCTTGGTCCTGTACCTGTTTGGTATGTTCTCATCGATCCAGTTTATCAGCATGCCCATGTCTATGTCGCTGTTTGTTATCGCAAGCCTTGCTGACTCGAAACTCGAAGAGAAGAATATCCTGTCCAGCACCCCGAAGATCTGCATCTTCCTGTTGCGCATGCCCAGAGACTCCATCAGGTCCGGATGCGCATCTATCATGAGCTCCATGTCGTTGAGGGCGCCTCGCACGTCGCCGTCACTGCGCTTTGCTATCTCTGCAAGCGTATGCTCGTCGACGCTCTTGCCCTCCTTCACCAGTATCCCCTTGAGATAAGCGAGGAGGGTATCGTTTGATATCTTCCTGAATTCGACTTTGTCTACGGAGTTCCTCAGGAAGCTTATCTTCCTGTCCCAGTAGTCGTTAGCGGTGAAGATTATTGGATGCCTCGACTCCCTGACTAGCTGGTTTATGACCCGCTCGGCTCCCGAGTCGAACTTGCCGGAAAGCTCGTCTATCTCATCGAACAGGATCAGTATGCGTTTGCTGAACAGGCCCTTGGTCCTGCTTGCGGGGAGCACCTTGTTTGTGAGCGTCTCTACGTCCCTGTAATCGCTGGAGTTCAGCTCCATTATCTCAAAACCACTCATATAGGCCAGCGCACGCGCTGCAACCGTCTTGCCTGTGCCAGACGGGCCGTATATCATAATCGGCCTTGGATGCTTGCCCAACTGGGAGTCGGCCCCGAACTGCTGCACCCGCGCTACCGCAGCCTTGTTTCCTATTATGCCATTCAGGGTATACGGGGTGTATTTATCCGATAGCACAAGACCACATTACACTCTCGCAAAGAAGGTATAAAAAGCTGTTATCAGAAAGATATATGCTTATGCTCCTATCGTCTAGTCCGGTCAAGGACGCAGGCCTCTCACGCCTGCGACACGGGTTCAAATCCCGTTGGGAGCACTCAAAATTCACTATACAAGTATGTAATCCTAAACTTCGATGCTCTGCGCATACCGAGCGCAGCTTGGTCTCAGGGTGGGAGAAGCAGTAAGGCCCGATATCAAGGAGATTGGCTTCCAAACAAGAGAACTTGCTATAAAAAGCGGGAAACCAAACACGCCGGATACGTAATCATACCAATACCCCTGTTCAGGCTAACGCTTGAATTCCTAAAGCGAAACAACAAGCAAATAGAAACATCCATGGGCTATCTATTTGTCAAAGAAGGCGGCGATTACAGCGATAGAGAGGAGGAGTGTCTAAGCAAAGACTACGCGGTAACGGTTTTACCGAAATGTTAGGGATTTATCTTGAGAACAAGACAGCAGGTGCAAGGAAATAGAGCACAGCGCCACTGCAAACCAAGCGTTAGTGGGATGCAGAATGGGCTGGAAAGGCTCACTAGATATATGCTTAAACCGTGCTGCTCTCAGCCCTCGAACTCATCCCTCATCTTCATCTGCCTTCTCTTCCTGTTGTATCGGATGGAGAAGTCGTGGGTAGCATCCCTTATCCTCCTTATGAGGAGCATCATCCTGCTGTTGTTGTCAAACCTCCTTGGGACAGTCTCGTTTGGAAGGTATATCTCCTCAAGCTTCTTCGCAAGTCCTATCGCAGGAATTGCAAGGCCGAGTGAACTTAGAGACTGGAGAGCGCTGCCAAGCTGCTCCATTCCGCCGTCTATCAGTATCAGGTCGGGCATGTTGGCCTTCTCTTCGAGGAGCCGTTTATACCTTCTGTATATGACCTCCCTCATGCTTGCAAAGTCGTCTGTGCTCTTTACTGTCCGCATCCTGAATTTCCTGTAACCGCTCTTGTCAGGCTTTGCGTTGACAAAACGCACCATGCCAGAGACTATGTGCTCATGGCCCAGATTCGATATGTCGAATGATTCTATCACTGATGGGACGGTTGGCAGATTAAGCGCATCTTTCAATTCGACTAGCGCACCGTCATGCCCCATATTTGCCTCTATGTTCTTTGCGGCAAGGCCAATTAGCGCCTTCTTCTCCCCCTTGACCGGTACTGTTATTGATACCGCGGCTCCGCGCAATCTCGCAAGAAACTCCTCGAGTGCGGCCTTTTCCTCGTCGTCTGACCAGCACCCCTTTTCCAGTATTATCTCACGGGGGATCTGGTTTGACGAGTAGAATGCCTTAAGAAACTCCTGTTCGAAGTTTTCCTGGTTCTCGAAGTCGAAATCCTTCTTGCCTAGGAGGACGCCCCTGCGGATCCCCATCTGCACGGCGATAACCCTGCCGTCAAGCCTCCTGAACGCCAAGACATCCTGGTCATAATTCCTCTCGTGGTCGACTATCTGCCTGCTTGAAAGCGCATCTATGCTGTATAGCTTGTTCCGCAGTTCGAGCGCATGCTCATATCTTCCCTGGCTTGAGGCCTCCTCCATCTGCTGTTTTAACATCTTGACTGTCTGGGCGGTGTCGCCGCCTAGAAATGCCATCGCACCTTCCACTTGGGAGCGGTACTCTCCTTCGCTCACCTTGCCTATGCAAGGCGCAGTGCAGATGCCTATGTGATAGTTGAGGCACGCCCTCTTCGGCATGGTCCTGCAGGTCCTCAGCTTGAATATGCTGACTGCCAGGCGTTGTATCTCCCTCCTCTTTCCCGAATCCGTATATGGTCCAAACGATTCAAACCCTGCACCCGTCTTTCTGCTCGAGAATATCCTAGGAAACGCGTCCTTTGTAATTGCAATATACGCAAATGTCTTCGCATCCTTAAGGCTTATGTTGTACTTTGGTGCATGCTGCTTGATCATCTTGTTCTCAAGAAGCAGCGCCTCAACCTCGCTGTGCACAACTATCCAGTCGATGTCTCTTATGTTCGACACCAGGTGCCTTGTCTTTATCTGAAGCCTCTGGGGAGCTGAGAAATAGCTACTGACCCTGTGTCTTAGGTTCTTTGCCTTGCCGCAATAGATTATCGTATTGTCCCGGTCCCTGAACAGGTAGACGCCAGGATCAGTAGGCACCTTGGCAGGGTCAAACTCCACAGCCCCGCTTATGTGCATCATGGCATTACCTCTTCAGGATGGGGCCCAGGAATTGCCCTGTGTATGATTCCGTTGCCTGCGTTATTTCCTCTGGCGTGCCTGTCGCAACGACTCTTCCGCCTGCCTCGCCGCCCTCAGGCCCAAGGTCGATGACGTAGTCGCAGCACTTGATTACGTCCAGATTGTGTTCTATCACGAAGACCGTGTTTCCCTTCTGGACGAGATTGTTCAGCACGTCTATCAGTTTCTTAGTATCGTCAAAATGCAGCCCTGTGGTAGGTTCATCTAGCATGTAGACCACATGCCCATGCTTGCTCTTGCTAAGCTCCCTGGATATCTTCACCCTCTGGCTCTCGCCTCCGGAAAGCGTTGTTGCGCTCTGCCCCAACTTTATGTACCCCAAACCCACGTCCAGCAGGGTCCCAAGCTTTCTTTCCACAGAGGGAATGTTCTGGAAGAAGCTATGCGCCTCTTCAACCTCCATGTTAAGCACCTCTGAGATGTTCTTGCCCTTATAGAGCACCGCAAGCGTCTCCTTGTTGTATCTCTTGCCGTGGCAGTCGTTGCACTGGACATAGACATCAGGTAGGAAATTCATCTCTATCTTCAGCACTCCATCCCCCTGGCACGTTTCGCACCTGCCTCCCTTTACATTGAACGAAAACCGGCCCTCGTCGTATCCCTTCACCTGGGCCTCCCTGGTGGAAGCAAATATCCTACGCACATCGTCAAATAGCTTGGTGTATGTTGCAGGGTTGCTCCTCGGGGTGCGGCCTATCGGATCCTGATCTATGACTATCACATTCTGCACCGCCTTTGGAACGTCGAAGCGGGAGTAGCTCCCTGTCTTCTCTGTCTGCTCGCCAAACTTCTTCTTTAGCAAGGGCATCACGGTCTGGTTCATCAGCGTGCTCTTGCCAGACCCCGATACGCCGGTTATTCCGCACAGCACGCCAAGCGGCAGATCTATTGAGATGTTCTTCAGATTGTTCTCCTTAGCGCCTTTTAGCTGCATGTAACCCATCGGCTTTCTGCGGGACTTTGGGATCTCTATTTTCAACTCGCCTGAGAGATACATTCCTGTCAGGCTCTTTTTGTTTGCAGCTATCTCCTTGGGAGTCCCCTGCGCAATGATGTGGCCGCCATGGACCCCCGCTCCAGGGCCCATGTCCACTATGTAGTCCGCGGCCATTATGGTATCGAAGTCGTGCTCCACTACGATCAGTGTGTTTCCAATATCGCGCAGCCCGTGCAGGGTCCCGATTAGTTTTGCATTATCCCGCTGGTGAAGGCCTATGCTGGGCTCATCCAGGATGTATAATACACCCATGAGGTTGCTGCCTATCTGCGTGGCAAGGCGAATCCTTTGTGCTTCTCCTCCTGAGAGTGTCTTTGCGCTCCTGGACAGGGAGAGGTAGGCGAGTCCGACATTCTTCAGGAATTCGAGTCTCTCATTGATCTCCTTAAGGATGGGCTTTGCTATGGTGAGCTCATTTTCGGATAGTTTTGAAGGAAGGCTGCCAAAGAATTCTATTGACTGCTCTATGCTGAGGTCGGTCGCGTCGATTATGCTCTTGCCCTGTATTTTTACTGCGAGGACTACCGGCTTGAGCTTCTTTCCGCTGCATGTTGTGCACGGATCGGACTTCATGAATTTCTCTATCTCCTCCTTTCTCCACTCGCTCTCCGTGTCCTTGTATAACCGCATCGTTTGTGGTATGACGCCCTCAAACCCGCTGCCCCTGTTATGCCATCTTCTAGGGGCGTCCGCCTCAGGCTCCCTGTCCCCGTAGAGTATGACATCAAGCTGCTTCTTGCTAAGGTTCTTTATCGGGGTCCACACGTCAAAGCCGTGCCTCTTGCCGGCCTCTGCAATCTGCTGTGCGCGCCAGCCGAGGTCAAATCTGCCGTATATGGCAATGGCGCCGTCCATTATCGATTTTGATGGATCCGGTATGAGAAGATCTGTAGATAGCTCTGTTATCTCGCCCAGGCCGTGGCATGCGGGGCAGGCACCGAATGGACTGTTGAATGAGAACATCCTAGGCTCCAGGCTCTCGAAGACTATCTCAGGGTGTTTTGGGCATGCACCGAAAGTGCTGTAGGCTGTCTCGCCGGAGAATCTGTCGAGTTCCTTTTTCTTTATGCTGTCGGCCTTCTTGCCTATGACAATCATCTTCCCTTTTCCAACGAGAAGGGCCTGCTCCACGGCCTCGGCGATCCTGGACCTCTCACCGTCCGATATCTTGATCGTATCTATTACCGCTTCGATCCAATGCTTCTCATATCTTGCAAGTTTTGCCTCGCCGCTTACCGTATCTGAGGAGTATATCTTTTGGTCGATCCTGATTTTTGAGAATCCCTGCTTCTTCAAATCTGAAACCACTTGCTCGTGTGTTCCTTTCTGACCCCTTAGTATTGGGGCCAGGAATATGAGCGTCTCGCCCTCTGATGCCATCACAAGGCTTGTTATGTTCTCTGCGCTCTGTGGTTTTATTGCGCTGTTGCACCTTGGACAGTGATGCGTCCCTACCCTGGCATACAGGAGCCTTAGGTAATCATAGATCTCGGTGACTGTGCCTACTGTCGAACGCGGATTCTTGTTCGTGGTCTTCTGCTCTATGCTGATCGCCGGCGAGAGGCCCTCTATGCTATCCACATCAGGCTTGTCCATGAGCCCGAGGAACTGCCTTGCGTATGCGGAAAGGCTCTCGACATATCTTCTCTGGCCCTCGGCATAGATGGTATCGAACGCGAGGGTTGACTTGCCTGAGCCGGAAAGACCGGTTATGACTATGAGCCTGTTCCTGGGCAGCTCCACGTCTATGTTCTTGAGGTTGTGCTCCCTCGCCCCTTTTATGAATATGTTATCTCGCATTCTCCTGCACCGCAGCCATCTGCTTCATCTCCTCTATCATATCCCTCATCTCTATTGCCTTTTCAAAGTCAAGGTTCTCCGCGAACCGCTTCATCTGGGCGTCCATCCTGGCTATCTCCTTTTGTATGTCAGACCTGCCAAGGTGCCTTATCCCCCTGATTGCGGTTCTCTTCTGTCCTATTCCCTTGACTATCGTCTTTGGTGTTATGCCGTACTTCCTGTTATACCTCATCTGCGCAAGCCTTCTCTGCCCTGTTATGCGCACAGCGGCATTTATCGACCTTGTCATCACGTCTGCGAAGAGTATGACGCGACCGTCGACGTTCCTGGCAGCCCTGCCTATCGTCTGTATCAGGCTCCTCTCGTCCCTGAGGAATCCCTCCTTGTCAGCGTCGAGTATGAAGATTGTGCTCACCTCTGGTATGTCAAGGCCCTCACGTAGCAGGTTTATTCCCACCAGGATGTCGAATTCGCCTGCACGCAGCTGGCGTATCAGCTCTATCCTATCCAGGCTCTCTATCTCGCTGTGAAGATATCTTACCCTGAACCCTTCCTTGGCAAGGAAGTCGGTGAGATCCTCTGCGGATTTCTTTGTCAGGGTTGTTATCAGGATCCGGTTGCCCTTGCCTATCGTCTGCCTTGCCTGTTCCATCAGGTATTTCATCTGCCCCTCCATCGGCCTTACCTCTACGACAGGATCCAAGAGGCCTGTCGGCCTTGTGATGAGGTCCACCTTCTGGCCGCTCTTTGAGAGCTCGTACTCAGCCGGGGTCGCGGACACAAAGAGGGTCGTCCCGAGCTTGGACTCGAATTCGTCGAACTTGAGCGGCCTGTTGTCGAATGCACTTGGGAGCCTAAAACCGAAATCCACAAGGTTCTTCTTGCGCATTCGATCCCCATTATACATTGCTCTTGCCTGCGGAATCGTCTGGTGGCTTTCGTCTATTATGGTGAGGAAATCGTCCGGGAAATAATCTATCAGGACGTACGGCGGCTCGCCCGACGCCCTTCCGTCAAAATGCCTGCTGTAATTCTCGATTCCGTTCGTATAGCCCATCTCGTTTATCATTTCTATATCGTACCTTACCCTCTTCTCCAGTCTCTGGGCCTCGAGCTCTCCGAGCCTTGGGAGCTGCTGCTGCAGCTCTCTTTTTATCGACTCGATTGCTGCCTGCTGCTTCTCCTGCGGCACGACGAACTGGCGCGCAGGATATATCACAACGGAATCTATCTTGGTTACCATGTCGCCTGTGATTGGATCTATCTCCTTTATGCTACCTATCCTCCGGCCGTCCAGCTCTATGCGCATTATGTGGTTCTCGTATGCCGGCACCACGTCTATAGTGTCTCCGCGCACCCTGAAATCCCCGGGCTCGATGCTCTGGTTGCTTCTCTTGTACTGGATCTCAACAAGAGCGCGCAGGATGTCCTGCCTGGTCGCTGGTTTTCCGGCTCTCAGGTCAAGCGACATCCCCCTGAAATCAGCTGGATTTCCTATTCCGTATATGCAGCTTATGCTCGCGACAACTATGGTGTCCTTCCGGCTTATGAGGCTTGAAACCGCATGCAGCCGCATCCTGTCTATCTGCTCGTTGATTGAAGAGTCCTTCTCTATATAGGTGTCGGTGGTAGGGATGTATGACTCAGGCTGGTAGTAGTCATAGTAAGACACGAAGTACTCTACCCTGTTCTCTGGAAAGAACTCCTGAAGCTCTGTGTAAAGCTGCGCTGCCAGCGTCTTGTTGTGCGCTATTATGAGCGTCGGCTTCTGGAGGCATTCGATGACATTTGCCATCACGAACGTCTTTCCGCTGCCAGTTATGCCAAGCAGGGTCTGCTTGTCGTACTTCTTAAACCCCACGGCCAGCCGATCTATCGCCTGCTGCTGGCCGGGAGAGGCCTTGAAGTGCGACTTTATTTTAAACCCCATTGTAATCGCCCAGGATTTCCAGTGTCTATTTAGGATTTTAAGCTTTAATAATTTAGCAGGCGCATCCCATATCCGGGAATGCTGGAGAGAAAAGCCGCATGCACAGGGCGGATTCGCCGAACGCAGTTCTGGATACCTTTTTATAGATAAATCCAGAAGTTATTCCTTGTACATGCCCCAGTAGCTCAGTGGTAGAGCGCCAGTTTTGTAAACTGGAAGTCGAGGGTTCGATCCCCTCTTGGGGCTTATATTAATTTCGAGGAAATTCAAGTAACCCCTCAACGATGCATTTAATGTTTTCTAATGGGCTTTGAAATCCCTTACTTCAGGTATGTGGATGAAAAGCCCTAAAACTTTTCCTTCGTGAAAATCCTCGGCGCGACGTGATGTTCGTCGCGCGGGATGACACAAAGCTCTCAATACGGTCACGTACGGGCCTCAATTTGCGTTCGCGACTAATACTATTGATTGGGATTTCTTTAAAGCCTGCACCGTAATGTGGTATCTCATTACTTCTAAGCAAGGATTCTGGGTATAAATATGGTTGTTTGTTATATGCACCATACATTCTGTGCTTTTTATTTATCCATTCTCGAAGATCTGGTTCTTTCTGTGAAGCATACCATCAGAGTGGATACAGCGTACGTAAATCAAGTTGTCTAGCAATTTTATCTGCTTTACCAGCGTCGGCATCGTCTATCAACAACCAGACATCTAGATCTGATCCTGGATGAGGAAAATATCTACGAGTATAGCGAAATATTATTCCTCGATATGCATCTTGTAATCCTCCTCGCATTTGGTTGGGATTGGATCAGGTAAGGGAATTTGTCTTACTAAACCCCCAGTAACTATTCCCCCTAGAATCAAAGCTGATTTGTAGACTGCTATAAAACCTACAGCCTCTCCATCTTCGCTTCTAACACTTCTTGTAAGTGCATCCTTATCATTTGGATCTCTGGCGTTTGCTCTGATTATTTCATCACTTTCAGTCGAACTAAGTTAGTTAATTGTCCTTTGATTGTTTCTGCAAGAACCTATATGCCCTTGTTACCGCATCCTGACCTCCTTTGAACCGTAATAGTTTCTTTGCCTTTTCCAAGTCAGCCCATTGGTATGTAGTATGCTCTGGGGACAGAACTGGTTTAGCATCACATAAAGCTAAGAACAGTATGATCTTACGATGAATCTTCTCAGGGTTTATATAAGTGTTTACATTGCGAAAACCTTCAACAAGTTTCAGGTCATTCGCGCTTATTCCAGTCTCTTCAGCTAGTTCTCGTATAGCAGTTGCGATTTCATTATCATCATTAGGTTTAACATGACCTTTCGGAAAATCCCATACGCCATCAACAGCTTTTTGCATAACTAAAAATCTGTTTTTGCTGTTGATCAGAATAAATCCAATAGAGATATCATAATCTTTCATATCAACTCCTTTGTAGTTCTTATCATCATTCTGATGCCTGGCGTGTACCTCGAATATATGCGCTGAAATAGGCATCTAAAGTTTTTATATTCGGTTTTGTCCACAAACTCATTACCTAAGCTTACTTCTGAGCCTCTGTCGCATTAGTCGCCTGAAATAGAGCTTCTATACCTGCAATAAACACTTCCTTTTCTATGCCCTCGGTATTGATATAGGGCTTGGGTATAGCGAATGTTTCGTTCCTTAGCTTTGCCATGTCTATGTAAATCCATTTGCCATCCTTGAATATGAGCGTTCCTATTCCGTTTATTCAGTCCGGTTTGATTCAGATTTTAGGCATAATTTTGCCTATACTTTCCTCTCGTAGTTCCCAATGTCCTTGGCCAGCGCATGCTCGTCCCTCTCAAGCTTCCTCTCCTCCATGCGCATCACCCTCCCGAGGAACGGGCCGAACAGGAAGCCAAGCGCGACTATTACGACACCGATTGACACGAACGCCAGGATTGATGCAAATATCTTTCCGGCCGCAGTCGCGGGAGTGGATGCAGGGCCCTGGGCAGTGGCCAGCATGCTGACGAAGTAGAACGACTCAACGTATGAATAGCCCTCTATATAATGGAAGCCTATTGTGCCTATGAGCAATACCGCAAAGACCAGCGCAAACGAGTAGATAGCACGCCGCCTGAACGAGCGGTACCCCATGCGCGCAGGGGCTGCTGCAGTCTCTACGAGATCCCTCTTGGCCATTATATGAATTTTCTAAGCGCAGGCTTATATTATAGCATTGCTTGCTGTTTTTAATTATGGTGCAGCAAGTAATGTATGGCAAAATTGATGCGCCTGGACTGGCAGAAATATGGAGTGCTTTCCGCTGAACTTGCGCAGAAGATATGGGAGGACGGCGCGAGGTTCGACAAGGTGATAGGCATTGCAAGGGGCGGCATTCCGCTGGCGATGGTAATAGGTGACAGGCTTGACGTAAGGATAGAGATAATAAATGTCAAATCATACGACGGCATCGGTAGCAGGACTGCGCCAGAAATCCTTTCCACAATCTCTTCCAGTATTGACGGGCAGCGCATACTTTTGGTGGACGACCTCGTCGATCAGGGAGACACGATGAAGAGGGTGGTAGGATACCTTGCACAGTACAAGCCGCAGCACATAAAGAGCGCCGCGCTCTTCAGGAAGCCATGGAGCACCTTCCTGCCTGATTACTGCCTTGGAGAGACCGACGAATGGGTGGTCTTCCCATGGGACGAGCATGAGACAGAGCGGGCGCTGGAGAAGTGACCTGTTTTTAAAGGCTGGATGAGTATCGTAACTGACCTGATATGGATGCTCTGATCTGCACAGACCTGACCAAGAGATACGGGAGCGCAGCAGCGCTAAACAAGGTTAATATAGAGGTACCGACAAGAGGTATCTTCACGCTCATAGGCAGGAATGGCGCAGGCAAGACAACGCTTACCAGAATACTCGCAACTGAGCTGATGCCAAGCTCGGGCAGCGCCAAGATAAATGGGCTTGACGTTGTAGAAGATGCCAGGCTACTTAGGGAAGAGATTGCGATACTGCCGCAGGAAGCCAGGGCTATTCCCTGGCTGACCCCAAGGCAGAGCATCCTCTCGTACCTCCTCTACAGGGGCATGGGCATCGGGGAAGCGAACAGGAGGATTGCCCGCGTACTTGGACAGCTAGGCATCAAGAAGCATGCGGACACGCTGACCAGGATGCTCTCTGGCGGGATGAAGAGGAAAGTGCTTCTTGCAACAGTGCTCGCGTCTGAAGCGCGGATCCTCTTTGTCGATGAGCCTACCACTGGGCTTGATCCGATATCGAGGGCCGAGCTATGGGACGTGCTGAACGTGATAAAGAAGGACTGCTTTATCTTCCTAACCACACACTATCTGGAGGAGGCGGAGAGGCTTGCCGACAGGATAGGCATACTTGACGAAGGGAAACTGATGGGGCTTGGCACGATAGATGAGCTGCGCAGTGCCATAGGCTACCAGTACAGCGTGCGTGTGCCGAGAGGGGAAAAGGTGGGGAAGCCCAGCAGGGGATACGTGGTGAGGGGATCTGACGGATCTGCCCAGATAATAACTACTGAGGACGAGGCCAACTCGATTGCGAAAGGCCTCATCGGCAGGAAGGTTCGCTTCTCGATAAATCCGGTATCGTTGGAGGACATCTTTTACTATTATGTGAAGAAGCCCATAGGGAACGAGGAGGAAGATGATGAGTGGTAGCACGCTTAGCAAGATATACGCATCAGTACTTGTCAACGCAGTGTACGCCATGAAGAATTACCCGGTCACCCTGGTAAACACGCTCCTTGCCCCGCTCTCTATACTTGTTGTGATAACGCTAATCAGCAGGGGCAGCCTGCTTGCGGTATCAATAGAAGGCGCACTGATAATGAGCATGGTCTCTAGCGGCATAGGCCTGCAGGGCGACCTCTCGCACCTGAAGAACGACTTCAAGCTGCAGGACATGGTTGTGAGCTCTCCTACGAGCGCGCTGGTATACCTGGTAGGCATGGCGGTATCTGAGATTGTCTACTCGCTTCCCGCACTTGTTGTGCTTGGCATTCTCTCTGTACTTTACGTGCATACGGGCATTGCAGGCACGCTCACCATACTCGCCGTTTTGGCAGCGGTGTTTGCATTTTCAATAGCACTGGGCTTCTACCTCTCGACATTCAGCTCTGACATTGTCCAGAACTGGGCCTTTGCAGGAATGCTCTCTACGATATTGGCAACTATACCGCCAATATACTATACTATAAACTACATACCGCTGCCATACAGGTACATTGCTTACCTCTCTCCTACAACATATGCTGCGCAGATAGTGCAGAACGCCATAGGGGCCCTGCCGCTCTCCGCTGCTGCTCTGGCAGCAGACTGGGTGGTCGTGGTCGGCGTGGCTGTTGTGCTCTTTTCACTCGCCATGATGAAGAGCAGGTGGCGCGAGCCCTGAACAGGTCTTCGGCGAAGGAATGCTTTATTAACCTGAGCACATATACGCTAAATATGGCAGATAATCCGTTATCGCACAAGACCTATGGAATTGCACGGGTTTTTAAGTTTGGCGGGCTTACCCTGACGTTCACTGACGGAGAAGGGACCCAGATCTTGTCCTCGAAGGGGAGGATCGCGGTTACACAGCAGCCGATAACAAGCATGGATGGCAAGACGCTGGCAACGATAACACACAAGATACTTGCCATGACCCCTGAGTACCAGATCCATGAAGGCGGGCCCAAGGACAAGGTTTTGGGAGTGGTCAAGGTCCCTATGCAGTTTATTGGCTCGCTCGGCGGACTTAACAAGGTCGAGATTAAGGATGAGAGCGGCGCTCTTTTGGCCACAGTCAGCGGTAACTTCTTGGACATGGAATTCAACATTGTCGACGCACAGGGCAATGCCGTAGCAACGGTGAGCCGTAAAATGCAGGGCTCCGCAGGCCTTGTTGGCAAGCTGGCAGCATTTGCAAGGGAATCATATGTGATGAACATAACAGACAACAGCAAGGTGACGACGCTTACGCTGCTGGGATTCCTGGTTGTACTCGAACTCCTACTGAGCCGCGGGCAGGCATCAAACCCTGGCCTGCTTGGAGGCATTGCGGGCGGCTTGGGGGGAGGCGGCCTGGGCGGATTTGGCGGAGGAGGCAGGGGAATCGGCTTTTAATCCCGGAGCTTACGCCGCAATACGATGGCACATGCTACAGCAGCACGCAAACGACGGTTCACTGCTGGAGCCGCTCCTTGAACTTCTGCTCGTACTCGTTGCGCGCACTGTTCCAGAAGTCGAAAAAGATCTTGACAAAGAGCAGAAAGACCAGGAAGATTGCCCACCACCTCAGTATCTGGCTGGTGTATACCAGCTCGCTGTAGATGAATAGGGTGAAGCCCAACAGCATCGCTATGAAATAAAGCGTTGAGACAAGCAGCAGCTTCCTTTTGAACTCTATGTATGCGAAACGAAATCTCAGATTCAAATTGGCAGGCATTATCACAAACCCTCTTGCCTGCTAGTAGATTGGATAACAAGGTTTATAAGTGTCATGGCGAGTTGAGAACTATCGGATCGCCGATACTTATGTTGTTCCTCTGCATAAATCCCGATTTGGTCTCTATCACGTAATTCGCATCGCTCTTTGGGTAGTAGACCAGGCATGAGGTCTGGTTAGGGTCATAGCTCACGCAAGGCGTCGCGTTTACAGCGTACACTATCCTCCCTGTGCCGTTCTCTGCCTCTATCCAGATTATGTCAAGTGGCGAGTAGGTATTCTTCATCCAGAAAGGGTATATTGAGGAATTGTAGAATACGAAGAGCATGAAGGTCTGGTTAGTTATCGTAGCGTTCATCAGGCCCTGTTCGCGCTGCTGCTGGGTGAGCGCATATGAGCTTACGTTGAATGTGGTGTTGTGCACTGTGAAAGAGTTTGGCAGGGTTGATGGCCCGCTGGCTGGCGTATAAAAGCTCACGACCAGCGCGAATATGAAGAGAGCCGAGAGTGCTGCTGGAAGTACGTATCTCATGATAAGCGATTGGGTCGTAAGCCTTTATATAACAATGAGTGAACCCTAAAAGCCCAGAACCTCCTTTACGAATATGACAGTGATCCTGCCTGGCCTGCTTCCTTCGAATATGAGTATCTGGTTTACGGCACTTCCCGCTGCCCCGTACGCCTCTCTCATTCTCCGGCTCTCCAAAGGCAGCGAGTGCTCGTATATCCTCCTGATTCCATCCACAAGGCTTGCAACTATCTTCTGCGTCCCTACTACCAATATGACCCTGTTTGCAGTGAATGAGTATGACGGGATCTGGCTTGCACTCGCTGTTGCAACCAGTATCTCGCCGCCCTGCGTGACTGCATGCACGCTTCCAATTGCGTAGTCCGGGCTTGGCAGCTGCCTGCGCAGCTGTGTCCTCTTTACGGGGTCCGGCTCCTTTGCTATCTCGCTGTTTAGCGCGGCGTATCTGCCGCTCTCGTTTATCTCTTTTGATATCCCTATTTCAGAGAGCGTCGTAGACGAAGCGGCCATTATCTTCGCTCCATCGCTTAGCATTGAGAGTAGCTTCTCCCTTGCCTGCGCGCCGTTTGATACCGCTATAGCCTCGATTCCCCTGTCTTTCAGCGCGCTCATGGTCCTCTCCAAGGTCTCATCACTTGCCAAACTTGTCCAATCCAAGATACTCGCCTCTATCAAGTCATGCAGCGTTAAATTATGGGCCGAGAGCAGTTTAGTTAGGGAAGGCCTCCTTTAGCGCATCCTTTAGCTCGCGGCTCTTTTGCGCCGCAGCCTTGCTGCTCTGGGCCTGTGCCTTGGAGTTCGCTATCAGCAGGTCTACGAGCTTGTCGAGATTCTCGCCCTCCTGCTTCCCTATTCTCTCCTTCAGCTTCTCGAAAAGCACTGCCTTGTGCGCCCAGAAGGTCATCTGCATGAGCCTCTGCTCCATGATGTCATACCCGTTCTGTGCCTCCACATTGCATCCGCAGTATTCTGGTTCGTGTTCATCCATAGATATCACGTATATGATACCCTATATGATCAGGCAAATATATAAATATATTGGTTGTCCTATATGTATTATGCGTAACATTGCCTGCGACATGCGCGGAATGCTCTCATTTCATATACTCTGGCTGCTTTCGAAAGAGCCTATGCACGGAGACAGATTGGCAGAGGAGCTGGGCAAGAGGCGGGGAGAGAAACCGAAGGCGGGCACAATCTATCCAGCGCTCAAGGACCTTAAGGAGAATGGGTTGATAACGGGGAACAGGAAGGGCAAGATAATCGTCTACTCGTTGACAGCGGAGGGGAAGCGCAGCGTCAAGTACGCAACCGAATACTTCAGGAGGGCCTTCGGCGACATAATAATGGACAGCCCGGGCTCCCGACCTTAGTAGAACTCAAGCAGTAGCGGCAGGTGGTCCGAGACCTCATCCTTCATGACCTTGAAGTTCTTTACGTTTACTTTACGCGATACGAATATGTAGTCAGCATACCTGCCCTTTTCAGGGGGCGTGAAGCTGCTCCTTGTGGTCGACACTCCATACTCATTGATCAGATTCCTCATTCTCTCATCTAGCATGGCTATGCTGCGCGTCTGGGGGGAGAGATTTAGGTCCCCGCATAGGATGGTGGCGCCGTCCCTGGCCCTGAGAAACTCGATTATCTTCTCCGATTGGAGTATGCTCTCCTGACTGTCGTCCTTGCTGCCTGGCACCCAGAAGCCATGCACGTTTGCTATGGTGAGCTGCCCGTCTTCGCATTCGAAGCTTACCCACTGGAGCCTTGAGCCTTCCGAGAACGCGTTCCCATCCACAACGACCTTCTTCTGCCTGCACAGGAGCAGCTCGCCCTCTCCAGATACCTCAATTGACTCGGCGCTCATGATCGCCAGTCTCTCGTGCAGCGATGAGTACTCGCCGCTCAGATGGCCGGAGAAGCCGCGCAGCCCCGCCTGTATCCTGTTGTATATGTCAGGCACTATGCCATTGGCGTTTTCCTGAACGGCGTGCACGCTGCCGGCCCTCTGGTTGTGGACCTCCTGAAAACAGAAGATGTCTGTGCTTCTGCGGTTGTGGGATATGAAGTCCATTATCTGCTGGTATCTCCTGCCGTGCCATATGTTTAGGCTTATCAACCGCAAGATCTCACCTGAACAACCTGACCCTTATTACCCTCTTGCGCTCGAACTCCCTGAGGAAATAGTATACTATGATCATTACCATTATCATGATGACGCCTACTACGAGGGATGCGTTTGGCATTCCATACATGAATGCGAGCAATGCTATTATCGTTATTATGGCGATATAAGGCATCCAAGGCACCTTGAAGGTGCCCAGCTTGCGTATCCTGCGGAAGTGGAGCAGGGCGAAGCTTGCCATTATGTACGAGAAGATAAGCCCGAAATTTGATATCGCGGCTATTATGTAGACGTTACCGGCGAACAGGGTGGCAACTGCGACAAAAGCGGAGAGGATTATGCCGTTTGTGGCAACATCCTTATTCTTGTTGTACACCCTGAGGATCTTCGGCAACAGGTGGTCCTCGCTCACCTGGTAGAGTATCCTTGATGCGCTGAGCATCATTGCCAGGGCAGCGGAAGTGGTGGCAACAAGGGCACCTATGTCTACCAAGTATGAGAGCCACGAAGGCGCGTGCACGTACTGGAGCGCGCCTGCAAGCGGATCAGCGCTTATCTGGTATCTCGATGCCGGCATAAGAAAGAGCAGCCCCAGAACAACCAGGACGTAGAGTACGATGCTTATTATGACAGAGGAGAGTATCGCCTTGGCAGCGGCATTGGGGCCGCCGCTTATCCGGGAGGTGAAGGTGCTTATCGCTTGGAAGCCAGAGTATGCAAAGAAGATGGCCACGCTGGCCTCGAAGATTGGTGTTATGCCGCTCCTGTCCGGGCCGGAGGCGAAGTTGGATGGCGAGAAGCCGCCAGAGGTGAACGCATAGAGGAGCGCGAATGCTATGAATATAGCAAGTATGCCTATTTTTATGAAGACCAGCAGGCTATCGGTATTTGCGGCCTTCTTTATGCCGCGCAGATTTACCAGTGCAAGAATGAAGATCAGCACGATCGCAAAGATCCTCTCATAGAACACTGTTGACAGGCCGAGCATGCTGGAGAGATATGCCCCGAAGCTGAGCGAGACCACGGATATGGCTGTAGCATAGCACATGTACAGCAGCAGGCCTGTTATGAATCCGAGCTCACTGCCGAAAGCGTAGTAGACGAACGAGTATGATGCGCCCTTTGATTTTGGGAGTATCGAGCCGAGCTCGCCCAGCTGCAGTGCCACAAGCAAGACCACTATCCCAACAAGTATGAACGCTATCAGGGCCTCTGAGCCTGCGAGCGCTATCGCAGTCCCGCTTAGCGCAAATATTCCGGCACCTATTATGGCGCCAAGGCCCACTGCGGTGGCCACGCTGAGGCTGAGCATATCCGTTCTTACTTTACCAGGCTGCACTGCACGCGATCTCATTGCCCCGGCTGCGGCATGCGCTGATGATCGCGGCGACCCACTTGCCCCATGCATTGAACCGGTCCTGATTACTGACCTTGCCCTTCTTCCTGCCTTCGCGGCCATCACATCCCAATCCTTTAAAAGTGTTTATTGCTTTATTTAATGTGTAATGGTATGACAAGAATCAGTATTATAATACCCACTTATAATGAGGCCAAGTATATAGCAAGAACCCTTGCCAGTATCAGGAGGCAGGGGTATGGCGACGCTGAAGTCATACTGGCGGATAACTTCAGCGATGACGGAACGCGAGCAGTGGCTAGGAAGGCTTACCCGGGCATAAGGATAGTTGTCGAGCGCAGGCGCGGCATAGGAAGGAGCTGCAACACGGCAGCAAGGACCGCAAGGGGAAGTATACTCCTCTTTATAGACGGCGACACGGCAATGGAGAAGGGGCTGCTGCGCGCATACGATGATTGCTTTGCAAGAAACGGCGGGGTTGTGGCCGCCACAGGGCCGATACGCCCGCTTGAAGAGGCTACATCCGGGATAAGGCTTGGCTTCTGGATTGTCTCGGTTGGGCTGATGCGCATCTTCTTTGCGCTTGGAAAGCCCTCCATAATAGGATCTAACTTCGCGGTGCGCAGCCGCGCGTTCAGAGAGGTTGGAGGCTTCTACCCCAAACTGCAGACGTATCAGGACTGGGACCTGTCGCGCAGGCTGTGCAAGGTTGGTAGGATAGCTTATATCAGTGACGCTGCGGTGAGAACCAGCATTAGAAGGGTCAAGAAATGGGGCATGGCCAAGTACTTCGCCTATCACTTCAGCAATTTTGTATACTACAATCTCTTCCACAAGGCAAGAAGCGATTATGAATTTGTACGTTAATTGGCGGGGGTTATTGATTACATGAGAGGAGGCGTCGAGATCAGCGTGATAATACCCGCACTTAACGAGGAGAAGTATATAGCCAATGCCATGAGCGGGCTTGCGGCGCAGTCGTTTAGGAGTTTCGAGGCCATAGTAGTAGATGGAGGCAGCAATGACAGGACGAGGGCACTTGCCAGGAAGAAGGCCAGGGTCATAATAGATAACGGCAGGGGTGCGGCAAGCGCCAGGAACGAGGGCGCAAGGATCGCAAAGGGCGGGATACTGCTCTTCCTTGACGCTGATACAAGACCGACGCCGTCGCTGCTGCGCATATACCACGAGGCTTTCCTCGATCCGCAGACGATTGCAGCTACCGGGCCCATACTTCCGCTTGAGAAGGCGAAGCGAAGGGTGAGGTGGGGCTACAAGTTCGTCTCTGTATGGTTCGTGAAGGCATCCATGCTGCTCGGAAGACCCTCATTCATAGGCTCGAATTTCGCCATAAGAAAAGACGCGTTCTGGAAGGTTAAGGGATTCAACAAGGACATGATGACCTACGAGGACTGGGACCTCTCCAACAGGTTGAGGAGGTGCGGCAGGATGAGGTATCTCAACGGCGCAGTTGTGCACACCAGCATAAGGAGGATAAGCAAATGGGGGGTCTCAGGGTTCTTCTTCTATTATATAGGGAACATCTTCTCCTACCATGTGCACAAGAGACCCAAGAGCGATTACAGCCCGATACGCTGATCAGCCCTTTTGCTGCACTGGCCTATTTGACGCGGTCCCCTTCGCAACATAATTGTTGTAGAACGAGACCATCACAAGATACGTGTAGGCGAAGACAAATAAGCCGACTATCAGGTTAAGGATCGACCCGACTATTATTCCAAGGATGGGGGACGCGAGAGTCAGCAGTCCCCTTATGATGCCGACTGCCAGGTAGGCAACGAAAAAGATTACGAACATCAGTATCAAAAGGCCGAGGATTGACCAGAAGTTCTGCCTGCCTATCTCTATCGATCTCCTCACCGAAGCGAGAGCAGTCTTGCCTTCGAGCATTACGGTAGCAGTTGCCTCGTACAGTAGCACGCCAAGCAGCGCCATCACAATCGTGAGTATCACAGTGAAGAGGATAACCAGCGCAAGGCCAACGCCTATGAGTGAGCCGGCGCCTTGCGATCCGCCGCCCGCCACTATGGCGATTATGGAGATGCTCAGAAGAACTGCAAAGACGGCTACAATAACCAGTATTATGATTCCTTGTATGACTATGCTGCCAAGCAGCGACCAGTATCTGCCTACAGCATTGGACCATGCCTTCCCGAAATCAACACCGCCGCGGCCCTTGAGCGCCTGCCGTGCCATGTCGACGTACATTCCCGTAAGCAGGGGAGTGGTGAATACCACAATAACTGAGATTAGTATAATCAGCATTATGACTGGGATTACAAACTTGCTGATGATGAGATTTGCAGCCGTGCTGCCTGCGCTGGCGCTTGCCGAGCCGCCTGTCGAATTGAACGTAGAATTGATTATCGCGTCTATGGTCGCATTGAATGTGGATGGATTAGATGAGGAATTGAGCAGGGCGCCTAGATGGCCATGCCCAAGCAGCAGGCCTGCTGCTGGAAGCAGCGTAATCAGCGCTATTACTATTATCACGATCGTTAGCAGTATGATGTATACCAGGTATGGCAGCACTATCTTTGGATTCTCCTTGAGCACCTCGTAACCCTCACCGAGGACCCCGACGATTCCCGTGCTAGCGCTTCCCATGAGAATATATTGTAGGGTTTATTTATAAAGCTTATATCGGCTGCCAGGTCCTCCTTTTGAATGGGCTCGGCACTTTGGCTATAGACAGGAGCGATCTATGGGCCTTTGATTACAGCAACCTTTAAAATAGTTGCCATGTAAATACCTATTATACTCTCAGGTTACCTTCCGCGGCAGAGGATATATCTAGTGCTTTAGTATGGATTACACACGGTTTGAGAAGGCAAGGATCATAGGTGCTAGGGCTCTCCAGCTAGCCTACGGCGCGCCGCCTCTGGTAAAGGTTCCTGATAGCATATCAGATCCGCTCGCGCTTGCTGAACTTGAGTTCAATGAGGGAGTTATCCCAATAGTTGTACTGCGGGAGAAGACGGCCAAGTGATTCGTTGGAGGAATATGATGTTATCGTTGCCGGAGGAGGAATGGCCGGCGCCCTTGCTGCCACTGCATCCGCGCGCAACGGCGCAAAAACGTTGATGCTGGACAGGAACGACCAGACAGTGGTAGGCAAAAAGACGAACTGGGGCTGGGTATGCGGGGATGCGGTTGCAAAGAGCCATCTCGATTTTATAGAGAAGGAGCTTGACATGAAGCTGCATGAGCCGCAGCTTGACCAGAAGGTTGAGGGGGTCCAGGTACTTAGCCCTGACATGAAGAACAGATTTCCGTTCGAGGGAGAGGGCTACAGCCTTGACAGGCCGAAGATAGCCAAGTTCTTCGCCGAGCTTGCGGTCAAGAACGGGACGGAGTACAGGCCCCATTACGAGGTTGAAGGGCCGCTGCTTGAGGACAACAGGGTAGCCGGCATATACGGACGGGACGAGAGGGGAGAGCAGGTTAGGATAAAGGCGAAGCTTGTCATCGATGCACTCGGCATAGCAAGCACGCTCAGGAGGAAGCTTCCCCAGAATATCTACATAGAGAACACTGTAAGCACCGATGACATAGAGTCGACGGGCAGATACATAGTCAGCTTCGAGCAGCAGGGGACTGATGTAAACTACTACGATCCCAAGAATGCATTGATACATCTCAACCAGGTCCTTGCGCCTGGAGGATACGGATGGGTCTTCCCCAAGACCAACGGGAGGATAAATATAGGCCTGGGAGTGGAGAAGAAGAGCCTTGAGGTAAGGAATGCAAAACTTGGCAAGAAGGATACGCTCCACACTCTGATCGACGAATACGTGAAGTGGAATCCGCTTATCAAGAGCACCAGCATAGATCCTACGGATGAAAATGGCAAGGGATACTGGTCGGTTACGGTCAAAAGGCAATTCGACAGTCTGGTCTACCCAGGCTATCTTGGCGCTGGCGACAGCATGGCGATGCCAAACCCCATAAGCGCAGGGGGCATCGGACCTGCGATGGTAGCGGGAGTGCTTGCAGGCGAGGTTGCTGGAGAGGCGATAGCGGCAAGGAACACAAGCCTTGAGTTCATCTGGAAGTACAACACACGGTACAATGAGCTCTACGGCAGCAAGACAGCAGCGCTCGAGGCATTCAGGGTGTACCTCCAGTCGCTAAACAACGATCAGATCAACTACGGGATGAGCCACTTCCTCACCAAGAAGGAGGCTGAGGATCTCAGCTATGGAAGGATACCGGAGATAACCATAGCAACGACGTTTGGGAAGGTGCTGAGCGGTATAGCGAATCTCAGCGCCTTCAAGAGCCTGCTCTACACCGTGCAGAAGATGAAGAAGATGAATAGTCTCTACTCGAGGTACCCCCAGATCAGCGAATTCGAGGCATGGAAGAAGGTAGTCAACGCCGAGATGCACGAAGTGAAGGAGAGGTTCCAGCCAAACCCGATATGATGCTTGGGCTGGCATCATGGCTTGCCTGCGGATGTTTGCCCCTGCGCGGCCGCGCACCGCTTTGGAAGTGTACGGCTCCACTACGCTTTTATCCTAGTAAGTAATGATATTTAGAGGGAGCCTGGATGCCTTTGGTAAAGATCTATGCGCCGCAGGGCGTTTATGAGCGTTCGCGGCTTGAGAAGGTCTCGCAGGCAGTGCACAGGGCATTTGCGAAGGTGCTGAATGCGGAGGCCGATGACTTCTTTAAGATCGTATTCGAGATGCCGGATGCCCAGTTATTCCATCCGCCGTCATTCAATGGCCATTTCTATTCGGAAGAATTCATCCTGCTTGAGATTACAGCGGAAAGTAGAAGATCGGAGGAGACGTACGTGACGCTTCTGGAGGAGATAAACAGGGAGGTCGCCGCGCAAGCTGGCATCTTGCCGGATGACATCGCCATAGTGCTTTATGACATACCGCATAACTATATCTCGTTTGGCGGCGGGATCGTAGGAGGAGGGGCGCGGCAGTGAACTGGCGTGGAATTGGGCTGGTGTGAGCTTGATAATTTTGGTTGCCGCAATGACTAGGAAGCGCGTGATCGCCAGATCGGGAGTTGGCTTGCCATGGAACATTGGTGAGGAGAAGCGGCATTACATGGACATTATCCGCGGCAAGACGATAGTGATGGGTAGGAAGACCTTTGCAGAGATGAGGCATCCGTTCGCAGGAGGCCATGACATCGTAGTGACGCGGGCGGCGGGGAGATTTGAGAATACAGACGTGTGCAGGACAATAGATGAGGCTATCGCCAAGGCCAAGGAATACGGGCCAGACGCGTATGTCATTGGAGGAGGGCAGATCTTCAGACAGGTGATAGGATTTGCCGACAGGATGCTGCTCTCTTACATCAAGAAGGAATATAGCGGCGACATCTTCTTTCCTAGATTCAGCATGAGGGACTGGAAGGTGGACAAGGAAGAGGACTTTTCGGAGTTCACCTATGTGGAGTACTCAAGGCGCGGCTGAATCGCCGACCCCCTTGAGGTCGAGGAATATCGGATAATGGTCGGATATCCTCTCCGTCTCACTCGTCCTGAGTATGCCTGCAGCCTTTACGTGGGGCTTCAGGTCAGGGGTTATGAAAACGTAATCAAGGCGCACCGGTACCGAGTGCTCTTGGTCCCTGTTTGACTTGGTAGGCACAGTGTGGCCAGGCACCTTTGAGAACAGCCTTGTTGCATCTACCATCTTTTTGCTTATCGCGTCAATCGTATCGCTCCTGGGCTTCTCCGGCCCGAACTTGCTTATGCCCTTGCTCCTGAGCGAAGCCATGAGTTTTCCTGGATTCCTGATATCCTCTCTGGAAAGGGAGTTCATGTCGCCCATAAGGATCGCACTCTTCATCCTTATTGCGCTGACCACCGACTTCGCCTCCCTAGTGCGCACACCCTCGTCACGCGGCGAGAGGTGCGCTATCGCAACCTCATAGTGCCTGCCTTTTGTGCTCAGCTCGGATACTATCGCCCCGTGCCACATCCCTTCGTTGAGGACCGTTGCCTTAATGAACGGTATCCTGGAGAAGACCGCGAGGTGGTATCCGTGCGGCGATCTGCAGAACAAGCTGTAATCCAGCTTTACCTCCTTCTTGAAATCGGACAGCCTTGCGAAGTCGTTTTCGTCCCACCCGTTGAGCTCTGAGAGACCGAGCACGTCAGGGTTCCTCTTCTTTACGAATGATACCAGACGCCTGTACCTGCCCGGTTCCCTGCATCCGTCATAGATATTCAAATACAAAAACGATATTCCTCTCTGATCCATGATCCCATTCCTATATTGTTCCTACAAGGTCACCATCCAAATCATATACCTTTGCCTTCTCTGCCGTGAATATTCCGTTTCTGATCAGGGGCATGTGCCATTCGAGATCTGAGTTTACCCTTATGCCTACTATCAGCTCGTTGAATGCAGGCATTATGACAAGCTTCGCCCTCCGGTTGTATCCCTTGTAGAACTTCTTTGCGCCGGTGGACAGGTTTGCAATTAGCCATGCCTTCTCTGTGCGCCCGTTGATCTCCGCTGCGATATGCGAATGCGCAGACACTATGCGCTCCTTGAGCATCGCTTCGGCGCTGGGCAGCGCATTGCCGTGTATCAACGCGGTCTTCTCCAGCAGCAGTTCATTACATACGTCAGCCTTGTATCCAAGCCGATCAAGAATAGATTGGATATGCGCATCGTGGTTCCCTTTGACTATGGTCAGATCGATCCCCTCGAGCGTATTGAAGAAGTCAGCCATGGCAGCCATCTCCTCCCTGCTTGGATATGTTATGCTGTCCTTCACGTCGCCCAGCAGCACTATGCCTTTTGCCTTTGATCTCCCGTATGCCTGGAGCAGCTGCACAGCCATCCTGCGCGATGCGTTTGGAAAATGCATGCCGCTGGACCTGAGCTTGAATTCAGTGCCTATGTGCAGGTCGCCTGCGACCAGGAGTTTCTCCTCGTCAACAAGGAGGGCCGGAATACCCTCCATGAATGAGACTGACATTGATACTGGATTGTCTACGTAGGTATTAATACTTATACCGCAATTGATGTATTTGGTAATATGGCTGACACGCTTAGGATCGGAAGCATATTCGGCATCAGCATTGAACTACACTGGATCTTCGCCTTGCTGACATTATTCTTCGTGATCGTCTCCCCCTTGTTTGGACTTATCTGGATATTGCTCTTCGTATGCGTGCTGCTGCACGAGCTTGCCCACTCTGTTACTGCGATGAGGAACGGACTGAAGGTGAAGAAGATAATACTCATGCCCCTTGGCGGCGCATCGATGATTGATGAGATTGATGTTGACCCCAAGGTCGAGTTCAACACCGCTATAGTTGGGCCCATAGCCAGCCTGGTCATAGGTGGCCTATTTGGCATCCTCTCAATCTTCACGCCCGTTGGAATCATCACGCGCCTGGTTACTCTGATGTTCATATTGAACGTATTCCTGGGTATTCTCAACCTGCTGCCTGCGTTCCCCATGGACGGCGGCAGGGTTTTCAGGGGCTACCTTAGCAGGAAGTATGACAGGTACAAGGCCACAGACATCACCGCAAAGATCAGCAAGATAACTTTTATTCTTATCTTCGTAGGAACGGTCATCTATGTGGTTGTAGCCCGCCTTCCGCTTATCGATACCGAACTTGACCTTGCCATAACAGTCATATTCATCTGGTTCCTATGGGGAGGCGTGGCTGCCGAGGAATACGGTATGAAGGTGCGCAAGGAGACGCGGGGGCTTGGCATAAAGGGCGCTATCAGCACCCATTTTGCGTTGGTTGGCGAGAACAGGGCGGTCAGGAGCCTGTACAGGCTTGTCGCCAACACAAAATCGCACATCATATTGATCCGCAGGGGCGGCGGTTATGCGATAGTCGACATCTCAAAAGCCAAGAAGGTCGGCCCCGCAGCCGCTGCAGGCTCCATCTCGATAGACATACCAGTCATTCAAAAGGGTATCAGCGCAGCTGATGCTTTTTACAGGATGGAGTCTGATGGAACCGCCATAGCGGCTGTTGTATCTAAGGGAAGGCTGGTTGGCATTATCACGCTACAGCAGCTGCATGCGCTGATAAATCTGCACATGATAAAGCGGGACAGGCTTGCGTAATGAATCATTATTGTGGCCTTTTGTAGCTGCAGCTGCCTGCGCACACAGAAAGGGTTTTAAGCGTTAGTTGTTCCATTATTACCTGCGACCGGTGCATAAATGCTCTATCTGAAGTCCGTGGGTATAGATAGGTTTAAGTCCTTCAGGCATGCGGAGCTGCTGCTTAGCAAGGGATTCACCTGTGTGGTTGGGCCGAACGGCAGCGGCAAGTCAAACATATGCGATGCGCTTCTTTTCGGGCTTGGGGAGACGGCGCTGCACAGGATGCGGGTCAGCAAGCTTGACGAACTGCTCTCGGTCGGCACGAAGAGGAAGGGGCCGGACGTGGCCAAGGCACATGTGAGGATGGAGTTTGCGGGGGACGAGAACCTGGTTGTGGTAAGGACGGTGAGGTCGGACGGCAAGACGGCCTACCAGCTCAACGGCAGGCACATGACAAGGCAGGAGGTCATGGAGGTTCTTGGCAGGCACGGTATACGTGCTGACGAGACCAACACAATAGCGCAGGGAGAGATCAACAGGATAATAGACCTGACACCCAAGGAGAGGAGAGAACTCATTGACATTGCGGCTGGAATCAAGGAGTTCGAGCACAAGAAGGCAGAGACAATGAAGGAGCTCGACACGGTAAGCCAGCGCATAGGCGAGACCAAGATAATGCTCAACGAGAGGATAGGGTTCATAAGGGAGCTTGAGAAGGAGAAGGAAGCCGCAGAGAGCTACATTAAGATGAACGATAGGCTTAGGCTGCTCAGGTACAGCGTGCTTGCCTCAAGGAAGGCGTCCCTGGCAGATTCGCTTGACGAATACACCAAGAAGATGGCGATAGTTGATTCTAAGAAGAACGCGCTTGCGGCAAAGATCGCGGACCTTGGCAGCAGGATGGCCGAATTCAACTCTGAGAGGCAGGCGCTTACAAAGGAGCTAGGCAGCCACACCGCAAACGCTGGGGAGATGAATGCCAGGCTTGAGGCGGCAAGCAAGGAGTACGCAACCACCGAGGCTGAATTGAGCGGCGGCAGGAATGCGATCGATGAGTTCGGCAAGTTCGTTGCTGATTCTAACGTTGAGCTTGACAGGCTAGGAGCCACGATGCTTTCTGACAAGGACATTGTAGAGGAGACGACAAAGGGCATTGTCGAGCTGACAAAGCAGGTTGGCGGCGAAGCGGCTGCGCAGGTGGAGACTGACAACTCGGAGAAGGACATAGCCGCGCTGAACGCCACGATACAGAGGCTTGAGGCGGAGTTTTCGCAGGTCCAGGCCAGCATCTCGCAAGCCAATACTGAAGTGGCATCGCTTGTGCCGCAGTGCGAGGAGTACAAAAGGGAGCTGGAACGGTACACTGAGATGCTGAAGGAGAAGATGGGCGACGTCCAGCGCAAGAGGCAGGGAATGGCCGAGGTTAACTCAAGCGCAGACGGATGCGGGGCCGATATAAGGACCAATGAGGCGCAGCTGCACAGGATGGGCAGGGAGCTCGAGAGCATAAATTCCAAGGTACTCTCGCTAAGGGAGCAGTGGGCCGTGACACAGTCGCGCGAGGGAGGCCTGCTCGATAAGATAGGCTCCAGATTTGGCGACAAGGACGGCTTCTACGGAAAGGCCTCGCAGCTCTGCAAGTATGACGAGCGGTTCCTGTATGCTGTAGAGGCCGCCGCAGGCAGCAGGTTCGAGTACTTCGTGGTTGACTCTGTGGACACCGCAAACAAGATAATCACCTACCTTAAAAGCAACAACCTCGGGAGGGCCACCTTCATACCGATAAAAGAGGTGAACGTTGCAGAGGAATTCGCAAAGGAGCGGGGAATCTCCCCTGTCATTGACGTGATAGACTTTGAACCCAGGTTCAGGAGGGTTTTCCAGTACATATTCAACAACTCATACATAGTCAAGGACATAGCACAGGCAAAGAGTTACGGCGTGGGAAAGCACAGGTATGCCACCCTGTCAGGCGACCTTGTCGAGCAGTCGGGAATAGTATCTGGCGGATCCGTAAAAAAGAGGATCTCGCTTGGCTTCCTTGAGAATCAGATAAAGAGTCTTGAAGAGCAGAGGGATGCGCTGAAGAAGGGGACAGAGACGCTGCAGGCGCGCATATTCAGCGCGAGGAAGGAGCAGGCTTCGCTGGAGATGCGAGCGCGTGGCTACGAGAGCGAGATAACCGAATCGGAGGCCGTAGCCGGCAAGTATGCAGCATCCATAAAGGAGATAACCGCAAAACTAAGTGACGCCGAAGGGAGGGCAGCCGGCGCCAACAAGAGGCTCGACGGACTGCTTGCCCGCAGAGAACAGGTGGAGAGCGGGCTCAAGGATGCGAAGGAGAGGCTGCGCGCCGCTTATAACAAGGCGATCGAGTCGTCAAAGGAGGTTGCAAGGCACGGGATGTCAAAGGCCGAGAAGGAGCGTATAGAGAGGATCAGGGCGCAATTGGATGTGCTGAAGGTCAGGAATGCCGAAGCAAGAACAGAGTACCAGCTGCTCGAGAAGAGGAAGAAGGAGCTGGATGCCCAGATCTCGCAGAGAAAGGAACTGAACAGGAAGACGGTTTCGGCGGTAAAGGAGATGGAGAGGAAACTGGCGCAGCTTGCTAAGCAGAAGTCAGAGATCGAGAAGGAGATGAGCAGGAGCAGCGAGTCCAACAAGAAGGCATATGAGAGGCTCAACGCCATAGACGTAGAGCTCTCAAAGCTTGGCCAGGAGAACGGCGCGCTTGGAGTTCAGCAGAGCAACATCGAGAGAGACCTTAACGAGCTGAAGATGAGCAGGAGCCAGACTGAGGTCAGGCTCAACGACATAGTCGCTGAGCTTGCCGCTTATGGGCAGGATGCAGAGCCGATCAAGGAGAGCCTCGAGTCGATGGAGAAGGAGGTCGTGGTGCTGGGCTCTAAGCTTGCGGAGCTGGGCAATGTCAACCTCAAGGCGCCGGAGCTGTATGAGGAGAGAAAGAAGAGCGTTGATGAGGCCGAGTCGCGTGCCAACACCCTTGAGGTTGAAAAGCAGGCGATACTTAGGATGATAGACGAGATAGATTCAAAGAAGCTTCAGATCTTCATGAATACATTCAACGATGTGAATAAGAACTTCTCCAAGCTCTTCAACTACGTATTCGAGGGCAAGGCATCGATAGAGCTAAACGCGCCAACAGACCCGTTCAACAGCGGCCTTGAGATAAGGATAAAGAACGAGAAGGGGGAGAAGGTGCTCAACTCCATGTCGGGCGGCCAGAAATCCCTCATCTCCCTAATGCTGCTGCTCGCCATACACCTGTGCAAGCCCTCAGCGCTCTACGTCTTTGACGAGGTGGATTCGGCGCTCGACAAGGAGAACTCGAAGAAGCTCTCGCTGCTGATAAAGCAGATGAGCTCTGATGCGCAGTTCATAGTGGTCAGCCACAACGACTCGCTGATAGTCAATGCGGACACCGCAATCGGGGTGGTGATGACAAACGAGGAATCAAAGGCGCTGGGCCTGGAGGTTGCCAGCATGGTAAAGGGACAGCTAATCGCAAGCCAGGGCAGTGGGGCCACAGGGCAGGTAGACGCGGGCAGCGGAATCGCACCGCAGAAGGTGCAGGCATCTAGCGAGGCGAGTGCGGTGGCCAGCAGCAATGAGCGGGCTTCCCAGGTTTCACGGAGGGGCAGGGGCAGCAATAAATAACATTCGCTGGCAATAGTTTAGTGGTGTATTATTGACATCTAGAAGGAAGAGGAAACCAGAGAGACTCCTGTTGATCCTATATCCCCTGCTTGTAATTTCGGTGGTCCTTTACGCAGTAACAAATAACATAGCAATAGGGCTGCTAGTCTTCTTTGCAATAATAGCCATCCTGTACATCGAGTTAAGGGACAGTATAAGGAATGAGGGATGGAAGAAGAGCCTAATTGACGTAGGCATAGCACTTGCGGTGGTGGCGGTGTTCTGGGTGGTGCTTGCAGTGGCGATGCAGACAACGGCGCCGCTCGACGTGGTTACCAGCTGCAGCATGCTGCCGCAGCTGCAGAGGGGCGATGTGGTGCTGCTGCATGGCATACCAAACATGTCCTCGTTCCTAAGAACCAACAATGTGCCTATAGTCAACGTGAGTGCAGCCGCCTACAGCTCGATGCTCAGCAACATGCACAACGAGTTCCTTGCGTATTATCCATACGTGAACAACGACCCGGCGCAGATACTCCCCAACGGAGTAATACCGCACAATGTGGCTTACTCGGTAGGCCTTTACAACACCAAGTGCATAATCGAGTACTCTTATGCAGACCAACCGTACAACTACGGCCACTGTATGGTGAATAACGCCACGCAGCAGAGCAACCTCATAAGGTATAGTTATACCACGGGCAACGTCGCAGTGGATGGCAGCGAGTACGGAATAGTGTACACTACCGCAATACAGATAGCAAATGTCTCAATCAATGAGAGCTACTCCAATCCGATAATTATCTACAGGACAAATGCGGAGGACACGTTCAGCGGTGACATAATACACAGGGTGGTAGCAGCGATAGACGCAGGCGGAACATACTACCTGCTCACTAAGGGGGACAATAACCAGGGATTGGACATGCAGTTTGCCAATTATCCGCCAAGCCAAAGCAGCATTGTAGGATACAGAGTTGCCAGCGTGCCATACCTGGGCTACCTAAAGCTGATAATAAGCGGCCAGATAGCAGAACCTGCAGGCTGCAACCAGACTATCCTGCACTGACCATAATATGCCAGGGCAGAGTAGCGCATTGAGGACACGGCGGCCATTGCGCCGCAGCGCTTGCGCTAAGCAGTTGTATATTCCTGGCAGCGCAATGCTCAGTTGCTCGATCTGTCGGCAAAATACTTCTTGTGTCTCTTGGGCTTCAATACTGAAACGATGTGATCGAACGCCGCATTTGGGTTTGACGTGGTCCCGCATGTGTATATGTCCAGGGTGGCATACCTGTACTCGTTCCAGGTGTGGAGCACCACATGGCTCTCGGTTATCAGGGCCATGACGGATATGCCTCCCTTCTTGCCGCCGAATCCCCATGACCTGTGCTCAACCAGTGTCATGTTCGCTATCTTTATTGCGTCGAGGACTGTCTTCGTCAACAACTCCTTGTCGTTGATTACCTTCGGATCTAGGTCGTAAAGATTACCAAAAACATGCATCCCTATGATCCTACTCTCAGCGTCATCCGCGATTCCCCCCGGAATGACAACTGGCCCTTGTTCCTTTGGTAAGCGGCCCAATTGCTGGACTACGCTCTTCTGTTTCGAAAGGTCTCCCATCTTGGTTCTTTCCCTTTGGTATTGCTTTTTCGCCTTTACTTAAATTTTAAATTATTACTGTAAGGATTACTATTTAAATATATGTTTTTGATGCTTATTCATTAATATAAGATTGACCACAGATATAGTTGATCATTTACGGCGATAGTAAATGCGATTAATTTTACGACGTAAAGATTTGCTTGCGATGGTTCTGTGGAAATCGGCGACCTAGACGGAAAATTGCCAAAGGAGGCTATCGAATCGATAAGTTCGCGCAATATAAGTACGCTGACGCCGCCGCAGGAGCTTGCCGTGAAGGAGGGTCTGCTCTCTGGAAAGAATTTTGTCATAGCGGCGCCAACCGCCAGCGGCAAGACACTGATTGCTGAGATGCCGATGATAAAGAGCGTGCTGTGGGACAGGAAGAAGGCGGTTTACGTAGCTCCTATGCGCGCGCTTGTCAGCGAGAAGCACACAGACTTCAAGGGCACCTACCCTTATCTGAAGGTAGCGATGTCGATAGGGGAGCTCGATTCCCTCGACGACTGGCTGGCAGGATACGACATAATACTGGCCTCCACGGAGAAGTTGGACAGCCTGATAAGGCATGGCGTTGGCTGGCTGGATGACGTCGGATGCATAATCTTTGATGAGGTGCACATGCTGGACGACAACGGAAGGGGACCCACTCTTGAGATACTGATCACGAGGCTCAAGAGGATGTGCAAGAACGCGCAGATAGTCGCGCTGAGCGCGACAGTAGGAAACGCGAAGGAGATCGCCCAGTGGCTTGGCGCGGTACTTGTCGAGAGCGACTATAGGCCGGTGCAGCTGAAGAAGGGGATTGCATTCGACGGCACCGCACACTATGAGCAGGAGGAAGAGGAGCTGCACGGCAGCAGCAAGATACCTGAGATAAGGATTGCGGAGGACACGCTTGAGAGGAAGAAGCAGATACTGGTCTTCTACAGCACGAAGAAGAACACCGAGGCAGGCGCTGAGAGGCTTAGCGCAAGCGTGGAAAGGTACCTGACCGCCGAGGAAAGAATAGGGCTGCAGGAGGCTAGCGCGGCGATACTCGGCGCGCTTGGAAAGCCCACGTCGCAGTGCGAGAAGCTGGCGAGGCTTGTTGAGAAGGGAACAGCATTTCACCACAGCGGCCTTGTGAATGCACAGAGGCATGCTGTTGAGGAGGCTTTCAGGAGGGGGTACCTTAAGGCAATATGCTCTACTACGACGCTGGGACTGGGCGTAAACCTTCCCGCGCATACTGTGCTCGTCAGGGACACCAGCAGGTACAGGCAGGGGGAGGGTTCGGAGCGTCTCAGCGTAAATGAGGTAACACAGCTCTTTGGAAGAGCCGGAAGGCCAAAGTACGATAAGGAGGGCAGGGCGCTGCTCATCGCCAGGTCTAAGAGCGAGATAGGCGAACTGTACAACAGATACATGAACGGGGAGCTCGAACCCGTAGAATCGAAGCTGGGCGTCATGCCGGTGCTCAGGACCCATGTGCTCGCGTTCATATCGACGCGCTTCCTTACGACTGAGGAATCGATCAACAACTTCATGAGCGAGACGCTCTACGGATACCAGTACTCCAACATAGGAGAGTTGAAGGGCATAACTGCAGAGGTGCTTGACGAGCTGGCGCAGTGGGGTTTTGTTGAGAGGAAGGGCAGCGTCTACGATGCAACCAGGATAGGCCGGAGGGTGAGCGAACTCTACATCGACCCGCTCTCAGCCAAGTGGATAATAGACTCGCTGCACAGGGAGCGCGATGAGCTTGGAAACCTCTTCGTGATATGCAATACAATAGAGATGAGGCCGTATGTGAGGGCAGCTAAGGAGGCAGGGGTCGCTTTCATGCGCTACCAGTACCTACTGGCAAACAGTGACGTAAACTATGAATCGCAGGACCTCATGTACTACGATCCCCTCAAGCCGATGTCCACAGCCATGATGCTAAACGACTGGATAGAGGAGAAGGGGGAGCGCGAGATAACCAAGGACTACTCGACCACGCCAGGGGCGCTCTTCGCCAAGATAACCAATGCAGACTGGCTGCTCTACTCGAGCACCGAGCTTGGAAAGCTTATCAGGGTGAGCACCGCAAGGCTACTTGAGCTCAGGGTCAGGCTCAAATACGGGATAAAGAAGGAGCTGGCAGACCTAGTGCGCCTTGAGCAGGTCGGACGCGTAAGGGCAAGGCTGATGTACGACAATGGCATAAGGAGCGTTGCCGACCTCAGGAGGGAGGACTGCGCGGCGAAGGTGGAGACGCTCTTTGGCAAGGAGATTGCAGGCAGGATATTGGACCAGGTGAAGTGAGCCTGCAGCGGCTGCGCGGTGCGTCGGATCATACGCTGGACGGGACATATGCCTGCCCGTTGCCATTCACAAAGACAGTGTATGTTGATCCTACGAAGCTGCTTGACTTTGAAGAGCCTGCCAGCCATACTACTACGGTGTACTCCCCGGCCCCGTACGTGTGTATGAGCCCGGATAGGCCGAAGCGTATGTCGAAACGGTTTGCCTGGATCGAGTACACTGTCGCGTTTATCGTTGTCAGGTTCTGGTAGTAGAATACGCGGCCATTCTGACTGTAGCCGACCCCTCCGACAGTCTGGCCAAATGAGTAGGAGCTGTTATACGGAGAGCGTGCCAGTTGTGCCGTTGTGAGATTGCGCACCGGAGTGTCGTAAACAATCTCTACAGATGAGATGTTGTAGCCAGGCGCAAGCACACCGCTCAGGGAGACGTCTGCGTTCTGGGTGACGGCTGGTGTGCCCGACTGCCAGTTTATGTAGTTGTTGATGAAGTCCTCCACGAAGTAGAGAGTGGTTGCATTGTACGCTATGCCTATGCTCACCTGCGTGTGCATCGGGTCGAGTATGTTGTCGCGATGACCGTTGTTGCAGCACTTCGCATCGTTGTATACGAAGTTGTGCTCTATCTGCTGCAGTGTCTGCGTCACGTTTATGCCGTTGCTCCTGTAGACGTAGCCTATGTTCTCATCGACTGCGCCTCTGCCGCCGACCAGCGTATAGCGCATGTACGGCTTCATCCCGTAGATATCCCAGTGGCTGAAGTAGCCATACCTGAGCATGCTGTCTGCGTGCTGCTGGGCTGAGGTTATGTTGGATACGGTCACATTTGCCACGCCGAACGCATTCCTGTCATTGTTTATGAGCTGCAGGGCGTACGCGACAGTGGCGTTGCTTGGAGCGTAGGTTGGAGGCTGCGCGTAGTTGGTAAGCTGGAGGCCAGACTGGTTCGCGCTGGGCAGCGAGCTCAGCGCCTGCAAAATGTATGGGTAGAGCAGGACCACCACTATTATTAGTATGAATATTGTCAGAAGAGAGTTTATCAATCCCATGAAACTACCGATGTTTATTCGTTAAGAGATATAAAACTTGCCGATAGAAAGTATTATAAAAACAACCATTTAATATGTCTAGTGACATTTAGGTATAAAAGGCGATTGGTGAAAAACATGGGAGTTTTCGGTAAGCTTGGTCAAGCTTTTGGTTCTGGTGGTGAAAAGGAGATAAGTGTAGAGGACTACATGAACTCCGTTGAGATGGAGGACGTGGACTTGCTCCACGAGCCTGCTGATATGTACGTCAAGCCTGTCTCCATAGTGAGCGAGGATGACATCAAGCCTGTTGAGGATGAACTGGCAAAGAAGAACATCCTGCTGCTTGACATGGCAGAGCTGAACAAGAGGCCGACTACAAGGAGCAATGTCGTTGCCGAACTTAAGAGATACGTTGAGAAGATCAACGGCGACATAGGTCAGATCGATGCAAACAGGGTGCTTGTCACGCCTTCAAAGGTAAAGATAGTCAAGAGAAAGAAGCAGGGCAAGTAATCAGTTACTTATTTTTGCGGTGCAGCTATCTGCACCTTATTGATTCAGTTAGGGTTAGCCATGCCCTGCTGCGCTATCTGTTTTGAGAAACGGTGATTGATTGGCATGGCGCTTCATGCTCGTGGCCAAATTTAAAGACCCCGGAATAGGGCACGTCTCCATTGGGGATAACGTCATTCCCGAATAGCAAGCCGGTGACGCCTAGGATAAATGCCCGCCAAGGCGGGCAGGGAGTTGCAGGCTACAGCATCGTGCAGGTGACTTGTGATGAGCCGACCTCTGGCATGCTCACTGCTCACGGTCACTTTAAGGCGGTTATGAGCGCATGCAGCTCCTGGCTGCTAGGCTGTGAGTTCTGTATTATCCTCCTGAAGATGCTACTGACCGCCTTCTTGTTCCTTATGTTCCCCTTCCCTTCCACCATCTCATCGAAGAGGCTGAACAGGTACTCCTGTTCCCTCCTCTCAGGCCTGCTCCCCTGCACCTCGCTTATGTCAGAGAATTCTTCCCTCTTCATTACATAGAGCATTATCGCAAGAGCATGGGAGATGTTGAGCACAGGATAGCCCTGGTCAGTACCTATGTAGGCGAGCATGTCGCACTTCTCCATCTCCGTTGCGGTGAGGCCGGTGTCGTCCCTGCCAAGCAGCAGGCCAACGGTGGATCTCCTCTTCCCCATGGCGGCTGCACGCTTTGCGGCCTGCTCTATCAGGAAGATGCGCTTGAAGCTCGCCTTCGACCTGCTCTTAAGGCCTGTGGTTCCTATGACTATGTCGCAGTCTTTGATGGCGTCTACGAAGCTTCTGTATACCTTTGCATGCTCAAGCAGCCTACTTGCATGCTTTGAGTACATTATCGCCTTTGCACCGGTCAGCTTCGCCCTTGGCCTGACAAAGAAGAGCCGCTTGACGCCGAAATTCATTGAGACCCTGGCAATATAGCCTATGTTTATCTGATACTTGGGCTCTACGACTATGACCTTGAGCTTCATTGCCTCACAACAGCAGCGGGAGCAGCAGAGTGGTTGCGTTCACAAGCACATGCGCTATGATGCTTGGATAGAGGGACTTGCTGTTCCTGAATATGTACCCTGCAATGATTCCGAATATGAATGCGGCTACCACCTCTATGATTGAGTTGTAGCCGTAGTGCGCTACTGCAAAGATAGCTGCGCTTATGAATACGCCGAGCCTTGGTACAAGGAATGCCCTGAAGAGCACCTCCTCGTCTATCGGGGCGATGAATGAGGAGAAGAGGTAGGCCCAGATGGGAGCGGAGCCGAAGACTATGCCGACGTTGCTGCTTATGCGTGCGCCTGAAACGGAGTTGTACACCGTTGTTATCTCAGAAAGCGCGATGACTACGAAGAAGAGGAGCGCTCCGACTACTATAAGCCTCAGCGAAATTGAGCTTCTTGACAG
The DNA here is from genome assembly GCA_021817325.1 of Microcaldota archaeon. Taxonomy (GTDB): domain Archaea; phylum Micrarchaeota; class Micrarchaeia; order Micrarchaeales; family CABMGC01; genus JAKAVK01. Next base: position 20,392 of record JAKAVK010000007.1, on the reverse strand, counting down.
GCCGAGCACCTGCGGTATCCTGCGCAGCGCGACCTTCCTGTACAGCTTGAGATAGAGGAGCACGGTCAGCATGAAAGAGAGCGAGAGGGTGGAATTGAGTATGAAATAGAATGTATTGTAACTTATGTTTTTTAGGAGATAGAGCACAAGCGGCGCGGCTGCCAGGAGCAGGTTCACGAGCAGCATTATCGCGAAGAATACAGAGACGCTGAGTGCGTCTAGGAACAGGTCATTCCTCACAGGAGCAGCCGCAGGCAAAGCAATTCGCCCCTCCTACTTGCCCGGCTTCCATTCCGTGTATCCGCACTTTCCGCAGGCGTACCTGTCCTTGTGGTCAGCCATCCTTGCCCCGCACTTTATGCAGAACTTGGACACTGGCTTGTAAGCGGCAACCTTCTTCTTCTCAGCGGGCTTATCTGCCATTCAAATCGACCTCTATTAATATTATTGCTTCTTGTTCTCCTTCTTCTCTGCGGTGCTGGGCTGCGCAGCAGCGGGCTTTGCCTCCTTCTTGGCGCCCCTCTTCCTCTTGTACCGCTCCAGGGCCTCCTTGCTTGTATAGCAGTAGGCGGTTACTGCGCTCGACTTCAGCCCGTATATCTGGTCTATCTTGACTATCTCAACCAGCTCGGGGTTGAGGCTGAGCTTCTTTGATATTGACTCCTTTATCTCTTCGCGGGTGGGTGTCTTTCCATCGTATACTGCGCTGGCGCGTATCTCCCTTCTCTCAAGCAGCTTGTTCTCCCTGTCGTTCTTTATGCTTAATTCCATTCAATCGCCTTCCTATCCCTTCTATCCCTGCCCTATTACCCTGCCTATTGCCCGCTTGCCCATGCTCTCTATTATCTCCACCTCTGAGCCTGCCTTGATGACTGCCCTCAGGTCTTCCGGCACAGGCACCTCGTAAGTATCATACGTCTCCAGGTCCATCATCTGCGCGCTTGTGTCTGTCAGCGAGACCACCTGCGCCTTCTTCTTGTTTATTATCGGCACCTCGACATCCGCATGGCTTGGCGCGAGAAGCGTCCTCTTCGAATTGTCGAATAAACCCATCGCGGTGACCCGGACCTTGGCCGACCCGTGCTTCCCTGGAGCAGAGAACTCCAGGTTGACTACCCTGCATGGAATACCATCTATTAGTATGAACCGACCGACCTTTATGTCCTTCATTGATGCGTACATAATGTCTTCTGGCAATAAATCACGTTATTTTAATGAGGATTCAAGTTAAAAAAGCTTCTTGTTAAGCGCCTACCCGCGTGCCTGGTCGCTGCGCGCGTTAACCGCATCAACGTACTGCCTGTACCGCCTTTCTGTATCCATCTCCATGGTGGCGGCAAGGCTGCGCGTCTGCATTGCGTACCTCCTGTGCCTCCTGGCAAGCTTGTGGAGGTGTTTCGCCTCGTTGGGCAGTATCCCCCTTACGTCCCTTGCGGCCATGCTGAATATGTCGACCACTTCCAGGTCTTTGCGCACTGCGAAGCGCAGCGCGCCTGCAGCACAGTCCTCAATGCCGGCCCTCCTGGCATCGTCTGCAAGCATGCTCAGGTACCTCGCCCTCCTGATCGACCTGCGCCCGGCAATCCGCGTCACTGGCCCACACCTGCGCTTCTCTATCTTATGCACCTCTTTTAAACATTCCCTTCCAATCCCGCACGCGCATTCTCTCCCGCCTACATAGGATAATTATAAAAATGGTGATTGCCAGTAGATATTGCATTGGCTTTCATCGAAACCTTTTTGGACCAATGAGGAGGTGTATTTTCTTGGAGCTTAGACGATTGGGCGCCAGGGACAGGAAGGCGATTTTCGTGGCAAGACTTGATGAGCTGCTGGATATCACTGCCCATGGCGATAGACAACTTCTTGGCAAGGTGAACGAGCTTGCCGCTGCGGTGGCACAGGACAAGGATGGCATTGAGCTTGCCGAGAGGCTGGGCAGGGCAGTTATTGCCTGCGGCATTGAAGGACCTGCCAGGATCTCTTTCATCGAGAACGTCACCAATTGGCTTGGCGCAGAGAATCTTTCCGGTTCCCTGACAGGCATTGCCGGGATCTCTGCTGCGCTTGGGAAGATGAATGGAAAGGAGGAGGCAGCAGCGGTGGGCAGCTACAGGGAGTCTCCGGAGATAGCGGCCGGCATTGCGAATTTCATCTTCGATACATATGTGATGGATCACGGTGCAGCTTCGGATCCGGAGGTTAAGGATATACTGGCTATGTGCGGCCGCAGCAGTGCAAAGGCGGTGGTGCACATGTTCCTCGACGGCGGTGTGACTGAGGATAAGTTTATAGCGCTGGTGAACACCATGCGAGCGATAACAGAGGTTGACTCCCTCCCCGGTGGGAACAGGTGGCGGCAGGAATTGATCGTGACCGTACTTGAGTATGGGAAGGCGCCGATGGTCGCAGGGGAGGTGATGAGCAATATCCTGTATTTCATCGAGGAGAACACCGATCGGGGCAACGCAGGCGATCCTCTCTATAGCGTTGTTAGGAACGGGCAGATGCGCGCCGAATTTGAGGAGATCCTCAGGGGCATGGTAGATGCAGGCAGGGATCCGTTCGCCGTAGCCCTTATGCATTATTCCGATTTGCCTGCTGCTGCCGGCATACTGCATACTGCCTGCTCCAATGTCCTCTCTGACATCGATGATGATTATGACGTGTGGGAGGGGCTCAGCTGGAAGCTGGCCATCGAGATCGCGAGCGATCCGCTCTCTACAGCACTCCGCGAGATGGCAAAGGTTCTTGACGAAGGAGAGTTCCGTTATCGCGGCCAGCAGCTTGCGGAGGGGTTCATATGCGCAAGAGGCATAGGAGAAATGGAAGGGCCTGGAAGGATTGACGAGGCAACCGACAGGCTGCTTGGACTCATGGTGAAGTACAAGGGCATTCCAGATGCGATGGATGACATACAGGAGGTGCTAAATGGCGTAGATTGCAATTCCACTGCACACAGAGCCATCAGGTTCTGCGATATGCTGGAAAGGCCGCTGGTGCAGGAGACGCGGGACAGGTTCTCGGACAAGCAGGAGGTGTTTGATGCTGTCACAGGGTATATCACCGCAGCGGCGTACCGGGACATGACCTCTGGAGGCACGGAGCTTGACAAGGCGCTTGAGGCGATCGGCTCGCTTGCGGGAAAGCCGAAGGAGATATATGATTTTGCAATGAGCGAGAGGAGCAGGCTATGCGCGAAACGCGACGTGCAGTATTCCGATGAGATCGCGGCAGGCGGAGAGGGATCCGGCCTGTACGAGGGCAGGTACGGGATCCAGACTCCTTCGCTCAACTAGCCATGCATGCCTATTTTATAGCAGCACGGCATATTCCGTTATAGGCTGTTTGCCATGGTCCTGAAGACCCAGAAGCAGATATATGACAACGTGCACGGATACATAGGCCTGACAGAGGTAGAGCTGCAGGTGGTCGACACGCCGCTCTTCCAAAGGCTCAGGAACGTGGCGCAGCTGGGGCCTGCAAACCTGGTATATCCTGGCGCAACGCATACGCGCTTCGAGCACTGCCTGGGGACAATGTTCGTGATGGACCAGTTCCTCCAGCATGTTAGGAGCGGCGGGGCGCCTATAACAGAAGATCCGGATACAATACAGACGATGAGGCTTGCCGCACTGCTGCATGACATAGGCCACTATCCGATGTCACATACGCTGGAGAACGTGATAACACGGAAGATGGGCGGCAGCAGTCACACCAGGTTCGGGACAGCGCTGCTTGGCGGTTTCTACAAGGAGCTGCTCTCCCCATATGGCATAGGGAAGATAACCGCCATGATAAGAGGGGAGAACCGTGACCCGCTAGGGATGCTGCTCTCCTCTGCCTTCGACGCAGACAAGTCGGATTACCTCCTCAGGGATGCCTACCATACAGGAGTCGGATACGGCAGGGTCGGCCTACAGAGGCTGATACGCAACGCCTCGTTTGAGAGGGGCAGGATTGTATTCGGCAAGGACGACGAGGCTGTAGAGAGCTTTCTTGTGGGCAGATACCACATGTACAGGTCGGTATACCACCACAAGACGGTCACAGCCTTCTATGTCATGGCCAGCAGGATATTCGAGAGGTTTGTGGAAGAGAACGTGATAAGGCATCCAAACGACATCCTTGGCTCGGCAGATGAGTCTGAGATACTAGCATACGACGACCACATGGTCTACTCGGCGATGCACGGCTATGCGCGGGACGGGAAGGATGCGCAGCTTAGGGAGCTGGTCAGGATGTTCCTGCTCAGGAAACCGCTCTCGGCTGCATTCATGAACGTGATCCCAGAGGAGCGTGAGAGATCACAGGCGAACCTGGTCGTAAAGGAGATGGAGTATGATGACCACAGGCGGGAGAGTTTTGCAGCTGAGGCGGGCGTGCCTGCAGAGTGGATCTTCCCAGCTTACGTCAGGGACCTGGGCCTTGTAGATGACAGGACACCGATCTTTGTGGGGGGCAGGGGTCATGGCAGGAAAATTACAGACAGCCACGGCCTCATAATGCAGGTAATAGGCAAGAGGAGGCTTTATGATGCGAGGATCTATGTACCGAGGCGGTACAAGTCCAGGATCGCAGGCTACATGAGAGGACTGGACAGGGTATAGCAGAAGATGCGCATGGCTAACCAAGAAGGATTATCCATGGCTGTGCAGTGTTTAGTAGAGCGTCTCGAGGCTCTCCATCCGCATTGACGGAGTGTAAGCCTCACTGTCTCCCTTCACGCCGAAGTTGGCCTTGACGCCCGTCACAACAGACATTACGCGTATCTGGTCGTGCAATTCAGGCACCATCCTGGCCCCGAAGATCACGTTGGCATCTGGGGCGAGCTGCTCAGTGACCCCGTTCCCTATTCTTGTTGCATCGCCTATGGTGAGGTTCGTGCCGCCTATCACATGGACAAGAGCGCCCTTTGCGCCCTCGTAGTCAACATTGAGCAACGGATGGGTCCTTGTCAACTTTATTGCCTGTTCCACTTTATCGTGGCCGCTCCCAACGCCTATGCTTATCACAGCTGTGCCGGTGTCCCTGACTATGTTCCTTAGGTCAGCGTAGTCCAGGTTTATCAGGCTTGGAAGAGTTATAGTGTCTGCTATCCCCTTGACAGCGTTCCCGGTGATGTTGTCCACAAGCTCGAACGCCTTTTCTATGGGAAGGTTAGGCACGTATGAGAGAAGCCTGTCGTTCTCTATCACTATCACGCAGTCTGCCTGCTTCTGCAGCTGCTCCAATCCCCATTCAGCCTTGAGCTTCCTTGACCTCTCTAGCGCGAATGGAAAGGTTACTGTAGCTATAACTGTTGCACCCATCTCCCTGGCTACCTTCGAGACTATAGGCGCGGCGCCGGTTCCCGTCCCGCCACCCATTCCTGCAGCAACAAAAACAAGATTGTAGCCCTCCAGCGCCTTCTCGAGCTCCGCTCTGGACATGTCGGCGCACTTTGCAGCTACCTCTGGAAATCCACCGGCCCCAAGACCGTTTGTTATCTCCCTGCCTATCAGTATCTTCTTGTGAGCCTTGATCATATTCAAATGCCCGATATCGGTGTTAACCGCTATCGTATCTGCACTCTTTATGCCATGGCTGAAGAGCCTGTTCACTAGGTTGCTTCCCTGTCCCCCAACGCCCACCACCGCTGTTTTCGGTGAGAACGAATCGTAGTCAAAGTCGTTCGACATTTCCTGGTCACCATTTAAAGATAAATGCAGCCAAGAAAAAAAGCTGCAAACTTGATTATCTTATGCCTATTGCTCCTTTCTTATATCGTGTCGAGGCCGGTGTACGCAGTCTCCTGGCGTTCCTGGAACCTTCCCACTATGCTTGATCCCCTGACCCCGGTCACTATGGCAACTATCTCTATCTGGCCCTCGTATCCCGGAATGATCCTCGCGCCCCACTTTACATTGGCTTTTGGATCCATGCGCTCTGTGATTACCTCTCCAGCCTTTATGGCATCGCCCAGCGAGAGGTCTGATGCTCCTGATATGTGTATCAGCGCGCCCTTTGCATTCTCGAAGTCAACATCGAGAAGCTTGTTCTTCAGCACGGCTTCTGCTGCGGCAGTCACTTTGTCATTCCCTTTCCCTGTGCCAACCGAGATGAAACCCACATCCCCGCTGCCCATTATTGAGCGTACGTCTGCAAAGTCTATGTTGATCAGGCTTGGCTGGGTTATTGTCCATACGAGGCCCCCTATCGCCTTCGCCAGTATGTCATCTGCAACTGCAAACGCCTCGTTCATAGGAAGGTTGGGTACAAGCTTGACCAGCCTGTTGTTGTCCAGTATGATAACGCTGTCGCTGTACTTCCTGAGCCTCTGTATTCCCTCCTCTGCCTTTACCTTTCTCACTCTCTCCAGGTCGAAAGGATATGTTACCATCGAGACGACTATTGCGCCCTGCTCTTTTGCAATCTGCGCTATGACAGGCATTGCTCCAGTTCCGCTGCCTCCTCCCATGCCAGCGCATAGGAAGACGAGCTGCGCGCCGTAGAGAACCTCTTCGAGTGCCGACCTGTCCACCTCAGCGGCCTTTGCGCCTATCTCAGGGTCGCCCCCTGCGCCAAGTCCCTTGGTTATTGATTTTCCTATCAGTATCTTCTTGATCCTGTCGTCTATTATCTTGAAGTGCGTGACATCGGTGTTGACAGCGATGAGATCGGTGCCTTTTACGCCGACTTTTAATAGCCTGTTGACTGTGTTGTTTCCTCCGCCTCCCACTCCTATGGTCACTATCTTTATCTGCGGGGACATTGATGCGTCCTCCTGACTTTTTCCACCTAACAACTCATTCGTGAAGTCTACCATCCGATCGCCTGTGATACAAGTATTATAAATACATTTAAATATCTTTTGCAGAGGCCGCTTTTACCGGAATGTATTACCTTGAGTAAAAGTTATTTACTTGAGTAAAAGATACAGCTACAAATATACGAAAATCATGGAAGATGCGCTTATTTAAGGGGGGTCAGCGCAGGAGCAAATGCCATGATTATGGAATAGGGACGCTGGCTTTTTATGGTTTTAGAGCGGATGATTTGTTTATGAGGAGAAAGGAGATACTTGAGAGGTTGAATTCGGATGGCGGACTTACCGCTTTCCAGAAGAAGGTACTTACAAAGTTGATGGACGTACCCAGAGGACAGACGGTCACATACAAGAAGCTGGCTGCGATGGCAGGCAGACCTAGGGCATACAGGGCAGTTGGTACAGCGGTGAGGAAGAACCCGCTGGCGCCTTACGTTCCATGCCACAGGGTGATAAGAAGCGATGGGGGATATGGCAACTACTCCGGAAAGGGAGGAAGGCAGGGCAAGATAAGGATGCTTAGGGAGGAAGGCGCAATAAGGCAGGGCTAGGCCGCCCCAAACAGACGCACAGTCTTCCTACTGCCCATCGCCCTGCAGCTGGGCAGCGGCCCACTGCGCGAGTTCCACAGGCCTCCTGGCACGTCTGCAAACGAGCCTGGCTCATCAGATCCCTCAGCACTTCCAAGGATGGCTATTGCCTGCATGGGCACCTTATCTGACGTCCTCGACCCTTATCTTCTTCTGCTGGCCGTACATCTCGATTATCTCCTTTGTTGTCGTGGCCTGCTCGGCCCTCTTATCCGCCCTCACGCCGTTGCTTATTATGCGCGGAAACCTGAGTGCATAGCCCGGTTCCTCGCTCCCGTCGCCAGGTTTGCCGCATGTGTGCATCGGGCTCCTTGTTATCTCGTCGGCGCGAACCTCTATCACGTACTGCGGGTTCACCCAGAAGTCGGGCTCCAGCAGCGAGTCGACCCTTGCAGGCCTCCTGGCCACCTTTATCTTGTCGAGCATCGTCTTGAAATTCCTCATCAGCTCCTCGCTGAATCCGGTGCCTATCTTTGTAATAGTCTCGAATGTGTCCCTCTCCTCGTTGTAGACGCCGCTGAGCAGGCCCCCAAACTCAAACCGGGCCCTCATTCCCCTCCCGAGGTAGTAGCCCAGTATGACAAGGTCCACGGTATCAGAGAGCTCGCCACGGTAGCTCCTCTTGAGCTTTATCCAGCTAAACTTCCTTGCACCTGCGACGTAGCTTGAGCGGAGATCCTTGGCCACTATTCCCTCGAGGCCCTGGCCCACCATACGCTCGAAGTACCTGTCAAGCTGCTTTGGCTGTGTGACCGTCGTGCTGTCGGAGAGCCTTATTCTGCCTCCCTCCTTTATTATCGATCCGAGCTTCTTCCTGCGCTCCTCGTAAGGCCTTCCCATCCAGTCCTCGCCGTCTATGTACATCAGGTCGAATGCGAAGAGGTGCAGGGGCATGGACTCGCTCAGCTCCTCTATCCCGTGCTTCCTCTTTCTCTGTATCGTTTCCTGGAAAGGCCTGAACTCCCCGGTTACGTCATCGTATGCGATGGCCTCCCCCTCTATGATGACCTTGTCCGCCTTTATCTCGTCGAGTGCGGCCTTGACGATCTCAGGGAACATCTCGGTAAGCCGTTCCAGGTTCCTTGAGAATATCTCCACCTTCTTCGCCTTCCTGTCGATGTGGAGCTGCGCGCGCAGGCCGTCGTACTTTGATTCCACCATGCACTTGCCGCCCATCTTCTCCAGTATCTGTCCTGCTGTTGGCAGCCTCTCGGCAAGTTCCGGCCTTATAGGGTTGAAGAGCGAGACCTTCATGTGCTCGATTCCCTTGACCCCCTCGCGCGCAAGCACATCGCCAACCTTGCCCAGATCGCCGCAGATGTTGTATGCATTCTCCAACTGGGCCTTGAACTCGCGCTCCCCTGTCGCGGATTTTGAGAGCGCCTCGAGTATTGTAGCGTCTCCCGCCCCAAGGCGCAGCTGCCCGAGCGCGAACCTTATCACATATCTTGCCTCGAGCGGAGTTGATGCTGCGAGCATCTCGACAAGCATCTTTATCTTGGTGTCCTGGCTGCCCTGGCCGGCTGTTCCGGCTATCCGGAGCATTGATTCGAAGATGTCGTTGACCGAGAACTTTCTCTTCGACATCCTCTTCAGCCTTGTCTTCTTCGCGAACTCCTCCGCGGCAATGCCCATGTCACCGCTCTTCTTGTATGCATCGTGCACCTGAGCCTTCTCGAAGCCAGTTGCACTGGCTATCGCGGCCTCTGCAAACTTCTCGGCTATGCCCAGCTGCAGGGCCTCATATGCCGGACCAAGTGAGCCTTGCGACATGTAGATCAGGTTGCGTACCTCGTCCTTGCCGGCCTTCCTGAACAGCTCGGTGAGTATGTCTATCATGGCAAGCCTTGACGATGTACCTTCCAGTTTATCATAGCAGGCGGCAACCTCCTCGAAGAGCATGCAAACTCACAAATACTTATAAACTATGAAAGATAGATAAGGGTTTATTCTTTATCGTAGCCCACACAGAAGGCGTATGGTGATTGAATGTTCCACTACAAGGCACTGCGGCTGGAGACTTCTGAGAGGGTCTACGAGCCCGCTGAAGATTCCACGCTCGCAGCAGGAATGGTTGAGAGCTATCTTGGCGACATAGCGTATAGGGGGCTGAAGGTTCTTGACGTGGGCACAGGCACAGGCCTGCTCGGCCTTGTCGCGGCGATGAACGAGAAGGTGAAGGAGGTCACATTCGCCGACGTGAACAGTGATGCGGTCAGGCTTGCTGAGGCAAACGTAAACAGCAACAGGAACAGCGTCGTAGCGAGATGCGACTACAAGGAGTGCAATCTGCTCAGCGGCCTTCTCAGCCAGTACGATCTCATAATATTCAACCCGCCTTATCTTAGGCACAGAGGCGAGGGCGAAACCCTTAAGGAGGCATTCGATGGCGGCAGGAACGGCGTGGAAGTCTCGATTGAGTTTCTGAAGCAGGCAGGCGGCTGCCTGAAACAGACAGGCGCGATAGTACTTGTACACAGCTCGCTTAGCAACACCAAGATGCTGGATGAGGAGATAAAGAGGCAGGGCTTTAGGGTTTCAAGGACAGAGAAGGTGCACTTCTTCTTCGAGGACATTGTGGTCTCGCTGCTGACCAGATGACTAGAGCGTGTTCTTTGCCACCGCCCAAGACTCGATTGCCTTCCCGCCTGATGGCAGGCCGTGGACTTTCGCTTTCTCCAAGTCGACCTTCCAGCCATTTTCGCAAGGTGTCTGTGCGCGGCGTAGTAAACTGCAAGCATTGATTTGCTCAGCTGCGTGCCGTCCACGCGCCTGGCCTTTATCCTGCCAAGGGGCATGTTGTACAACGGCGATACCGTGAACTCGAATGGCCTGCCGTCTACTACAGAGTTGCTCAGCCTGTTTATCATGGCCACCGTATCCCAGTTGTCATCGTCGGTCTCGCTGCCCTGGCCCACCTGCACGGTGAATGCCGGCCTCCAGTAGTACCTGTTTAGGTTGCGCAGCCCGTTCCAGACGATCTCCTGCCATCCCGCATCCACACCTATTTTCAGAGGCAGCGTCTTTGCCGGCATACTCGCAAAGAGCATTGAGTACGATGGATACGCTGGTGGGAAGGAGCTGGGCATAAGCATGCATGGATTGGACGCGGCCTGCGTTGATAGGAAATGCGCCGACTGCGATAGCTTCCACGCATGATGCGGTCAGAGGACGTGCTGGTCTGGCTTTCCCTGCCCGAATTCATCCTTAAATACGACATTCTCAGGGACAGGTTTGCGGCACCTCTTGCAGTATATCCGTTTGTCACCCGTATATCTTACAAATATCGTGCTTCCGCACTCGCAGACATAAGGCTCGGTTTTCATCTTCGCACGGCACCTGCAAAATCTGCGGGAGCGGCCCCTATCGCCTTGCTTAGCCGCTGCGCCTCATCGGCCATCGCCTGCCAGTAATTCGCCGCGGCAAGGTTCTGCGTTGGCTGCTTCAGGGCCTGCTTGCCGGGATGATAGTACTTGTCTGACACATACTCCATCCCCTTTCTTATCTTGTCCAGCTGCTCCGCCAGATCCCCTGCGCCAACAACCCCGGATGCGACCTTTGGCCTCATTGCTGCTGCATCCGCCACGAGCCTCTGTATGGTCTCTACGGCCTTTGCGGTCTGCGGATCTGTGCCCTGCGGCACCAGAGGCCTGTGCTGGGCTGCAACACTCTTGGCAAGGTCATCAAGGCTCATTGCCATGCCCGGCCTGCGCGGCTCGTTTGCAGACTTAGTTATTTCATCGCAATGCTGCTCGAGCCGTCTCGATGTTTCCGATTGGCCTATGTAACCGTATCGCTGGGCAAGCACGTGCAGCATGCCGGCAACCCCGATGAGGATCGCCGAACGCTCCTTCTCGTCGGCAGCCGTGTAGCCCGGGGTCTTTGCTATCCTCGCATCTATCTCAATTGCCCTGTCAGCAGCATCAGTTATGCGCTCTATCATTATCCTTACATCCTCATACGATCTCAGCCTCAGTTCCTCCAGGTACTCGGTTGGTATCAGCTTTGTTAGCGCTGTTGTGCGCCTTGCATTGGATTCCACAAGGCCCGAGCCAGGCTTAAGTATCAATCTGCGCCTGCTGACCACTTCCTTGTAGACGGCGCCATATGTGAGCTCCTCGCTCACAAGCCCGCTCTCGCTTAGTCTCTCGAACAGCTCCTTGTAGCTGCTCAGATCCCTAGCAAGTTCGGCAAGCTGCTGATACGGCATGTCTGAGAGCTTCTCGAATCTGCCTTCCCAGCTGCGAGCCCTGACGCATGGCTCGGTGGCGGATGCTGGTCCTGCGGCAACGGCGTTGTCCGCTGCGCTGGGCCCTGCTTCAACCTTTCCGGGACTGCGGATACCTAACCTTTGCATAAAACCTCCTTGCTATCATATCTCTCCGCCACCAAATAAAAAGATTACCTGTTAAGATGCAAGACCTCCTTGACCCTGGATACCGCCTGGACCATCCTGTCTATCTCCCCTTCGCTTGTGTATATGTAGAAGCTTGCGCGCGCAACGGCAGGCTCGTTTAGCATCTTTGTGACAAGAGGCATGGCGCAGTGGTGGCCGGCCCTTATCGCAATGCCCTCCCTGTCGAATATGCTTGCAACGTCATGGGGATGGGCGCCCTTTACGTTGAATGCGATCACCCCGCCCTTTCTCTTCAGGTCATTTCCCTCCGGTCCGTACGTCTCTACGCCGCTCGTGTCCTGCAGCCTCTCCAAGGCGTATCTTGTCAGCACTTCCTCGTGCCTTCTGACCTCGTCCATGCCTATCCTTCCGAGATATTCCATTGCAGCGGCAAGCCCTATGGCGCTCTCGGTGTTCTGCGTCCCCGCCTCGAACTTCCACGGAATGTCGTTCCATGTGGCGCCATCGAAGCCCACCGACCTTATCATCTCTCCGCCGCCCAGGAACGGCGGCATCTCCTCGAGCAGCTCCTCCTTGCCGTACAGCACGCCTGTACCTGCGGGGCCGAGCATCTTGTGGCTTGAGAACGCATAGAAGTCGCAATCTATCTCCCTAACATCGACCTTCATATGGGGCACCGCCTGGGCTCCATCAACCAGCACCCTTGCGCCTGCCTTGTGGGCGAGTGCGGTTATCTCCTTTGCATCGTTTATGGTGCCGAGCACATTGGAGACGTGGGTGAATGAGACCATCTTAGGGCCGCGCTCCAGCAGCTCCTTTAAGCCCTCCATGTCTATGAAGCGGTTCTCCTTGTCGAGCGGCGCGTAGTCCAATATCGCCCCCCTTCTCTTTGCAAGAAGCTGCCAGGGCACTATGTTGCTGTGGTGCTCCATCTGCGTTATAAGTATGTGGTCCCCCTTGCCTATGTTCGCCTCCCCCCAGGCGATCGCAACGGTATTTATGGCCTCTGTGGTGTTCCTGTTGTAGACTATGCTCCTGTACGAGCCTGCATTGATGAACTTGGCGGCCAGCTCCTTTGACCTTTCATATTCCTCTGTCGCCTTGACTGATATCTCATAGATGCCGCGGTGTATGTTCGCATTGTAGTTCCTGTAGTACTCCGAGACCGCATTTATAACCTGCACAGGCTTCTGCGAGGTTGCAGCGCTGTCGAGATAGACAAGCGGCTTGCCGTGGGACGTTGTGCTCAGTATGGGAAAATCCTTTCTTATGCTCTCTACGTCAAGCCCCATCCGCATCACTCGAAGTTGTACCCGTTCTTCTCTATCTCCTCTATCAGCTCCACGCCCCCTTCCCTCACTATCCTGCCGTCATGCATTATGTGTATGAACTGCGGCTTCATATAGTTTAGTATCCTGCTGTAGTGCGTTATCACCACAAGGCCGGCGTTGGTCTCCCTGTGGAACTTGTTTACGTTCTCTGCGACCACCCTGACCGCATCGACATCGAGCCCCGAATCCGGCTCGTCCAATATCGCTATCTTAGGCTTGAGTATGGACATCTGGAGTATCTCCACCTTCTTCTTCTCCCCTCCTGAGAAGCCGTAGTTCAGAGACCTGCCTATCAGATCATCCTTCAGCCTTAGGCTCTCTGCATTCTGCTTGACCTCGGTCATGAACTCCTTGAACGAACCCTTGCTTCCAATCGCGCTCCTCGCGGTATTCAGGAAGTTCATTATCCCAAGGCCCTCTATCTCGGTAGGACTCTGGAACTCGAGGAAGATGCCCCTCTTCGCGCGCTCGTTGGCCTTCATCTCAAGGATGCTCTCTCCGTCAACAAGCATCTCGCCGCCAGTCACCTTAAGAAGGGGATGGCCCATTATGGCCTTTGCAAGCGTTGTCTTGCCCGAGCCATTCGGGCCCATGATCACGTGCTGCTCCCCGCTGCTCACCTTTAGGCTGACGCCCTTTACTATCTCCTTGCCTTCGGCCTCTACATGAAGGCCTTTTATCTCCAATAACATACCATCACGTCTTTCCGGTTATCCAGATGTTTCTGGGTGTAACTTCGTTAAGCGTTCCGAACCTGCCGGTCTCGAGCTTGTCGAGCAGTACAGACATCGCGACCTCTCTCATCGCAGGGCTCTCCATCCTCGCTATGTACTTGGCGATGAATGCGGCTACGAAGAGCTGCCTTGCTTTCGCCTCGTCCAGGCCGCGCGATGTCATATAGAAGAGGGCATCTGTGTCTATCGGCGAGGTGGATGCCGAGTGGGTTGCCCTGACCTCGTTGCTGTAGTCTATGGCCATGTCCGGCAGCGCGTCTATGTGGGCATCAGGACTTAGCAATATGCCACGCTCGGTTATGCGCGAGCTGGCGCCGCGCGCCTTGTTCTCCACCTTTGCAAAGCCCTTGAGCATGCATCTGGACGCACCGTCAAGAACGGCCCCGGACCGCAGATCGGTGTAGCTCATTGGCTTTACGTTGTTTATTACCGTATTTATGTCGAACGCCTGGTCTTCGCTGCCCAGGACCAGTTCGGTAGCCTCCATTCTGGACATTGGCCCGCTGGCATCGAGCGTGCCCCGCGCCTTGGTGTACCTGCCGCCGCAGTATACCGAATTTAGTTCCACGTGGGCATCCTGGGCCGCGAGAGCCTTGTAGATGCTTGCGACGTCGGTCTTGCCATTCTCGTTGTGGAGCATGCTGACCTGCGCACGCGAGCCCTCCTGGGCATTTATCTCGTGGAGCACTGCCATCAGTGACGGATCCTCTTCAGTATTAGATGCATAGTACTCGGAGACATTGAGCGCCGAGTTCCTTGCGAGGTTTATTATCACCTGCACAGGCAGGTGCCCCGTACTCGCAAACAGCATGTTTACCGCGGCCTTCTCGCCGCTTGGCACGTCTATGACTACATAATACCTCGACTTTGCGTTGAGAAACGCGGCTATTTTGTCCTCGCTGCTCCTGAAGATCTTTGACGAGACTATGCCTGCAGCCCGGTCGCCTTCGAGGATCCTTGCGTGCGGGCTTGCACACCTTGCCATCCCGTCGCTCACCACCACGTCGAACCTCATGTGCATCTTGCTCTCCGTCTCGGCAACGAATGCTGCCGACTCTACCGCAGGCCTGCTCAGCTGCCTGAACTCCCTCTCTCCGCTGAGTAGCTGGATGTCGACGCTGTACTTCTTATAGAGGTCCACCGTCTCGTATGGCAGCGTCTTGTGGTAGCGCTCCGCTTCGTTGACAAACTCCCTGTAAGAATCCATTCTTCGCACCGTTCCTGTCAGCCTATTCCCTTGCTTGTGTCCAGCTTTATAAGCCTCTTGAGCTCAAGCGAGTACTCGAGCGGCAGCACCTTGGTCAGGTCGTCTATGAAGCCGAGCACTATCATCGCTATGGCATCGTCCTCTGGTATGCCTCGCGACATGAGGTAGAATATGTCGTCATCGCTTATCTTGCCCACCTTCGCCTCGTGGCTTATTATCGCATCGCTCCTGTTTATCTGGTTGTACGGATAGGTATTTGTCTTTGCATACTCGTCTAGAAGGAGGGCGTCGCAGGAGACGTGCGCCTTGACACTGGCAGCATTCTTTGCTATGTGCATTAGCCCCCTAAACGAGGTAACACCGGATCCCTTTGAGATGCTCTTGGATACGATCTTTGAGGTGGTGTTGGATGCGAGATGGTATATCTTTCCGCCGGAATCCTGCACCTGGCCGTCGCCGGCAATGGCTATTGAGAGGACCTCTCCCCTGGCATGCTCACCCATCAGGTAGATTGATGGGTACTTCATGTTAATCTTGCTGCCGATGTTTGCATCGATCCACTCGACTCTTGCGTTCTTTGAAGCGTGCGCCCTCTGCGTCACAAGGTTGTAGATGTTCTTCGACCAGTTCTGGATGGTTACGTATCTTATGTGGGCGCCTTCAAGCGCGACCAATTCGACTACAGCTGCGTGCAGCGAGTCCTTCTTGTATACTGGAGCCGTGCAGCCCTCTATGTAAGTTACATCTGCACCCTCGTCAGCTATTATCAGCGTCCTCTCAAACTGTCCGGCATTCATTGCGTTTATCCTGAAGTACGCATTGAGCGGCATTGGCACCTTGACGCCTTTTGGCACGTAGATGAACGAACCTCCACTCCACACGGCGGTGTTCAGCGCTGCAAATTTGTTGTCCGTAGGTGGGATTACCGTCCCCCAGTACTTCCTGAACAGCTCCGGATACTTCTTGACCGCGGTGTCAGTGTCGGTGAATATTATGCCCAGTCTCTCGAGCTCCTCGTTTATGTGCGAATAGACCACCCCGCTGTCAAATTGCGCCTCTGCGCCGGAAAAGAACTTCTTCTCCGCTTCTGGAACCCCGAGCCTGTCGAACGTGTCCTTGATGTCCTTTGGGACGTCCTCCCACCTGTTTGACTCCTTGGACTTGGGCATCAGGTAGTAGTAATAATCATCGAAATTGAGGGCACTGAGATCCGCGCCCCACCGCGGAACAGGCTTGCTCTCGAATACCTTCAGGCCCGTGAGCCGCTTCTCGAGCATCCAGTCCGGCTCGCTCTTCATCTCCGATATCTTCCTTACTATCTCTTCGGAGAGCCCTCTTGGAAATTCTTCGTATACGATATCATTGCTGAATCCGTACTTTTCCACATACTCCGACTTCTCAACCATCTCTTCTAATCCTTCGTTCACCATGAGTCAAATGCACCTATTGGGTTGCCTGCGGCAGTGCAGCCTGCGAGAACTTGCAGTCGAAGTAGTTCTCCTTCTTGCAGACCGCGCATACATACATGTTAGCGTACTCCTTTTTCCCTTGTACGAGCTTGCTTAGGTAGGCCTCTATAGTGCTCTTGTCTATTTTCGCCTCCAGCTCCTTTATCTTCTTTGAATATTCGCAATTGAGATACTTGCTGACCGCAGCCTGTGCTACATCAAGGTACCTTGCTATGTCCTGCTCTTTCATATGGTACCTCTGCTTTAGCTCCTTGGCTATTATGGCGCGCACTGCGGGTATTATCTCATTGGTTGCCCTTGCATATCCGTTTATCATCCAAATCGCTTTTATAACTCAGTTATAACTTATAGGCAACGAACAACTTTATATAACTGATTGATAGGGCCTGGTAAAATATGGGGAAGGCAGATAGCGCCGTGCCTTGGATGTGGAGCGTGCGCGATAGATAGGGCAAGGGAAACTATTTATTTGCTTAAATGCCTTGTATTTTCATGAAATTGGATAGAGCCAGCCTGTACTATATCTCTTACAACCTGAACATATTCTCGGGTGGACTGGTAACCCTATTTATCAACCTCTTCGTGCTTGCAACCTCGTCGCTCCTGGGTGTAATACTCTTCAATATACTGTACTACACCGGCCTTGAGATAGCGCTCTTTGGCTGCGCGTACGGGGTCACCAGGGTCGATCCAAAGGACTTCTATATTGTAGGAAACCTAATACGCGCGATAACCCTGATCTCTCTGCTTGCTGCGGCTAGCCTTATCTCCAACATATTGGTCTTCGGCCTTCTATATGGGATCTCGATAGGGACCTTCTGGCTGGGCAACAACATTCTTAGCTCTGATATCTCAGCAGGCATTGACAGGCGCGGCTTTGTATACAGAAACAACCTGATAGGCAGTGTCGTATCGTTCATAGCGCCTACGCTTGCAGGACTTATGATCGAGTATGCGCCTTACACCGGATCGCTTAAATTTGCCTACGACTTTGCCGCGGCCTGCGTTATGCTCATCGCCTCGGCATACGTAATCTCGCTTGTGAAGATGCAGAAGGCAGATAGACCACTCAATTTCAGCATGCGCCACATAAGGATAAAGCATGACGGGTATTGGATATACAAGGCCAATTTCTTCCTATCGCAGGTGTTTTACATACCGTACAGCATCCTCCTGCCCATTTATGTCTTTGAGATCACGCGCAGCTACACGCTGACAGGCGTCTACGGAAGCCTTCTTCTTTTTGTTGCCATATTTGCCAACTACCTCGGAAGGGTGAGAACGGCAGCATGGAGAAACATTAGCAGGATTCTTGTAGCTGGCGCGGTGGGAAGCTCCCTGCTGCTGCTTGCGCCTGGAATTATAAGCCCCCTGCTTGCCATCTTTGCGTTCTCGGTGGTGTTTACGCTTGCGTACACGCCTTTCAACAACCAGGTGACCTCAAATTTCATGGAGCTCATAGACCGCGGATCAAAGAACAGGGTGTACTACTGGCTCAACAGGGAATTTTACCTTTATGTTGGAAGGTTTGCATCTCTTGCTGCAGTGGCCCTGCTGCTCTTTGAATCGCCTTCTAACGCCACATATGTGCTTTACGGCTTTCCGCTTACGGTTCTCTACTGCCTGACTTACCTGAAGGCGGCCGAGCGGATAACAGACAAGGCGCCGCAGCCTGCGCTCCCAAACGCGATGCGCTAACCGCATTGAGGCGCTGCCTGGGCCGGACTTCTTTTGCGTTTAATGCTTTTTGCTTATAACTCAGTACGCTTATTTGATAAGCGGGCTGATCCGGCTGCCACATGCGTTGTAAGCTGCCTTTACTTTGGCTGCAGCTCTAGCTCTTTATAATAGCCCCGCAATGCCAAAGAAATTTGAGAAGATCCGCATCCCCGCCTTCTCGTATGCTGGCCTCAGTTTAAGGTAGTCCGATTCGAGAGTGGTCTTTTGCAGCTTAAGCAGGTCAGCGTCCTCACGCACCCAGACGTCGAACATGTCTGCTGTTAGGTCTAGATGGCACTGGAAACCGTATGCGTTCTCGCCCACCCTTATCGCCTGGTTCTCGCAGAATCGCCCCCTGGCCAACAATTTCATTGAGCTGCTTGGCTCTACGGCTTCTGCATGGAGCTGGAAAACGCCCAGCTTGCGTTCGACGCCGGAGAAGATAGGGTCACTTTCACCTGCCGCGGTGAGCTCTATCTCAAATGCTGAGCCATCTGGCCCGCGCCAGCCGACTTCCTGCACCCTGCTGCGCACTATTGAAGACCCGGATGCCTTTGCAAGCACCTGCATCCCAAGGCAGATACCAAGATAAGAAATGCCTTTGTCAAGGGCCTTTCTCACATGCGCTATCTCATCCAGCATGACAGGGGTCCTGTCGTTTGCGCTTGCCGGTCCGCCCATTACAACCAGTGCATCGTAAGCTGTAGGATCTGGAAATTCCTGGCCCATGCTTAGGTCTACCGTCTCGTAGGATATGCCATTCTCTGACAGAACCCTGCCGATCAGGCCTGGCCCTTCCCTGGTTATATTCTGTATTACTAGTACGCTCATAGGCCCGCCAGCTTGCAATTAGTGCCTTACAACCTTCAATATGTCTTTGTCCGTGTCCAGCTGCGCTTCTCCGCCCAGAGGGAAGGTTATCTGTGGGGTCGTATGGCCGAAGTCGACGTTCGCAATTACCGGAATCCCATCCAGTTCGCGTTTGCCCCTTATAATCTTTTTAAGCAGCTTCTGTGACATGCCACTGCCCTTCTGGAACCTGCCTATGACGATGCCCCTGACCCCGTCGAACCCTGGCTGTTGTATTATGGACTGAAGGCTCCTGTCGAAATGATGCGGCTTGCTTTCCAAATCGTCTTCTATGAAGAGTATGCTGCTTTGCAGGTCAGGCATGAATGCTGTTCCGTGAAGAAGGTTGAACGTACACGCATTTCCGCCTATTATCGTGCCTTTCGCTGAACCCGTGTTTATTACAACATGACCACTATTCCTGATAAATGTTCTGTTCTCCTGGTCCTCAAACCACCTGTCGTCGCTCCATTCCCCTGAAGGGTTTATGCTGAACGGCTTTGAGGTCATCAGGCATAGTTTTAGATGGTCAATTGTGTAGCCTAGCCCCTTTTGCATCCCTAAGCTTGAGAAGTGCGGGCCGTAGTAGGTCACTAGCCCCGTCTGCGTGTATATGGCGCTGTGCAATGCGGTTATGTCTGAATAGCCGCAGAAGATCTTGGGATTTGACTTGATAAGTGAGTAATCGATGTTGCTTAGAAGCTGGTTTGAGTTAAATCCGCCGATTGCCGTGAACACCGCTTTGAACTCCTTATTCTCAAATGCCCAATGCAGGTCCTCAAGCCTTGATCTTACCGAGGACGAATTGAAATCATCCATCTCCTCGGCGTGCCTTGAGAAGACTGCCTCCAAGCCAAGCTCGCCAAGCCTGCCTATCGCTGCTTTCCTGACTTCCCTTCCGATTATGGCCAGGCTTCTTGCAGGCGCAATTACCGCTACCTTGTCCCCTCTCTTTAATTTGGCCGGTATCATATGGCTCCAGCTCCCCGTGCATAAGTCTGGAACCAGCAGCCTATTTAAGCGTTGTGTGCTGACATAGCAGTTATACGCTTATATTTAGGAAAGGCGCACGAAGCAAGAAATTACCATCGATTTCCCAACAGCTGACGATACGGATATGCATTTCTGGACAGGGTTGTGGCGAGAATATGCTTATTACAGAATGCTGCCTAAGGCACATGATGTGCGCCAAGCCCCTCTCCGGCAGGGGATTTAAATAAATTCAACTTCATGTTAAATTGTGAGCCATATGGCTGGCCGGGATTATACGATTACGATTTTGGTAGACAAGAGCCCAAAGGAGGTCTTCGATTCGGTGAATAATGTAC
>JAKAVK010000001.1 GCA_021817325.1 Microcaldota archaeon | reverse complement strand
TAAGTCCCCTTTCTTCATTTCTCTCATTATCCATCGAACTTGGCCTAGATTTAGTGTCCTCATAATGGTCTCTTCGTCGTATACGAATTTATCGTTTACCGAGAGAACCTTATTTCGGGATAATACACATCATGCAGGCTTTGCGATCGATGCACGGCTCCATATCCAATATTCCTATGCGGCTTTCTGCACCGCCATCTTTGCAAGATCTCATCTGGACCTGTTGGACCTTCCAGCCAGCACCAGGAGGTTTATGCCGCCTGATGTGATCTCATACGGCACCGTTGCGAAGCTGTGCGCAGAGCCGCGCATCTTTATGACCTCTATCGCCGGTGTCCTGCTCTCCGATCCTCCGGTGGAGTACATGACTATCAGGCCATCGTATATGAAGAATTCTGGCTCGAATATGAGGCTGCTCTTCTCAGGAGTCGCCATCTCCATTGTTATTATGCTGGTTACCTTCAGCCTCTTGAGCATGCTGATCAGGCTGACTGAAAGGTCCCTGTACTCGAAGGCATCCCTGATGAAGAGCTTTATTACAGATATCGAGTCTATGGCGATCCTGAGTGCACCTGAAGACGCCACAAGGGATTCCAGCTGCGTGAGCATCTCGCTGAATGCGAATCTGGGCTTCTCCTCTCCCCTGCTCATGTATGCGCGCGACATCTCGGAGCCGTATATTATCAGTTTCTTACTCTCAATAAGCTCGTCTATGTCAGTGAATTCTGTGAAGGCATCCTTTGCATTCGCCACGATGTTTTTCGTGTCCTCCTCAAACGAGAAGAGTATGGCGGTATCGCCATTGTGCGCGCTCTTGTATAAGTATTCGAAGCACATCAGCGTCTTTCCCGATCCCGGCCCGCCTGCCAAAAGCACCTGACTGTACTCCGGCATCCCTCCTTCAATCAGTTCGTCTACGCCGTCAATTCCCGTCTTTATGCGGATTCTCTTCGCCATCGAAATCCCAACGCCAATCATCTATATCTCCAAAGTCAACGTTATTATATCTGATGCTAACCACATGCGCGTGGTTCATGCGCCAACCTGCAGCATGCCCTGTGCAAGGCCGGATATTTACCTCGTACCCAAACTGCGAAAGTCTTAATAATGCGCTGCGAGATATCGAATCCACTGTGATCTTATGGACGGGCTTATTCAGACTGGCATATCCGGATTAGATGCGATGCTCTATGGCGGCATACCTGTCAGGAACCAGGTGCTGCTCTCCGCGGGTGCCGGTGCGGGCAAGACCCTCCTATCATTCGAGTACGCGGCAAGGAATGCGATTGCAGGGAAAACCTGCATCTTCTTCTCGGTCGAGGAGGAAAAGGAGATGATAGTGGGCAATGCGAAGCTTGCGTTCAAGGACCTGGCCAAGCAGATCGACGGCGTCATCGAGAGCGGCAAGCTGATAGTAAACACCGACCTGGCAAAGGAGCTGAGCACTCTGGGCAAGCTGGACTACGACTTCGGGGACGTCATATCGCACATAGAGTCGACGATCGTCTCTACCGGGGCGACATGCGTTGTGATAGATTCGCTCTCCGTCTTCGAGGTTATGCTCAAGGAGCCGCCAGTCTACCGCAGGTATGTGCTCTCGCTAATCTTCAACATGCGCCGCCTGGGAGTCACTTCAATAATGACAGTCGAGATGGACAGCCCGGACCGGGCAGACCTGCGTTTCAGGCCTGAGTCGTTTGTCTTCGACGGTGTGGTTGTAATGTACCAGACAGGGGAGGAGTCAAAGCGCATGCTCGCGCTTGAGGTACTTAAGATGCGCGGAGCTAAGCACAGTTTTGTCACCGCGCCTTACGAGATTACGCCATCCGGGTTCAAAGTCTTCGCCGTCGAGGAGATAGTCCCGGACTAGCATTGATATGATCTGATGGAAAAGAGAGTTGCAAAAAGCACGGGCTCCGAAAGCGCTGCAGAAAGCACGCGCATACGGATGTTTGCCATAATTACCATGGCGCTGGTGCTACTCGCAGTGGTCTCAATCCTGCTCATCCCACGTGGCACCAAGCTGCAGCAGTGCGAAGGCATACTGCTGGGCTCTGATAAGGACGTCTGCATATACTCGCTTGCATTGTCCACGCAGAACAGCACGCTCTGCGGTTATCTGAGCCAGCCGCGGGCCAACAGCTGTTATGTCAACATTGCGGAAAACACCAGCAATTCGAATCTTTGCGGAATGGTTGCAAATGACAACCAGACGATGGCCGGCTGTATAGGCTTCTTCGTGAACGAGTCTGGAGACTACTCAATGTGCGATAGTCTGGGCGGCGGGTACAGGGATGCCTGCCTGATAACGCAGGCTACCATGCAGAATGATTCCAGTATATGTGCAGGGGTCTCGCAGCAGAATGCCACCGCGTGCTATTCTGCGGTAGACCTGCGGCTTGCTGTTTCCACAGAGAGCAAGAGCTATTGCAACATGATGCCCAATACCACAGATTTCAACAACACCATGAAGGCCGTCTCATACTCAAACATAGAATTATATCCAAAGGTGGCCACAAACACGACTCCGCTGCTCGAGTATGCCATCTTCACTGCCGGAGCAAACTTCGGCATACGCAACTTCTGCTATGTCGCCATCGCTGCGCAGGCCAGTAATACCAGCACATGCTCATATGTGACAAGCCCCTACTTTGAGCAGGCATGCTACTCCACCGCATTCAGCACCGCAGCGCCGGCAAACAGCAGCGTGCCGCTGGGCAACGTGACATACAATGACTTCTTTGCCTCATGCTACAACCAGACCAAGAATGCAGGCGAGTGCAACTCAACGCTCGCAGTGCTGCGGGCCGCGTCGAGCCAGAACGCAACCGAGTGCGCAAAGCTTAACCAGTCAGCATCGACGGCGTGCTACGTCTACGTGGCCGAGGCGAGCCACAACAGTGCGATATGCAGCAACATAAAGAACCTGACCATAAACACCGCGTGCGTGCAGGACACCACCCTGAACGCGACCACAGCCCCTCCGCCAGGCATAACGGTGCCGTAAATAAAAAGTAGCCAGAGGCATAAGCATGCACAGTATAATAACCTGTATAAAGAATCCCGGAAGTGCGGACAGCCAGTATTATGCAGTCGGGGTGCATGACGATTCGGTCTCAGCATTTGAATTCAGGAGCAGCCTCCTATTCGCGCTAGGCGAGATGATAGAGCCTGGCGATCCCGTCACATCTTCAACGGCAGAAGGCCAGCTCTCGGAGCGGATACACACGGCTGTGCACAGGACGGTAAATGAGATGCTCTCCGGAAAACCCCATCGCGTAGGGATAGCGCAGGCGGACAAGGTAACCGCGAGCATGTGGGCCAGGATCAATGCCGCGGCAGCGCTGCTTCTCACAAAGCTTATATACTGCACGCCAATCGTAGTGCGCTTCCATAATGATGCCGACGGAGCATCGGGTGCGTTAGGGCTATACAAGGCGTTATGCGAGATCGCCAGCACAAGGCCAAGTCCATTCGGATACAAGCACAACATTACCTGGGTGATGCAGCCAAGCGTGTCCTACGACCAGCACGATGCGATGGCCGACACGCTGATAGCCAACAACTACCTGTCGCAGGAGAAGCCGCTGCTGGTCATGATCGATTTCGGAACCTCTCCTGAGTCTAACGAAGGCATAAAGCTCATCGAGAAGAAATTCGACATCATCTGGCTGGACCATCACCCGGTGACTGAGCAGTTCGAGGGGAGGGAGCTTGAGCATTACATAAACCCGTGGCTCTCCGGCGGCGATTCCAATTACACCGCGGGCTTCCTCGCATGCATGTTCGCCAAGGCCTTTGCCGATGTGCCCACGTCGCATCTGGAGAACGCATCCTTCATAGGCGACTACAGCGAATACGCCGGGCCAGATGCTGAGGGAAAGAGGCTGTCAATACTCCTGGATCTGATAACCAGCGACATCGAGATCGCATTCGGGCCTGCGAGTTCAAACCTCACCCCATCCGGAATCGACAAACTCCTGGCAAATAGGCAGAAATGCGACGAGCTCGTTAGCTATGCGCAGATGCGCCTCTCAGAGGTGCTGGCTAGTGCGCTCACCTCAGTCAGGGTATACAAGGCCGACCACGCCAGCATATACGTGCTCGACTACGAGGGCATGCGCGTAGAGAACACGAAGTACCCGCTGCCTGGAAGGTTCTCCTCAAAGTTGCTGGACAAGATCAGCGAGCTGAACGAGAGGCCGTGCATAGTCTGCGTGCACCTTGGCCGTTACATCTCTATAAGATCAGCAAAGGAGCTTGGCATAGTTGACGTTCCTGCGGTGATCGCGGAGCTAAAGGAGAGGCATGGCAACTACATAGCTGCAGGCGGAGGGCACAAGCACGCTGCCGGGATAAAGCTTGCCGACGACAGCCAGAAGTCCGTCATCTTAAAGGAGGCAGTAAGCCTGCTGAAGAGGCAGCTGGCATCCTACTAGGGCCCCTTCTAGCTCTTGGCTATACGAGGATGACCTTTTGAACAGTCTGAAGATTAATTTTTAATGTTTTCTAATGGGCTTTGAAATCCCCTGCGTTTACGCATGCGGATGAGATAAGCCAACCGCCACGGCAATGCACAGCTGACAAGCCTGTTACCGTTACTGCAATATCGGCGACGGTGTAGCTGCCATCTGCGCAGATGCCGCTGTGTGTGCCATTGCCCATGCCGCTCGTTCTGCCGCCTGCCCACCCTGTTCCCCTCCCTGAGTGTAGTTCATTGCCAACTGGTCCTACATCATGTCTGAAGTCATTACCACACACCTGTCTGGTGTACTCCCAGTGTAGCCCTGGCAGCATACCGCAGATAAGATTTGGATTAGATGCTGATGCCGAATTCCAGCTTCATTACAGTTCCCAGCAGGATTGTGGCGAACGATGCGCCCAGTGAGATTGCGAGCATCTCTATTATCCTGCGCTTCACGCTTGAGTAGCTTACAAGCGCTATTATCACCGAGGCTATCGTGAGTGCGACAACCACGAGAAGTATTGCAGCCAGTATTCCGTAAAATCCAGACAGCCCAAGCGCAAAAGGCGCTATCGGCATCAGCGCGCCGATGAAATAGTATACTCCAGTGTACAAGGCATCCTTGGAAGGTGTTGTCCCGTCGCGCTTCTCTTTCTTTCCATCAGACATACCGCGCTCCACAAGCTCATGCGACCTCGAGGCGAGATACGCGCCGCCTGCCATCGAGAGCGTGCCTGAGACCCCGATTATTATGCCGCCTACAACCACGAGGAGCGGCCCTGTAGCTAGCACGGCTAGCCCGGCGACAGCTGCGAGCACCTCCACAAGACCGTCGTTAAGCCCGAAGACTATCGACCTTATGTAGTTGAGATCCCCCTCGTAGTTCTTGATCCTGTCGGCCAGCCCGCTTTCGTGCACCCTCTCCTCTCTGATCACCTCGCTGATGTGCGCTGCCTCTTCCCTGTCAAAACTAGTGCGCTTCAGCGAGTCCTCGTACTCTCCAAGCATCTCAACCTCGTCCTTTTCCAGCATGCGTATCAGGAAAGCGGCACCTAGTATGCGCCTTGCTATCATGAAGAGCCAGATCCTGATACCCAGAAAGGCCGGCCTCCCAGACGCCTTTGCTCCCTCGTGCTCCAGCTCCTTCCTCCACATCTCCACATGCCCCTGCTCCTCTTCAGCAAGCTTCCTGAGCACCGGCCTAAGCTGACGGGATCCCTCCCTTGTGGCAAGTGTTGCGTAGAGCTTCTGGTGAAATACCTCCGAGATGTAGAAGTGACGCAAGGCCCTAACTCGCTTCTTGTTGATGTGTGCCACCTAACCACTGCAAAGTTATTATCCTTGCTTAGCATAAGAACATGCATGTTATTTAAGGGAACGGATGCATACTACCACGGCCAGTCAAGCTACAGGTATGTCGAGCGGCTGCTGCGCAGGGGCAGGGAGCTCTACATCGTCTCGCCTTACATAGATGCCCATTATGCACGGTTCATAAAATCAATCTCTGGGAACAAAAGGATATATATAATATCGTCCTCGATGAGCAGCGATGCGAGTGCGCTCCTGTCCGGCGGAAGGTCCCCATGGCCTGCAATAACGCTCTCCCTCATCCTGGTTCTGATCGACTACCTTGCATGGCTCATCCATCCAGACTTATACCTGCCGGCAGCCTCGATGCTCGTCATACTATTCTCAGCGCTCCTATTCCTCAGGAAGAAGCCGGGCATCATAAGGATAAAGAAGCCCGCCGCATTTGTGCATGCTAAGATGTACATCTCCGAAGGCGAGGCGATAGAGGGATCTGCAAACCTGACATACAGCGGCATGCACAGGAACATAGAGGGAATAAGCATAGTGCACGATGGTAAGCGCATAGATGAGATGAAGGAGCATTTCTGGCGAATGTGGAAAGATTACTAGAAAAGTCATATATATGGGCCGCGCAAAGAAGGCCATATGGCACAACGATCCAGAGCATTTCTTGCAGCCGCCAGTGCCGCCATAAAGCAGTATGACTGGTGGTCTGCAGCTTGCGCATACCTCTACGCTGCCGAATACGAGCGGAAAGACGAGGTCAGGCTGGGCCATCTTGAAAGTGCGATAAAATATGCAAGGTGGACACAAGACACGCGGCTGCAGGATCACGTCACTGCTATGGTGCGTCTGGAGAAGGCGCTGCGCGATGCGCCCGGGGTGCTCGTGGCCGATCCGCCCCTAAAGGCGCTTGCCAGGGTGCTGCGTCTCACCCGGCCTGACGAGCACATGTTCAGGGAGCCGTACATAAGCCAGCAGATCCAGCTTGCTGCGGGATACCTGAAGATCACCGATACCCAGCGCCCATGGAACGCGGCCAACGCATCGTCGCAGTACTTCAAGGCGGCCATCCATGCGACTGAGAAGCTCAATGACCTGTTCCTGGCAAAGTGGCTAAACCTGAGCGGAATAGCCGTGCACGTATACCTGGGGCGCAGATACGAAGACATCTCGAAGTATAAGGAGGCCCAGACAGAGTACGCGAAGGCCTGCGCCCATGCGGACGGTAAGGGCTTCGAGGTGCTGTGCAACGATCTGCACGCGAAGATGGCGATGCTCAGGATCCACGCCGCGGTCAGAGATTAGGCATTGTCGCCAACACGGTACCAAATGCAAAGATCCTCGGCTTCTGGCTTCTTATGAGAAAGAAGCCGTCGCCGTTGCACACAGAGATCGGCTTCTCGAAAGAAACAAGATGGGCTTCTCCATCCTCTTTCAACCTTGCGTTGGCATGGGCAAAATTAGAGACGAATTGGTACTGCACGCTCTCCTGCAGCCTCTCGCCTGCGATGCCGCTTACCGTAAGTTTGACCTTGGCACCCCTTGCCTTTGGCACAGGCGCTGCGCAGAGTATGTCCCCCTTCTCCATCTCGTCGTGCTCTATGCCCTTCAGCGCAAGGCCGACCCTCGTACCAACTCCGGCTTCCTTGACATCAACGTCCTGGCTCTGTATCGACCTGACCACAGGTCTCTTGCCTGACGGGTGGCAGAGCTGGTCATGCGTCTTCACCACGCCAGAGGTTACGAAGCCAAGCGCGACAGTGCCAACCCCATGGACAGGGAATGCCTTGTCTATGTCTATGCGCACAGGGGAGGAGTCCTGCCTGGTCTTGAATGAGAGTATCCTGTCCAGGAGGACATCGCGCCCGACGATCTCGTAATCCTTCAGCACGCCTCCGGAAAGCAGGTTGCTTACGTCATTGTCGTTGGTGAGCAGGACGTGCTTGCCCAATAGCGAGCATGCAACTAGCGTCTCGCCAAAAGACTTGTCTACAAGCGCGGTACTAAGCACCACCTCTTCCCCAAGCAGCAGCGCCTCAGCCATGCCATACGGCTTCTCTTCAACGCTGCTGGGCATGAGCGCCACTATCACATCGTCGCCTGATTTCCTGTCGAAGAACGTTATCCCGTTCACGCTTCCCTTCTTGCCTATGAACTCTGCAAGGTTCTGGTCCAGGGGTACTGCAATTACATGGTTCATGCCATCACTTGAAGGCCAGGTCTATGGATCCTGCGTAGTTATACTGTGGCGCCTTTATGTATATGCCGATTATGTAACTGTCCTTCTTATCCACAGTCAGTGGAAGCCTTGGCTCGGTGCTGACGATTTCGAAAGGTTCGTTGACTGCTACCTCATTCAGGGTGCTACCGTAGCTCAATATCTTGTAGAGCTGCACGCTCCTCTTGAAAATCTGCCCTTTCTGCATGTTTATTACCATTCCTGAGTTCTCCAATTCGGATATGTTGCCAGCATACCGCAGCGTGGTCTTCTGTATGTTGAGATTTATGCTGTCCGAAGCCCCGCTTCCAAACGTAACCACAAGTGGTCCCTCATAAGTAACCTGCGGAGCCCTGATCCTGAGCCTGAAGACTGTACTGGACATGTAATCTACCCTTATCGGAGGCTTCGGCGACACGTCAATGAAACCGAACGGGGCGGCTACGTCGATCCGGTCTACTACAAGGCCAGGCCCTTTCAGGTTGTCCGGCAGCAGGTCGTTGCCCAGCTTGTTCCTGAATGGTATGTCCACAGTGAAGACCTTCTCCTTTATCTCCCTTCCGCCTATGCTGTGCGTTTCCCCCATGAATTTGAGGTTTATGCTGGTTATGCTGACCTTAGCTCCATTCTTGCTGAACAGTTTCGGGAACAGGAAATCACTCTCCGAGATACATCTTGCCGCAACGGCTATATAATCGTTTGTGCAATTATTTATCAGGTGAAGAAATGATATCAGTAAACTCAAGAGCACCGGATTTCAGGTTGCCAGGCTCCGATGGCAAGGAACATACCCTGGGGGAGTTCAAGGGCAGGTATCTTGTCCTCTACTTCTATCCAAAAGACGATACACCAGGCTGCACAATCGAGGCCAAAGGTTTCAGCGCAAGCCTTGACGAGATCAGGAAACTTGGCGCTGAGGTCGTAGGGATAAGCAATGATAGCATCGAGTCGCATGGAAAGTTCTGCGGCAAGTACGGCCTAAAACACCTGCTGTTATCGGATCATGACAGCGGTGTGATAAAGAGGTATGACGCATATGGGAACAGGGGCGTCTTCGGAATGGGTACGCTGCGCAAGACGTACATAATAGACAAGGAGGGCAGGATAGCCATGGTATTCGACAAGGTAAAGCCAGAGGGCCACGAGAGGCAGATAGCAGCCGCGCTCAAGGAGCTCGGCTGACGGGCAGCCTGTAACTGCGCCCCCGCCATCTTATGCTCCTCATCCTGGATGCCAGCAGCAGGTTGGATAGGTAGATGAACGGCGACATCATCTCTATAAGGGAGATTGCGGGGTCGCTAAGGCCTGCCTTTCGGTAGGTTTTCTCTATGCCGATCGCGGTGTGTAAAAGGAAGACGACAAAGAGAGGCGAGACTGTAACAGCCAGCGCGATTCCGGAAAGGAACACCAGTATCTCTGCCGCATAGAAGGCAATGCCGTAGTAGAGCAGGTTCCTTCTGTAGCCCAGCAGGCTGAGTGCAGTCTGGCGATTCGCCCACTCGTAGAATGTCCTGAAGTTGTCATCCGTTCTGACGATCGGCCTTGAGCTGTTTGAATAAGCCATTGAGAGTCCCATAGATGCCACCGCCTTCGTTATGCAGATGTCATCCGAAACAGAGTATCTGGAATTCATCGCAAGCGCGCGGAAATTCTGCAGTATATCCCTCCTGAATGCAAGTGATCCTCCCCAGCCGAAGCGGGACTTCTCGTTCTCCAGAAGCCCTTCGCCGACAAAACCCCAGACCATCTTTACCTTCGACCAGAAGCCGCCGACAGGCTTGAAATAAGGGTACATCGTGGACAGGCCAACCCTGCCATCTGCAAGCGGCGCGATAAGAGTCCCAAGCCATTTTCTATCAACCAATATATCGGAGTCTGCAATAACGTAAACCTCGTACTTCCCATGCCTCTCAATTGCTGTGAGAATGGCATTGACCTTGCCGCTGGCCGCGCGGGACACCTCACGCGCCACAACAAAGCTGATACCGGCTTTCTTTATAGCGGGCAATGCCTCGTCGACTGTACTGTCAACTACTGCGACAATATCGTATCCGTGGTACTCCTGCCTGCCTATTGATTCCAGGTTCTCTGCAAGCCCAATATCCCGGCCCTTGCATGGTATTATAACAAGCGTCTTGGGCCTGTAGCCGGCTTTTCTGCCTGTTGCACCATCCTTGAACGCACCTCTCAAATAGCCTCTTGCATCAAGAGTGATTAGGCATAGGAAGGCCAGCGTTACGAATGCAGCATATAGCAGCAGCAACATCTCCACACAGGTAAGATTATGCAACACAATTTTAAATATGGCATGCAATAGGATATTCATGTATGGTACCTATCTGACGATACTTATACCTTCTGTGATAACCTTCGTCCTGACGTTTTTTAGCACAAGATTCCTAATGTCATATCTGTTCGGCGCTGGCATAGTTGCCGAGGATCACAACAAGGCGAGGATAGTGAAGCTCGCCGGCAGCGGCGGCGTCGCTGTCGCATTCGGCATAATCTCTGGGATACTGATATATACATTCGGAGGCAGCTTCGTTTTCGTGCCGTTGAAAGGGATAGTCAACCAACTGCTTGCCGTGGCGCTTTCAATAGTGCTTATCGCTTTCGTCGGCTTCCTTGACGATGTAAACGTGATGCGCCAGAGGGTCATGAGCACAGGCAGGATGGACATACGCAAGGGGCTCAAGCAGTGGCAAAAGCCGCTGCTCACCTTCATAGGAGCCCTTCCCCTGATGGCTATAAGCGCAGGGGTGCACTCAATAAACATACCATTCATCGGACCCGTATTCTTGGGCATCGTCTATCCGCTGCTCGTACTGCCGCTTGCGATAATCTTCGTGTCAAATTCATTCAACCTTCTTGGCGGGTTTGACGGCCTGCAGCCCTCAATGGCCATAATAGCCAGCGCCGGCCTGCTCATATACTCGCTTGCATTCGGCGCTTACATAGGGGTATTGCTATCGGCCCTGCTGCTGGCTGCGCTGCTCTCGTTCCTGCTCTTCAACATGTATCCGGCGAAGATAATCCCTGGCGACAGCTTCACGTACACAGTCGGCGCAAGCCTGGTGGCAATAATGGTCATGGGCAGCGCCGAAGCCTTCGGCGTGGTGATATTCCTTCCCTGGATAATAGAATTCCTGCTGCACCTTAGGAAGAGGTTCAAGGTCAGCGACCTTGGGATCAGGCAGAGAGACGGCACGTTCAAGCCCCCATACGGGGGTAAGATATACAGCTTGACGCATCTGGTGATGAACCTGAAGCGTGCCAACGAACGAGAGGTGACCCTCTACCTCTCAATGCTAGAGCTCGCCTTTGTCATACTCGCCTTCGTACTCAAGCTCTCCGGAGTGCTGTAATCCGCAAAGAGCGACATGTGGGTGAGCTTGACATCCGCGGAGCGTATCAGCTTTCTCCTGCCCGCATGCTCGGCATTCATCTTGGCCCTCCTTGTCACCGTCTCAGCGAGCTTCTCAAGCTCCCTGTCCAGCGCCCTAACAGCATCTTCCGTTACCCTCTCTGCTCCCGCCTCTCTTATGAATTGCTCTATGTCATATAAACTGAACTTGCTAGTTTTCATCTAACCACCTCCACGCGGAATAGACCCAAACTACTTAAACAACAAAGTTTAAAAGCATGCCCGATTTTTCTGAATAGTGGCACGCACTAAATCACCTCGCCAATGTTCTTTGGAGCAATAGACGCCCATGGCCGGTAAGATCCAGGGACATCAAAAGCCCCGCCCTATAAGAGACATTATCACGTTGAGAGAAGTAAGCTAGTCGTGCTTAAGACCTAAGGCATACTATAAGCCTGTTAAATACACTTCACAGAAAGAATATCGTGAGATACGCCATAATCAGTATCGAATGTTACTGTATAGTACCTTACATCACCCACAGTGCATGTGGGAACTGAATAACGTACAGTTACAAAAGAAAGGTTATCTATGCTATATGGCGTATTTGCAGATATGTCTGATGTAGCATAATTGGCTTGGGTATAGTTGGTGTTTGTGTAATTATTGTGTAACTTCACATACCCTGCAAATCTTGAGTAAGTTGCATTTACCAATACCGGAGCGGCCGTATAGCTGGCCGACCAGTTATATGTAAACGCCGAAATGTTTGTTGGCACGATTGACGGTTCTGGGCTAACCCCACCAGACACTGAAAGATTTGTTACATTCAGAAGAAATTGATATGGGTTGTATATTTCGAATGACAAGGAGCCATTATTAGCATAGTTGCCATTTTGATAACTGCGTGGCGATAAGAGCGGGTAGCTTAGCAGTATTGGAGAAATGTACACACTGGCTGATAGAGACATGTTACTTATCGTAACTGCTATCCTGTGGTATCCTGTGTTTAGGTGCTTGTTGTAGACTATGAGATAATTATAATGCCTTACATACTTGGTGCGATTGCCGTCTATGTACAGTGTTATCTGTGGGTTCGCAAGATCGAGATTTCCAAGATTTAATATAATTGTGTTGTTAAGATATCCGAAGAAGTCTATATTTGGCTCTATTGTCCGGTTGTAAAATATCTCTGATATGTAATAAGTTGAATACTGGCCTAGAGAAAAGGCATAGAACAGGGTTAGTGTAAGTACTGTTATCTATCTCTGGGAAGCCCTCCATTCTGATTGATTGTGCTGCTGTGCTTACTGCAATCCAGCCGTTACTGAGCTGCGAGCCTGATACAATGTCATAGAAACTTCCGTTTAGAAGCGTGGTTGTAGCGTAAGTGCCTCCTCCATACGTAAGCATACCAATACCTACGCCTATATTATTAGCAGG
Source organism: Microcaldota archaeon (assembly GCA_021817325.1). Classification (GTDB taxonomy): domain Archaea; phylum Micrarchaeota; class Micrarchaeia; order Micrarchaeales; family CABMGC01; genus JAKAVK01. The sequence goes on along the minus strand of JAKAVK010000001.1, from coordinate 1,757 downwards.
GGCTACGGTGTAAGTCGAAGGCGCGCTTCTCAAATAATTGCTATGGAATAAGTATATCAGCTCTTGTGCGATTAAGAGGATGTCCAGTCCATAGCCATTTAGTTCATAAATTGATTGCAGCGGGGAGACCTTTCGAGGTATAATCATATTTTGATGTTCCAAGAATAAATTATTGTAATCTGGCAGGTTGCTGCTTGCTCCCCCTTGAAAGCCTAAAGAGTAGAATACAGTTAATTCTACCAATCTTATAAACGGATTGTAGCGATACCAGTCAAATTGACTTAGTTCTTGATTAGTCGGCGTGTTTAAAGTTGTCTGACTGGTAGCCGAACCTAGAAAACTTCCACCTGATGATGATTGCAGGCCCGGCCGTCGAAGTGCTGCGGCACCGAATGTGAAGATTGATGAAATATTTGACTGGGGATTAGCCATCGTAACCAGACTTTTGTAGAGTCCTTCTGCTTGTAGATATGTGGAATTTGTAGGCAGAGTGTTTGTGCCTGCCAAAGCGTCATTATAAGCAGTCTGATTAGCTAACATGTACCTTAGATTGCCGCCATACATCTGAATCCTGCCGTTTAAAGAAGCTAATGCTAGCTTGTTATCCGAACTTGTCTGATAGCCAGAATAATAAGAAAACAGGATATAAAGAAGTATTAGTGCGATTATGGGATATACTACGAATTTGCGGTTTATTGAGGCATACTTGATTATGCCTATTTTCTCAGAATAGGCTAGTCCAGAAAGACTGCCTAGAAATAGCATGATAAGTCCTATCACAAGCAAGGTGAGTTCTACCGGTGCAACAAGCGTTATTACAACTGCCAGACTGCCCGAATCTAATGAGTAACTCGCCATTGAACCAGAAGCTACCGAAGCAAAATTTGCTGTTATAAATGAAATGCCATAGCGTTCAAATAAAGAGGATATCACCACTATGGCCAGAATTGTTATGGCCCCAACTACGGCTGCAACTTTTGAATATTTGCTGATTTGCTTTGGATTGTCAGTTTTAAGATTGAAACTGACAAATAAAATCGCCACGAAGATCAATATTGCCGCAATCAGAAAGGCAACTATTAGTGCTGCTGGATATATGAGCGTCTGTAAGTCCAGGGACTGATATCGGAGCGAACTTTGAAGGAGCAGTATCGCAACAATCTTACTTGAAATATCAATTAACAACGCCAAGAAGATTACGTATCCTGCTGTTGAGATAAGTCTTCTTGCCTTCTTTGGAAATGACGCTAGTTTGTGGCCAATCGGTTTATACAGAATTGCCAATATTCCGCCTATAACTAGAGGCATGGCCGCTATCAAAACAAAGGGCATATTGGTACTCTGGGCAGAGACAAGGAACGCTAAAACTGCTTCAATCATAAGAAGAATGCCTGCAACCGCATGTTTTGCCGGAAATAATATCAGCAAACCCTCTAAAAATGCAAAAAAGTAGATTATGCTTAGGATAGCATAGATTGGCGTGTTATAGTAATAGCCATACTGGCTTAGTATGGAAGTAAATGCCGGACTTATGCTAATCAAGATAAGAAATAGACCTGGCAAAATCGCTAATAAAGCTGCAATGTACCTTACTGCTGCTTTATTGCGTATCCCCATTTTATATATACCTTAGGAACTTGACAAATTAAGAATCTTTCCGTCTAATTGAATTTGGAGGTTTTCTCTTCTCTTTTTATCGTCGGAAAACAGTGAGTATGAGGTCTCCTGTTCGGACATTGGTCGTCCTTGCCAGGAGA
>JAKAVK010000032.1 GCA_021817325.1 Microcaldota archaeon | reverse complement strand
GAAGTCACGCTCAGGGAGAGAACCGCCAATACATTTCAACAGGGAATGCAAACGGACTCGAAGAACTGAGAACAGACCCTGCAAATGCAGGGGAAGCCAACGACCTTTAGTCGTTGGAGGATGTCACATCATGCCCGTCAGGCTCTATCTAAGGGATCCGTATCTGCATAGCTTTGATGCTGCGATAACCGGGATAGACGGCAACTCGGTCTCTCTCGACAGGACCGCCTTCTATCCGACCGGCGGAGGCCAGCCCGGCGATACCGGAATTCTATCTACCAACGGCATCAAGCATAAAATTATCGACACTATAAAGGCAGGCGACGACGTGCACCATGTGCTGGAGGATGTCTCTGGAATAAAGGAGGGTGACATCGTGACTGGCTTCGTGGACTGGGACAAGAGATACGCTTACATGAAGTATCACACTGCAATTCACATAATAGACGGAATAATGGTCAACAGCTACGCTGGGAAGGGCTTCTCGACAGGCAGCCAGATCTACGCTGACAGGGCCAGGATCGACTTCGACATGGATCAACTCAACCGCGAGCTGGCGCAGAAGCTGGTCGAGGCCGCAAACAACATAGTCAAGGAGGGAAGGAGCGTGACCGTGAGGAGTGTCTCAAGGGCAGAGGCCCTGCAGATGCCCAATCTTGCCAGGACCGAGCCTGGTAAGGAGCTGATAAGGAAACTTGATACAATACGCATAGTGGAGATTGAGGGGCTTGACACGCAGATGGATGGCGGCCTTCACGTTGCAAGCTCAAGGGAGCTTGGCGCAATAGTGCTCAGCGAGTTCTCCAACAAGGGTTCGCACCACAAGAGGATGGAGATAAAACTGATATGAGGATTGGTGCCACGGAACTCGGAAATAAGAGAACTGATGTGCTCAGGAATCAGCCTGCCTGCAGCCGGAAGAGTGGATATCCGGGCTAAAGCTCCTTGGTTGCGGTGTCGAGCGGCTTCTTCTCATACGCAAGGACCGCTTTCTTGAGCGCCCTGAGCGAGAGGGTCGCGCAGTGCATTCTCACAGGCCCCGGATCGATATTTATCAGTCTTAAGAGATACTGCTTGTCCATCTTTTCAACATCCTCAAGGCTCTTGCCCTTCAGCTCATCAATCAGCATGCTCGCGGTGCCCATCGAGATGACGCAGCCTGCGCCATCGAACTTGGCATCCTTGATCCTGCCCTCATCTATTGTCAGATAGACTGTTATCCTGTCTCCGCAGGAGATATTCTCCTCGTCCATCTGTGCAGTCGCACCTGCTATGGTGCCCTTGTTGCTTGGGTGCTCGTAGTTCTGTATCAGTATCTCGGCATACATCTCGTCTTCCATAATTCTCAGGCCATAAACTCCTTGGGAAAGAGCGGCGGCAGTATCCTGCAGGCTATCTTAGCCAAGAAGCCGTTTATCTGCCGTCTCTTGCTGTATATTATCCATGCCACCACAATGCTTAAAGCGACCCCCGCAATCACGTCTGTTAGATAATGGGCGCCGGTATAGACCCTGCCGAAGAGTATGACAAGAAGCCAGGCGACGTAAAGCACCCTGAGATACTTGTAGTTCTTTGTAAATATGGCAAGTCCGGTGAGAGTCATGGCGTGGTTGGAAGGGAACGAGTAGCCGCCTTCGCATGCCACCACGTTTATCCACGACAGCGAGCTGACCTCGCAAGGCCTTGGCTCCTTTGTTATCATCTTGATCGTATCAGAGATCAGGAACAACACGACGCCTGCCACGACAAACGAGAAGACGTTCTTGTCCTTCCTTAAATAAAAATACAAGACGAGCAGCGGCAGCACCACAAAGAAGCTCTCCGCCCAATATCTCATCACCACGTTGAGTGTGGGATTGGCCATAGCCAATACCAGCTTGAAGGCCTCTATATTTATCGGATTTGAAGCTGCGCTTAGCATATGATACCATCCACACACTTTATATTCAGGCAAAGCCTTAATATTTCTATGCGTTATGTCATCGTCGATACAAGTTCCATAATATTCGGCCTGTCAAACAAGGTAGATGTCTTTTCAGCAATAAAGGCGAAAGATCCCTCCCTCGAACCGTTAATCTCGATGGGGATAATGAACGAGCTAAACCGCATAAGGGACTCGTGGGGCAAATTCAGCAAGTTTGCAGCTGCAGGCATATACCTGATATCTAGGCACGAGCCTGACATCGCGAACACGAAGGAGGGAGTGGACGACTGGATAGTCAGCGAGGCGTCGAAGCTAGGATGCAGCGTATGCACGAACGACATGGCGCTCAAGCGCAGGCTGAAGGCGAAGGGCATAGAGGTATTCAGCATCTCAAGGTCAGGCGCCGTCCGATAGCACATAATAAATACCTTTCTGAACCATTATTTAATGCAATTTTTACCCTTATTTATACGAGGATTGGTGAGAGATTGTATTATATACATACGATAAAAGACACGATAAGCATACCTCCAAAATACTTCGGCCAGGATATAAAGAAGGCCACAGAGGAGATACTGCGCGCGAAGTACGAGAGGACGATCGACAGGGATGTGGGTATAATACTCGCGCTCTACAACGTGCGCGACATAAGCGACGGCTACCTCATGCCTGGCGATCCATCAACGCATAACGACGTTACCTTCGACGTGCTGACATTCAGCGTCGAGGTTGACGAGGTAGTTGTCGGGGAGGTATCCGAGCTCGTAGATTTTGGATGCTTCGTAAGGCTCGGCCCTATAGAGGGGCTTGTGCATCTGTCGCAGATAACCAGCGACTTCATCAGCTACGACAGGAAGGCAGGGATCTTCAACTCGCGCAACACCGGCAAGAGCATAAAGAAGGGCGATGTAGTCTATGCCAAGGTATCTACAATAAGCTTGAAGAACAACATAAAGGACACCAAGATAGCGCTTACAATGAGGCCTGAAGGACTTGGAAAGCCGGAATGGCTCAAGGAGCCCAAGGTAACCAGGGAGAGGAGGCCTAGCCAGCGCAGGAGGAAGAGGTCTTGATCAAATGGATTCCGCGTGCAAGAACTGCAGATTGATAATAGTGCAGGGCAGCGTATGTCCAATATGCGGCTCTACGGCGCTGACCACCAAGTGGAGCGGGTACGTGGTCGTGCTCAATGCAGAGAAATCGGAGATCGCAAAGAAGCTGGAGATAAAGGCCAACGGCACCTACGCACTAAATATAAACGGGTAACGCCAGGCCACTCTAAGCTGCAGTGCCTCTATCGGCAGACCTGACCTGTACTGCTTCTGGGTCCAGGCGGCTAAAGGATTTGGGTCACTGGCCAGCCTGCCGACCCTGTTTCTCGGCCTCCTTCCTAGAATACTCCTCCACTACGACTACTTTCTGCATGCCTGGCATGTACCTGAAGACCGAGTTGGTGAATGCCGTCTTGTTTATGAAGTAGTCTGCATTCTTCTCTACGCCCTCGCCAACGGACACCTCCGCGCTTGCGCCCTCCGCCTTAGCAGAACTGACAGCAATGCCGCTCCTCAAGGCTAGGGCCTTCACCTTCTCAGAATCGTTATCAAGCTTGGCGACGACAGTCACCTCGTACGTCAGCCTCTCCCCGGCAAGCGGGTGGTTCGCATCGACAACAACCCTGCCCGAGTTCACGCTCTTGACTACTGCCAGTGCGCCGTCTATGTCGATCTGCAGGCCAGGCCTTGGCTCTATATCCTTCTTCCTGAAGTCCGATACCTGCATCACTCTTACAAGGTCATCGTTTCTCTCCCCAAAGCCATCCTCAGGCCCCACCTCTACCTTCCTGCTCTCGTCGACGTTCATTGTAGCGAGCGCCTTGTCAACCCCGCTAACTATGGTGTTCTTGCCCACTATGACAAGCACAGGCTCGTACTTATCTGACTCATTGTAAAGCTTCGCCTCCTGGGCAACCTTCTTGCTCGTGGTAAAGACAAGGCTCTTGTCAGATGACCTCCATGCACTGTACTCCACCTTTAAGAAATCTCCTTCTTTGAAACTCACAAAATCACTTCTCCAAATGCTAAAAATCATCTACGATGACGTAGCAGTAGGACATAAAATAATATAAGATGAGTAGTATATAAAACATATGCCCGCCGCACTCACAGGCATGCCATAAGCGTGCCGGCAGGCGAAGTGATACGCATGCAGAAAAAAAAGATTGCAGAGTTTCTGGTAGCCCTCTTCGTGGCCATAATATTCATAACATCATACCTGGCGTCTGCAAACCTTGGAAGCTCGCTGGGCTCCAACTCTACAAAGGGCAAAGGAACCCCGCAGACGGTCTACGCGATAGGCTTTGCAAACGGCACAATATCGAATTACACCGACACGCTCAATGTCAGCGTGCTGTGCGGTAGCCCCAACTCGGCAAAGGCAATCGGAAACCTGACCAATGAGGTAGGCAGGCTTGAGGCAAACCACAGCGTGAGCACCTACTTCCAGGCAGGGAACAACATAACCATACTCTCGGGAAGCGAGGAGACAAACAGCATCTATTCCCGGCTCTACAAAAGCATCGACACGGCCCAGGCAAACTGCACTACATTCTCAACAGGCGCAGTAGTCCTGCTGCCATCGCAGGTCAAGCTCTATGTTGCTTCCCAGCTAATCACTCTTGGGGTGGGCAGAAACGTTGACAGGTACGTAGTACCGGTGACGCTTTCGCAGAACATGAGTTCGGTCTTGAAGCTAAGGATTGCAGCATTAATCACTTCGAACGGGAGCGTATACGGCAACCTTAGCGTTACCAGGACGGCATAGGTGTGTCATTGTCAGTAGCACGTAGCAGTGAGTTGATAAGGAAGTTCGCCCTGAAGAACGCGCTCGATTACGGGAAGGCGCAGGAAGGTGCGGTCATAAGCAAGCTGATAGCTGCGGACCCCTCGGCAAAGGCCAGGATGGGGGAGCTGGCGGCCACTGTCAAGTCAGTGGTCTTGGAGGTAAACGGTCTGGACAGGGCCCAGATCGAGAGGGAGTTCTCAAGGTACGCAGCCGAGTTTAGGGAAGCCGAGCAGGAGAAGGCAGAGCGCTCCTCTAAGCACGATTTCAGCATAGAGGGGGCAGAGAAGGGCAGGTTCGTCACCCGATTTCCCCCAGAGCCTGGCGGATACATGCACATAGGCCATGCCAAGCCTCTTGCGATAGAGGACAAGCTGAGGAGGATATACGAGGGCAAGCTGATGCTTTATTTCGATGATACAAACGCCGAGAACGAGAAGCAGGAGTTTGTCGACGCATTCCATGCGGACCTTAAATGGCTTGGCATCGTATTCGATGGCGAATATCATGCAAGCGACAACCTTCCTATGCTCTACGAGTATGCTGAGAAGGCGATTGGCAAAGGCGCAGCTTACGTGTGTCTGTGCAGCGGCGAGAAGATTAAGGAGGACAGGGCATCTGGCAGCGGGTGCGTGCACAAGGCGCACAGTATAAGCAGGAACATCGCGCTCTGGAAGGAGATGCTGGGTAACAAGTTCGAGGACAACGGCGCGGTCCTACGCTTCAACTCCAACATGCAGGCCCAGAACACCACAATGCGCGATCCCACCCTATTCAGAATAAAGCACGCACCGCATTACAGGCAGGGAAGCAGGTACTGGGTCTGGCCAACCTACGACTTCTGCACTCCGATAGTCGATTCAACAAAAGGAGTTACCGACGTGCTCAGGAGCAAGGAGTACGAACTGAGGGACGAGCTCTACTTCGCGGTGCTTGATGCGCTGGGGCTCAGAAAGCCAAGGATAACCAGCATCTCCAGGCTCGAGATCGGGGGCAATGTGACCCATAAGAGGGAGGTGAGGAAGCTGATAGCAGAAGGCAAGGTCAGCGGGTGGGACGATCCAAGGCTGGTAACCATAGCAGCTCTGCGAAGAAGAGGCATACTCCCGCAGGCCATAATGGAGTTTGCACTCGGCTCTGGAATCAGCAAGTCAGAGAGTGTCAGCAGCATGGACCAGCTGCTTGCGATAAACAGGAGGCTACTGGAAAAGGGTGCACTGCGCCTCTTCATAGTCGCAGAACCTGTCCCTGTAGAGGTGGAGGGCGCGGACAAGAACCCAAACTACAAAGCCGACAGGGGATTGTTTATAAATGCTACTGATGCAAAAGGATTCAGTAAAGGCGACAGTATAAGGCTCAGGGGCGCTTTCAACATACGGATTGATGGCGTACAAAAAGACAAGATAAGGGCGACGTATATAAGCAGCGAACCCATCGATGCACCAAGAGTACCATGGATAAGCGGCAAGCAGAGCTGCGAGCTGGTGCAGATAGGGCCGCTTCTTGTGGACGGCAGGTTCAACAGCGACAGCATAAGAAGGATAAAGGGATATACTGGTTGGGATGTTAACGAAATGGAGGAGGGTTCTGCGGTCCGGTTCGAGGGATTGGGGTTATACAAGCTCGATAGTAAGCAGACCTTCGCCTTCCTGTCGTTATAGAGGGTGCAATGCTTGGGAACAATGATGCTAGAGAAGCCGCATGGCGAGACAAGGGCGGCAGAAGAGGACAGGGCAAATCAGGTGCAGAATTCCACTGTCGAGGCCGACATACTTAAGCAGGTGATAAGGGAGAACTGGAGGGCTGGCCTTGGCGAGTCGATAAAGATCAACAAGGCCGTGGCGGGCATATACGACGAACATGCGGCTGCCATGAGGAAGATGCTCAACTCGATCGACTATGAGCTGCACAGCATGCCAAACATAGTCACAAACACGAAGAAGATGAGGAAGGACGAGATAACGCTCTACCTCTCATCTATAGAGGCAATAGCCTTGGGCTACTATGACATGCTGGATACCGACCTAACAAACCTGATACTGATAGGCCTATCCCACAAAGCCAAGGACCTCAAGACGGTATCGAAGTACCTGACGCTGCTGACTGCTGAGATAGAGCGCAGGATAAATGCGTATAAGGGAAGGGCCACAAGGGAGAGCACCAGGCTCGATGCGCTCTACGGCGAGCTCAAGGTCAACGAGAAGGGCATACTGCGCATCTTCAGGAGGAGGAAGATAACAAGGCTGAGGGGCAGGACAAATACCAGGGCATTCCGGCTGACAAGGCTGAGAGTCAAGGAGAACAAGTACTCCGAACTGCTGGCAAACGTAAAGCAGAAAGCCGCCCGCGGGCAGAAGACAATACTGTGAAGCAGGGCTGCAGCGTGCTTAGCCTTGCTTAAGGGGCGCGGATCATCTCCATTCAAGCAGCTCTGAGATCTCCTTGGACAGGTCTACCATAACCGCATTCTCATACGGTATTGTATTTGTTCCGTATATCCTGCTGACCCCTGCATGCCTTATCCTGTTGTAAGCGCTGTTGCACATGAGCAGGTGAACCGCGGCTACTGAAACATCTGCGGCGCCGTGCGAGTAAGCGAAGCGTGACGCAAGCGCTATCGTGCCGCCTGTACTTATCATGTCGTCCACGACTACGATCTCCTTGTCTTCAAAATTGCCGCTTGCGGCATCCCTCATGCTGACCTCCCCTGTCACTGGGTTCCTCTCCTTGTCTATATACGTGTAATCGCAGTTAAGCACAGTTGCAGCTACCCTTGCGCGCTCAAGGCTGCCCTTGTCCGGCGCAAGGACGAACGGCCTCCTGATGTTCTTAGAGACGGGGTCCATCAGCCTGTCAATCGGGTTGAGTATGAGCTTGCTGCCCTTGAATGCAAAGAGTGCATCGCTCCTGTGCGGCTCGACTGTGAGCAGCGAGTCCACGCCTGATGCATAAAGCACCTTGAGCAATGCGCTTATACTTGCCGCCTCGCCGTCAGCGAAGCTCTTGTTCTGTCTCATGTACGCAAGATAAGGGACAACCGCGGTTATGCTCCTTGCACCCATTCGCGAGGCGGTGTCAGCAAGGAAGAGCAGTTGCATTATGTGGGTATCCTGCGGGAAGTAGGTCGACTGGACTATAACCGCATCCCTGCCGCGTATACTCTGGGGTATCTTCACAAGACACTCGCCATCAGGAAAGTTCCTAAGGTGCACCCTCACCAGCTCTGCGCCAAGTTCACGCGCTATTCCGCCGTCGAGGTTGCTGCCTGCGGGCCCGCCAAGCACTACAGCATTGCCTCGCCCTCCTCTTCCCTGACTCTTCATGATTCATTTTTTACGCATCAGTTTATATTTCTTGAGCCGGGCCAAGAATAGTGATACACATGTACGGGATGAGGGCCAGGAAGTCTCTCGGGCAGGTCTTCCTTATAAGCAGGCACATAGCGCAGGCCGAGGCTGCGCATGCAGCAGGAAAGACCGTGATAGAGATAGGACCTGGAAGGGGCATACTCACAAAGGAGCTGTGCAGGGTAGCCAAGAGGGTCATTGCAGTGGAGAAGGACAGGTCCCTTGCCGCCTCGCTCGAGAGGAGCATAAGCTCTCCAAAGCTCAAGCTGATCAACAAGGACTTCTTCGATGCAACCCGCGAAGAGCTGGAGCTCGGCAGGGCAGACATAGTGATAGCGAACATACCCTATATGCTGTCAAGCAAGACGATAGAGTGGTTGTCCAGGGAGAGGATGCAGGCGGTCCTCTGCCTGCAGAAGGAGTTCGTGGAGCACATGGCAGCGCTGCCTGACACGCGCAACTATTCCAGGCTAAGCGTGATCTCCTCCCTCACATTCAGGATCACAAGGATAATGGACGTGCCAAGGGGCCACTTCAGGCCGATCCCGAAGGTCGATTCGTGCATCGTATACCTAAAGCCTAAGGATGCCGGGATAACCGAGGCGCAGAGAAGGATAATAAGCGCACTCATGCAGCACAAGAAGAAGACCGTAAGGAATGCGATGATGGACTGCGAGCGGGAGTTCGGCAAGTCGAAGGCCGAGATGTCTAAGATAATGGACGGCATCGTAATGAAGGACCAACGCGTATTCAAGCTCACCCCGACAGAGATACTCGCGATCGCAGCACTGCTCTCGCAAGACCTCAAATAGGCCACAGCCGCCTGCCGCGCGCATGGCAGCCGGTATCAGCGTACCGGCGCATATTTTATAAGACTTGCAAGCGCAAGCAGCAGTGGATAGCTGGCCAAAGCCAGTCTTGTCAGGGGAAGGTGGTGCAAATCCACCGCTGTGCCGCAACTGTGATCCCGCTATGCGGGTAAGCCAGGATGCCTGAATCCATATACTATCCACGAGCATGGTAACATGTACAAACAGAAAATGCCCGGTATCCGGGCAACATCGAGATTGGCGTGCGTTCTTGCGCTGGCTTTCTGCACCTTCTTGTCCGCAGCTGCAAGTGCCGATGCACTCAACATAACGGTATCTCCGTCAAATGCTGTAATAGACGTGGGCCAGACAATAAGCATCACTGCAAGCGTAAATGCCAGCTACCATAACGTAACCTACCAGTGGTACAACGATACTAACGCAAGTAGCGTGCCCATACCAGGGGCTAACGCGTTCGCCTACAACGTGGTTGGCACAAGCATTGCAGCCTTGAGATACCATGTAGAGGCATATGCGTCGGCAAACACAGCTGGAAACTACACCACTGCAAACGCATCCTCCGCAGAGGTGACCATAACAGTAGATCCGCCGCTGAATGTAATCACCGATTATTACCCGACCGTGCTGAATCTTACAAGCGGGCATACCTTCACGTTCAATGCCCTTTACAACACGCAGGTCAGCGGAGGCACTGGCAACTATATATATACGTGGAACACAGCGGGCCTTTATCCTAATGCGTTCATTGTAAATGCATCATGCGCAATAAACACCCCTTTCTGCAGCATAACCGCTGCGAATGTAAGCTCGAGCATCTCAGGTACACTTACGGTATCCATCAGCGATACATCGGCGGGCAATGCCTCCTACGCGAGCCCGGAATACTATTTCATAACCGCAAATCCAGACCCTCCCCTGCCTGCCGACTACCTTGACAGGAACCTGAGCGGCATCGATGCCTACAAGCAGAGGATCGGGTTGATAACCCCTGCCGCCGGGCAGATCGTATACTCTCTGGGCATAGGCAACGAGGTGGTGGCGGCGACGGATGCTGTGCTCGAAGTGCTTCCGTCCTTTGGCATCAACGTGTCACCAGACGTAATGAACATAGGCCTGAACTACGACTATTACCTTCCGGACTACTTCGAGGAGCTTGTCAACAGCACTGCAAACTATGTTCCTGTAGACGCAGGCGCATTCGAGGGCACCCTCTCCGCAGGCCTGCGCGATTTCCAGGAAGGCAACATAAGCGCTGTTGTGGTGGGAGGGGACTTCGACAAGAACATAAGCGACGTTGAAAGCGATGTCATGCTGGTTGCAAATACAACCGGCACCACTGGGCAGGGCGAGGAGGTGGTAAGCGGCATGAATGGCATAGCCGGCAGCGCGCAGGAGAGGGTTGCGGGTACAAATCCGGTCAGCGTCGCTATGGTTATATGGTATGGCTACGGAAGCATGTACGTCGACGGCAGCAAGTCCTTCGTGGGCTCTGAGATCAGCGCGGCAAATGCCAACAACATCTTCTCAGGATTCTACCCCTCGCCATCAGCCGAGAGCATCATATCCGGCAATCCAGATTACATAATAGCCAGTATATTCGGAACCCCGTACGACAACATATCCACAACCTACGAAGCATTGTCAACGATACCTGGCATACAGAACACCTCAGCATGGAGGGAGGGCCACGTCTACGTCCTTGGTAATCTTGCGACAAATATAACCGATGAGCCGGGTCCACTGGCAGCATACGGAACGCTGCTCTACGCAATGATACTGCATCCGGAAAGCTTCGGGCTCAACCAGTCGCAGGTCCCAAACAACGTGACTGGCAATTGGGTGAAGCAGAACGTAATGCCCAGCCTAGACTTCCTGCCAAGCGTGCAGATTGAAAAGCAGGGAGGCAACACCGTGACCCTGGGCCAACCTGTCAGCTATGTGGCTGCGATCCAAAAAGGCTACGGCCCATTTGTCGCAAACCTTGTGCTTAACGGCAACGTGGTGGCGACCAACACTACTGGAAGCAGGACTGCGGTGCTCAGTTATGTGCCCCAGGGAACCGGGCAGCTTGTCTTCAACGTTGTAGTTACCGACACAGGCGTAAAGCCGGTCCCATACTCATTCTCCTCAGCATATTCTGCGGTCAACGTGGTGCAGCAAAGGCCTCAACCGTTCGCAGGTGCTTCTGCAGATGGCAAGGCAGCAAGCGCGCTTCAATCAAATGCGTCAGTACCGGCACCGTCCGCCGCCAACAATGCAACCCCCCTTGAGACTGTGATTCCTGTAAATGTGACTGTGAAGCCATACGCTCCCCCGCCGCAGAATACATCAGCCGCGCCTCCGCCAGCATACGCGAGCAGCGCTCCTTCGGATTCCAATACGGCTGTAGGCGGCACTGGCAGCTCCGCGCAGGCAAATGCCTCAAGCGGCTCCCGACCTAGCGGTAGCACCGGCAACACCGCGCTGATTCCAGCTGCGCTCGCCATAATTGCGGCATTCGCGCTTGCCGCTGCATATGTGCGTGCAGCAAGGAGATGAGGTTAGCGAAGTGGAGACACACCATTATCGCAAGGCGCGCAGGATCACCATGGTGGCTCTCCTCCTGCTGCTACTGATCGTGGCCCTCTTCCTTGTAGGCATGATCATCGGCAGCGTGTACATACCGCCAGGCGCACTGCTCAATCCGACCGGGCCGCAGCGTGAGATACTCTCGCTGATACGGCTGCCTGAGGCTGTGGGCGCTATCATCATCGGAATAGACCTTGCATTCGCAGGGGCGGTCATGCAGAGCATCTTCAGGAATCCGCTTGCCGATCCGTACATAACAGGTACTGCATCAGGCGCAGTGCTAGGCACCGTGGGTGGCATCTACGTGGGCGCATTCATCTCGCAGCTAAGGAGCCTTACAATCTTCCTGCAGCCGCTGCTTGGCTTCATGGGCTCACTTGCAGCAACGGCACTTGTGATAATTCTGGGCAGGAGGCGATTCTGGCTCACGCTTATACTCGCAGGGATAGCAGTCTCGATCTTCCTCTCCGCGCTGGTAACGATAGCAGAGTCTTATCTGCTGATCAGCAGCCCATCCTCTTTCTCAATCTTCCTCCTGCTATTCGGCTCGCTCGGCAGCCTCAACTGGGATTATGACATCATAATAATCGCATCAAGCCTTCCCGTCCTGATCTTCCTCGCGCTCTCTGCAAGGAAGCTCAACGTGGTGATGATGGGCGACGAGCTGGCGCAGTCAACTGGGATAAATGCCGGTTCATTCAGGGCCGCGATGCTTCTTGGCGCAGCACTGCTGACATCTGTATCGCTCTCGTTTACCGGAATGATAGGCTTCGTAGGTCTGATAGCACCGCACATAGCAAGGTTGCTCCTTAGGGACAGCGACAACGCAGTCGTGCTGCCGGTCTGCGGTCTTGTCGGCGCAGCGCTGCTACTGCTCGCAAACTCGCTCTCAAAGGCTCTGATCCCTGAGACAGTAATACCGATAACAGCAGTGACCAGCCTGATAGGCGCGCCGCTGCTCATATACCTTGTAAAGAGAGGTGGATATTCTGGCAAGGCGTAGCGCAGCAATACTGTTGAGCAACGTAAGCCTGGGCTATGCGGGCAGGAAGGTGATAGATGGCTTGTCCGCAAGGGTACCAAGAGCCGGCATAACTACGCTGCTCGGCAGGAACGGCTCGGGCAAGACGACTATCCTGAGGGCGCTGATAAAGTACATAAGGCCGATGGGAGGCGTGGTATATCTGGGCGGCAGGGACATTGCGCAGATAGATGCGCGCGATATGCCATACCTCATCTCCTATGTGCCTGCAGAGCTGCAGGATGAGCTGGGCATCAGCGCGTATAACGTGGTGACTGGCGCAAGGAATAGGAGCGGCTGGGTGGACGAGGCGCGCGCCAGGGCAGCGCTAGAGGGCCTTGGCATAGGGAGCCTGCATGAGAGCACATTCTCAGAGCTGAGTACCGGGCAGAAGAGGCTTGTGATGATGGCCAGGGCCATTGCGATAGACGCCCCGACGGTACTGCTCGACGAGCCTACATCCGGGCTTGACCCTGCAAACAGACTGGCCATAATGCGCGCGATAAAGGGTATGGCACGCAGGAACAAGTCTGTAATCGTCGCTACTCAGGACATCGAGATGGCATTCGAGAGCGACTGGGTCATCATGATCAAGGCAGCAAGGCTCATAGGGTGCGGTCCAAGCTCAAGGGTGATGACAAGCAAGCTGCTCGGCGAGCTATACGACAGTGACGTGAGCATCAGGAGGTTTGGTGCAAGGAGGCTGGCGATCTTTAGCGGCAGTGCAAAGAGGCCTTCTGCGGCAGAGGAACTCTGATAGCCGCACTACCGGTGCATCCGACTAGAATGAATACTTGGGCTCCTGTATCTCCTTGAGGATCTTCGCGTTCTTCGCCTTCATCTTGAAGAAGCCTTCCGCCTTAGCCGAGCCTTCCCTGCCCAGAAGCATCTTGTAATGCATAGGGGAGACCTGGTTCGCCTCCATGCTGTTTGCGGCCTCCACCGCCTCATGTACGTCCATGACATAGGTGCCGCCTATCGGCACGAGCGCTAAATCAAGCTTCAGTCCCTTCATCTCCTCTATAAAGTCGGTATCCCCGGGGTGGTAGATGCGCCTGCCGTTTACATTTACTATATAGCCCACCCAGCCGTTGGCCTTTGGATGGTATTGCAGCTTGCTCTCTACGGTATTGTATGCGGGTACGGTCTCAAACTCAATGCCCCTCGCGCTGTACTTCCTGTCAGGCACGACTCCAGTGACCCTGCCAACATCCACCTTCGGCTCCAGCTCCTTTGGCACAAATATCTGCGTGCTGTTGTCTGCGACCTTCCTTATGTCATTAGGGCTGAAGTGGTCGTAATGCGGGTGCGTTACAAGTATCACGTCTGCATGCTCCTTTCCCATTCTTAGGTCAAATGGGTCTATGTATACGTTCACTCCGTTTATCTGCAGCAGGAAGCTGGCATGCCCTATCCACTTCAAGTCATCCATCTTAACACCAAGGATATAATCCTCACCCAAAATATTTAAACAGGGCAGGTCTTTTAGCATACGAAAGCCTTATAGACTTTCAATGGGAGCAAGTATCTGGCGATGTGATGGAACAAGAGGCACAGGTCTGGCTAAATGGAAGGTTCGTACGCTCCGCAGACGCAAAGGTGAGCATACTTACGCACTCGCTGCAGTACGGCAGCGGCATATTCGAGGGCATACGCGCTTACAGGACGCAGAAGGGGCCTGCGGTCTTCAGGCTGCCAGAACATGCAAGGCGGCTTGTCAACACTGCAAGGATCGTAGGCATGCCGCTCCAGCAAACCCAAAAGGAGATTGAGGCTGCGGTCATAGCCACGGTGAAGAAAAACAAGCTCGAGGAGTGCTACATCCGTCCATTTGCTTTCTATGACGATTCAAGGATAGGGTTGGATCCCACAGGAAAGAAGGTCAGCCTTGCGATAATGGCTGTTGCATTCGGCAGTTACTTCCAGAAGAAGGATGTCGGCATAAAGTGCGTAGTCTCGTCGTGGTGCAGGATGAACTCGCAGATTCTCCCGCCCCAGGCGAAGTACAGCGGCAACTACGCCAACTCAATACTCGCGTCAGTCGAAGCAAAGGGCAGGGGTGCAGACGAGGCAATACTGCTCTCAACAAGCGGCCACGTAGCCGAAGGGCCCGGAGAGAACATCTTTTTGGTAGACGACGGTAAGCTGGTCACTCCGTCCAAGGATTCTGACATACTGATAGGGATAACAAGGGACTCGATAATAAAGGTGGCGGAGTCAACCGGCCTTGAAGTCGAGGAGCGGCGCGTGCACAGGGAGGAGCTCTACACTGCAGACGAGCTCTTCTTCACCGGGACCGCGGCCGAGCTGACGCCAATAACTGCCGTCGATTCAAGGAAGATTGGAAGCGGAAGGATAGGCCCGATAACAAAGATGCTTTCCGAAAAATTCTCCAAGATAGTGCAGGGAGGTAACGATGAGTATCTGCAGTGGCTGACCATGGTCAATGTGTAGTCATGGTTCCATAATTCTATATCGGTAGAGCACCATGGCATGTGCATCCTCCTGTTCATAATAGTCATGGCTGTGGGAGGGTGGCTGCACTGGTCCGGCCGCGGTAGTGGCTCAACCTGATCTAAAGATATATAAGAGCGATTGCCATAAGAGATAGAGAGGAGTGAGATCACATGAGGCTATGGTGGCTAGCACTAATCACTGTTTTCTTTGCCCCCGCGATTGCAATAACGACTCCATCAAACATCGTTGCATACGTTCCTATAACGCTGGTGAATAATCAGAATTCCGCTGTAGCGGCAAACACACCCCTTGCAATAGGCGTTACAGACCAGGGAGCCATAACAGGCTTCAATGCGATAGCGTATCAGCAGTACGAGACCTGCAACCTGAACAATGCTGAATTCTTCTTTGCAAACGGCACCATAATCAACTCATGGATGGAGGGCAACATACTCAATGAGAATACGGCAAATTCGGCATGCACATCGGACGCCTCTGCAAACGCTTTGGCAGGCAGCGCGAACATACTGTACTGGGTGGAGTACAACTGGCCCTCTTCGTTCCTGCCCGCAAATACAGGGATCGCCGTTGCAAATACCATATACCTAGGATGGACAAGCAATGTACTCAACTCGCAGCCTACGCTCTCAAATACCGTTACCGGAGAGGCTCCGCAGTTATCTTCAACATATGCGGAATATGATAACGGCGCAAACGTGTTCAGCTTCTACGACAACTTTGCTGGAACAAGCCTCAACACAAGCAAATGGTCGCAAGGTTCCGTGACTGGGACATTTT
>JAKAVK010000014.1 GCA_021817325.1 Microcaldota archaeon | reverse complement strand
AGAAGAGGAAGTTTGGCGATGAGTTGAGGAGCAAACTCCTGAAGATGCAGAGACGCGAAATGAAAGTAATCGATGTGGTATACAATATCCACCGATACCTCAATTATATTGTGTCGGTTATGATAGGATTTCTACAGAGCCGAAGATTGACGATAAAAAGCGTTGATTCAACTACGTGACATCCTCCCACCCGTAAACGGTGTGGGCTTCCTCTGCGTTCATGCAATCACTGCATCCTGCAAAGGATGTGTTTTATCGGTTCTCAGTTCTTCGAGGACTGCCTCCTGTTGAGGTCTTACATTCTCTCCCTGAGCGTGACTTTCCCTCTGTCCGAGGGTAGCTCTTTTGAGTATGTTTATTGATGCATTGATGTCCCTGTCCTTTGACATTCCACATCTCTGGCAATTGTACGTTCTTTTCGAGAGTGGCATTTCCTGAATATTGCCACAGTTGCTACATTCCTTTGATGTGTTCCTTGCATCCACTTTGACTATTCCCAAACCAGCACTTTCAGCCTTGTATGAGAGGAGTTGGATGAATCTGTTCCATGAAGCATTTTGAATTGAACCTGCCAATCTGTGGTTCTTTACCATGTTTTGGATATGGAGGTTTTCCACTGCGAATGAAGTATATCCTGAATTTACAAGAGTGTCTGAAAGTTTATGCAGGTAGTCGTCTGACTGGTTTGTCGAATATTCATATGTCTTTTGGAGATGCGTCTTTGCCCTCTGCCTCCTCTTTGAACCTCTGTTTCTCCTTGCAACTATCCTCTGCCAATGTGCAATTCTCTTTCTGTTCTGTTGCATGAACTTCGGTTTTTCTATTTTAGTTCCATCTGAGATTACAACAAATGAATCCAATCCCAAATCTATTCCGACTGGATTGATGTTCTTCACTTCTGGAATTTTGATTCCATTTATCGTAGTGAAGATTGCATAATAATTTCTTCCTTCCCTCTTTATTGCGAGCGTCTTTATTGTGCCTTCTATCTTCCTATGCAAATCTATTGGCATTGTTCCTATCCTTGAAACTCGTAGTCTACCCTTCCTTATTGAGAAAGAGCCATTATTCTGTGGATATGTTATTGACTTGTACCTTTCCCTTGACCTGAATCTTGGGAACCCTGCCTTCTTGTTTCCTTCCTTGATTCTTCTGAAGAAGTTCTGGTATGCCTTGAGAAGCCTGAATTCTATCTCACATCTTGTCTGCGAATAGAGTTTTAGGTATTTCTTGTCTTCTCGGATTATCTCTTTTACAAACCTGTTGAACTGAGCCATCGAAACCTTTGTCTTTCCTTTTTTATGGGATTCGATTGACTTCTCAAGAATCTTGTTGTAGAATTGCTGTGCAAGGATTAGACGTTCATCTATCTCCTCCTGCCTTGTGGCATCAGGGTAGATTCTGAACTTATAAGCTCTTGCCACTTCCATTATCTCTTCCTCTTCTCTTTTGATACAATATAATCAATCAAGATACTGCGTATATTTAGAATTATACCGATGATTATCAATAACCACCCTGTTGGAGACATCGGTAAGAAACCAAATAAGATATGGTAACAACCTGTGTTTGTAGTTTGTGCAGGGCAAGACCCATAATCAGCCTGAACCAGATAGATTCCAATAACAATTAGGACAATCCCTATGAGAGCCAATAAAAGCAGGTTCTTTTTCATTACATCCCCTTTTGTTCATCTATGTATTTCTTGATTAGAGCATCTGAAATATGCCCATGTGTTGACACAAAATAACTCCTTGTCCACAGTGTCGGAAGTTTTAGTCGCAGGTCTGCGAATTCTTCCCTTAGTTGATGAGAGGTGTATCCCTTTATCTGCCCGATTATGTAGTTCGGTGTCTGGAGAGGTTTGCCTTCTATGAAGAGATGAACGTGGTCTGGCATGACTTCAAGTGCAAGGACTTTACACTCTAATCGTTCTGCCTTTTCCTTTATCAGTTCCTTTAGTCGTTGTTCCACTTTACCAACCAATACCTTTCTTCTATACTTCGGACACCAGACAAAATGATAGCCCATGAAATGAACACTTGTCTCGGAAGCACTATATCCTTTTGGCATGACTAATATATGAGCATACTCTTATATATAACTATTGTCATCATACTCCATATGACAGCGGTTCGCTCCCATCCCACCCCTAAAGGGAACCCTCTAAAGAGGGCGTGGGATTTCCCGCTCACGTAGTTAAAGCCAGAAGTGCGCAGGATGGGAAGCATTACGGGAAGAAACGGATGGATACACTGAACCGATAAGAACTGAAGCGCTGCTTCTGGCCATAATAAACTCCATAAACAGGTTATCTACTTAACTATGCCAGAAAGTATCTCATAGCTGCGCAGCGCATCCTCCTTGCCCACGACTATGATCGTCTCGGTGTAGCAGGAGATGAACTCCATCACGTTTATGTTCTGTTCAGCGAGGAGGGATGTGAGGAACGCCACAACTCCAGATGAGCTCTCAAGGTTCTCCTCTGAGTACACGATTATCGTAGAACAATTGCTGTGCGCCTTCACTATGCTCTCCCTCGCCTTCCTGCCAAGGCCCTTCATTACGTCCTTCCTTGTCAGGTATACCCAATACCTTTCTATCTTTACCTTTGCATCGTTCTCTATCTCAAGTTCGCTGTCGCTTATGATCACGTGCACGCCGTCAAAAAGCGAGATCCTGTTCTCCTTGAGCACCCTCAGGGCCCTTGCCTCTATCGTGCCCTTAACTGACTCGAGGTGCCCGGCGTATCTGCGTATGGCTGCCTTCACAGCTTGATAATTGCGTATGCCAAGTTCCTTCTGCACAAGCCTTGCAAGAGCGCTGAAGTTGACGATCCCGTTCTCCATTGCCTCAAGGGTATATGGCTTGTTCTTGAGGTACATGCGCACTGTATCGGAGATGCTCATATTGAACATTTACAGGTTGCCTTAAAAGCTTATTAACCATTCGTTCATTTTACAATAGACATGTATCAAATGAGACTTCAAGGTTGCATCTTGTATTAATTACAACGCATGATTAATATACCTAAAAATAAACCAATAATGCGAGTGCATGCTATTGAATTTCAGGAGCCCCCATGGGCCGCAGATCGACAGGATAGCATCTTGTGGGGGGAGCATAACGCTGTCAAGGGCGCTTGATTGCGATGCGCCTGCAATATTGGACTTGGTGAATAGGGAGAGCAGGAGATCCGGTGCGGTGCTGAAGGTGAGCAACCAGCAGGTTAGCCAATGGATACGCAACGGAAGCTCGTTTGTAGCAATTGACAGCGCCATACCAGCCGTTGTCGCGCACATGGCAGTTGTCAAGTGGCCAGGATGCTACGAAATGCGCTCCGTAGTTGTAGATGGCGCTTACAGAGGCATGGGCATATACACCAGCATGTCAGATGCAGTGATATCTTCTATATTTGACACAGATCCGCATGCAACGGTGGTTATGATAAAGAACGAGAATAGCGGAGGAGCGGACCTGATAAAGAAGCAAGGCTTTGTTGAAGTGCCTCTCAAGAACGTTCTTGAAATGGAACTTGTGTTGCAAGACCCTACCGGCAGACGCGCATTTGTACTGGATATAGAGGCCTACAGAACGATGGTTTTCAATGATGTATTCAGGAGATAACAAAACTGGCTCGGGTTATTACGTTTCAAATGAGACAAATTAGGCTAATTTTATAACAAATATGCCATATCCTTTATATACCGGTTCGCGCCAATTAGTATATGGAAGGCAATAGGATCAGGTGAGCAGATGCAGCCAAAGAACAAAAACAACAAACAGTACGTGAAACTTGAGGAAGATGGAAAGATAGAGCTTCCAATAGACTTCGATGACCCTGGAATACCGAAGGAGTTGAGCAAATTCCTTGAGAAGAACAATCCTATACTGACCTTCCAGTTCCCTACCAACAAGAAGAATACCGTGATAATACACTTTGCCAAGCATAAGAAGAATGCGTATAATCCGTCTGAAGTGCCATCTTACATAAGGTAACGGTCCAGCGCCGCAGAAACGTAAATATAAAGATGTAGCATGATAATCAAGGGTGATAGTGTGGAGAAAAAGAAGGTTGTGCTGGCATATAGCGGAGGTCTGGATACATCAGTGATATTAAAGTGGCTTGTAAACAAGGGCTATGATGTGGTATGCTTTGTCGGGGAGATAGGGCAGCAGGACGATTTCCAGGCTATAGAGAAGAAGGCGCTTAGCTGCGGAGCTTCTAAGGTCTATGTAGTTGACCTGAAGGAGGAGTTCGTGACAGGTTATATCTTCCCCGCGATGCGCTGCAACGCGCTGTATGAGGGCAGGTATTTCTTGGGCACCTCGCTTGCGAGGCCGTGCCTTGCAAGGGCACAGATGGAGATAGCCAAGAAGGAGAATGCACAGTACGTTTCTCATGGCTCGACAGGCAAGGGCAACGACCAGGTAAGGTTCGAACTTACCTACTATGCACTTAACCCATCGATAAAGGTAATTGCGCCTTGGAGAGATCCGGAGTTTCTTGCGGAGTTCAAGGGAAGGAGCGACCTGCTTGCATACGCAAAGAAGTACGACATACCGGTAAAGGCAACAGCGGCAAAGCCATACAGCGAGGATGGAAACCTGATGCACATAAGCCACGAGGCGGGGATACTGGAGGATCCTGCGTTCAGACCTCCAGAACATGTATTCTCAAGGACATCATCGATCCAGAGCGCTCCAAACGAGGAGACGCTGCTCGAGATACACTTCAAGGATGGAAATCTTACCAAGGTCATGAATAAAAAGGCAGGAATATCCAAAACGGATCCATTGCAGATGTTCATGTACCTTAACGAGATAGGCAGCGCAAACGGGATAGGCAGGGTGGACATGGTAGAGAACAGGTACATAGGAATAAAGTCACGCGGAATATACGAGACACCTGGAGCCACGATACTCTGGGCTGCGCACAAAGACCTGGAAGGCATAGCCATGGACAAAGAGGTAATGCACTTGCGCGACTCCCTAGTTCCAAAATTTGCCGAGCTAGTCTACAACGGATTCTGGTTCTCGCCAGAGATGGACTTCCTCATGAGCGCATTCAATAAGAGCCAGGAGGCAATAGACGGTGAGGTCACTATATCGCTCATAAAAGGCAACGTTGTCGTAGTCGGAAGAAAGGCGGCTATTCCACTATACGACCAGAAGCTTTCCAGCATGGATGCTGAAGGTGGCTTTAATGCAATAGATTCGCAAGGATTCATCAACATAAATGCAATACGGCTTAAGGCGCATTTCATAGCAATGAAAGGCCACATTGCTTATGACTGGCTGAAGAAAAAGGGAAAGGATGAAAGCTAAATTGTGGGATAAAGGCTACCAGATGGACAAGACTGTCGAGGCTTTTGTAGTTGGACAGGAGTACCTTCTCGACGCGCGATTGGTCAAATACGATGCAATTGCATCCATAGCGCATGCCAAGATGCTGGCAAAGATAGGCATACTGACACAAAAAGAGGCCAAGGAGCTCATAAGAGCGCTAAATGAGATAATAAAGCTTGACGAACAAGGTAAGTTCAAAATATCGCAAGAACAGGAGGATGTACACACAGCCATAGAGAATTTCTTGACTGAAGAATTGGAGGATGTAGGAAAGAAGATACACACGGGTAGGTCAAGGAATGATCAGGTGCTTGTAGCGCTGCGCCTATACTACATGGATAACCTTAAGGAGTTGATCAGACTTGCCAAACTGTTCATAAAGAATGCCGATGCCTTTTCAAGCAAGTATGGAAGCATAATTCTTCCCGGCTATACCCACACAAGGAAGGCGATGCCTTCATCCATCAAACTCTGGACTGGCGCGTTCATCGAGTCAATGGAAGATAACATAAAGATACTTGAATTCTCCCTAGTATTGATTGATCAATCACCGCTTGGAACAGGCGCAGGTTACGGTTCTCCGATATCTCTGGATAGGGAGTTCACCGCAAAGGAGTTGGGATTCGTGAGAGTGCAGAATAATCCCATATATACGCAGCTGAGCAGGGGCAAGTTCGAAGCAACTCTGCTGCACGCGATGTGCCAGGTGATGCTGGACCTCAACAAGATAGCTACGGACCTCATAATCTTCAGCATGCCTGAATTCGGATATTACGAGCTGCCCCAAAGCTTTACGACAGGGAGCTCAATGATGCCCCACAAGAAGAACCCTGACTTCCTAGAGCGCCTCAGGGCAAGCTACCACATAGTAGCCGCGCAGGAGGCTCTAATCCATAATCTAGCAGGTAATCTGCCTACAGGTTACAATCTTGACACCTCTCTCACCAAGGAACCAATAATGAAAGGCTTTGATATAACAGAACAGAGCCTGGGCATTGCAGCTCTGCTCTTTACGAAACTGAAGGTGAACAAAGAGAGCTGCAAAAAGGCAATGACAAAAGAGTTATACGCCACGGCTATGGCATACAAACTAGTTGAGAGTGGGGTGCCATTCAGGGAGGCCTACAAAAAAGTTTCCGCGGAGTTTAAATAAGAGGGGCGGCATGTCATGGAGAGAGATCTGGATCTTCTGAGTAAATTAGTGGGTATAGACACAAACTGCAATGAACAGAAGAATTATGATCAGATTGCTTTGATACTCAAAGAAGCACTGAACGATGCAGGAGCTAGGACGATAATCGTACATGCAAAAGCGAAGGATGGAAATAGTCGGCCTAACGTCATTGGCTATTTTGACAATGGAAAGGACGATACGCTAGGAATTAATGCACATTTTGATGTTGTTCCAGCCACTAGGCAGGAATGGAGACGGAATCCTTTCGAGCTCTATATTTCTGGTGACAAAGCGTTCGGTAGAGGCGCAGCTGATGATAAAGGCAATATTGTAGCTTCATTGCTTGCGGCTAGCGGATCGAGAAGCAGAGTTAACATCGAACTTCTGTACACTTGCGATGAAGAAGTCGGGTCGGAATATGGGCTAGCGTGGATTATGAAAAACAGGAGACGTCTTGTAAGAAGTAACTATGCAGTAGTATTGGATGGGAGAATGAGGTTAATTGGAGGAACAAGTGGCGTAGCGTCTGGCACTATAACAGTCAGGGGCAAAGAATCCCATGCAGGCTATCCCTTTTTGGGCAGAAATGCGATTCTGTCTGCTATGCCATTTTTGCAGAAATTGCAGGAATTTGAAAAAGTAGCAGGAACAAAGACGTCTAGATACAGTGGTATTTACGGTAAAAAAATAAACGGCAGGTTCAGCATCACGACAATAAAATCGGGATCCGGGAATAATATAATTCCCGGGTTGCTCAATGCGGGATTTGATATGCGCAGCCCCCCGGGTTACGAAATAGAGAAGATGTCTGCAGAGTTCAAGAAATACTTTAATTTATGGAGTAAGCGCTTTGGCGTTGATGCAAGCCTTGATTTTGTAGGCCTTACACCAGGATATGAGTCTAATCAAAATTCAAAGATAATGATGAAGATGATGCAGATAACAGGCATGGAGAAAATATACGGGGCCTACGGTGGGGATGATGGAGGGTATCTCAGCAATGCAGGCATACCAACCGTATCCTACGGGTGCCTAAACGACTCTGTGCATGGCCCAAATGAATATGTAAGCATAAGGGAGCTCAGGAAGGTAAAGGAAGTAATGACTCATCTCTTTGAGAAATTCTAGCGTGAGGCTCATCTGGATATTGCTCTTAAGAATTCATCCTTACCCTTGTCAATGAATATCTCGAGGCTCATCTCTGCAGGGTTTGTTGATTTCCTAAGACTTGGCTTGAAGTATTCAAGTGGTCCTGGATCCTGCCTTGCATTTCGCAGTCCCTGCTCAGATATTGCAACAAGGTCTTCAGCGTAATAACGAATAGGGAGTCCACCTATTGTTGCATTCATGCCAACCTTTATCGCGTCTTGTTCAGCTTGCCTAAGCTGCTGCACGGTGTAAACTGAAACCCTGGACAGTGCATCCTGCGGATTGAGCAAGAGCCCCTGCGCAAAGGCATATGTTGCCTCTAGACCTTGATCGCATTGGAAGGATGGCTGCCTCCACTCAACAGTTCCATAAGTAAGGTTCAGTCTTGCCGAGTTCCATATGGTCCTGGAATGCGAGAGGACATCCTCTGAAGTCAAAGCTTCAACATTATATCCCGCTTGCTTATCTATCTCGTACCGGTATGATCCATTGCGAATCGCCTTTATTGGATACATTGTACCTCCATTCTGGATGAAATTTTCGAGTGTCGGGGAACCTGAGACGACTTTGTATCCTTCTGCGAGTTCATGCCCCTCTCCAGGAACTTTGGTCATGATGAATTTTGTTTTAAGAATTACATCAACAAATTCCTCTATGTCTGAGACCCTGGGAAAGACGCTGACCCTGACAGGATCTATTCTTATCATCAAATCTGCAAATAGGGATCGCCTTAGATCTAGGTATCCGCTAGGTTCGCCATTGTATACGGCTGCGTTTCCACACATTGCAGTTTCAGCTGGAGCCGCGCCGTTCAGTATGGCCAGCATCATAATTGCTTCTTTCACATCCTGTGGCTGGAAATGTATCTGCGCGGCAGCTGTTATGGAATCTTTGCACATCTCCGGACCAACGAAAGCGCCAAGCGCAAAATACCTGCCCTTTGGTATTATCGTTGATTGGCTCGGATTTGTGAATGGTTGCTGACCATACTCTAGTATCACCCACCCGAAAGGTCTCGCTGCTTCTTTTATGATATCCAGTACCTCAACCACATTGGCTAGCGCCGCGCTTCGCGATGTTGTTGGAGGTGTGCTGAATTCGAGCGCTCCCATGTCTGTTCCTATGGTCTGCTTCCACCCGCCTTTCATCCTCTCCAGCACAAAATCATCGGTTTGGGTCCAGCTTCTGTCAAGCTCCGCGATTTTGCTTATTACCTGTCTGATTCCTGAAGGATATACGCTTATTCCTGTTCTGCCATCAGCTAACTGGACCTCTGTCTCTGGCCCCATGAGCAGGTCGCCATTCATAGGCCTTGCTTGGAACGCATCTTTATAGAGGTTCAGAACATCCTCCTTACTAGTGATCTGGTGTCCAGCATAGGAATTGCCATTAATGGATCTTGTTATCATATGCAAACCTTGTGTTTCTGGTTTTGTTACTCTCCGTTCTAACAGCGCTGCTATTACGTCTAATAACATAGCTAATCAGGCATATATTAACACCATGTAGCAAATGGTACAAAACAGCACCGAAAGTATACCCTTTAAGACATTATCATAAAGTGAAATCGAACAGATAACAACGTTTAAATATCAGGAAAGGGAGAAATTGTCATATGGAGAAGGAGATGCAGCGCTCGCAGGCACCCCGCAATATAGTAGCGATTTTTGACATGCATGAAGGCAGACGCCAAAAACCAACAAAGGAAGAAATTTTGGCCCGGTTCGCTGAATTTCCAGGAGTTCGTAATAGGGTCGTTTCTTCGTCTTCCGGGGACGTAACTTCGGTAGATGTGGTTCACGATGGCACATCCTACAAATTTAATGTTTTTGCAGGGGAGAACGCCTCGAGGCTTAGTTTTACGCCATCAAGAGAAATCAAGCTTACTTCTGATAAAAGCAGGGCCAACAATCCATTTATTCACACATTAGCTATGGATCTTCGTGGCATCCCTGCAACTGTTGACATCCTAGTAGCATTAAAGGCAGCAGAACTGATTGCAATTCATTATGATAAAGCAACTCTATCTGTATCTTTAGATGTGCCACTACAGAAAAATGCAAACTATGCAGCACTGTTTGAATCCGGAATGAGGTTGACATACGCGCATACAGAGAGAAGTCTTGTGGTCTTTGAGAAGAGCCTGAGGCGCAAACATATGCCCTCAGACGGTGTCATGCAACAGAATAAGCTTGCCAATGGCGCAACTCCGATAATAACTGGCAACATGTTACTGGACCCGGCGATTCCGGAGGTTGCGATCCCAGCCGGACATATAAGCAAGATGCAAAGAGCGACGCTGTTAGGCTATGTCGGAACAGGATTTCACGTGCGCGAAACAGTTCCGTACGTCTATTTCCAAAAGGCCATTACTGAGAGCAGATTGGCATTGCCAGTTTTAGTGAACAGCGAGTGGCAAAGGCTTAGTGAGGTAATAGTAAGTATTACGCCCCCGATAAAAGGGCAAGGCTATCCGAACAACGAAGTTTCAAAGGCGGCAGAGACCATAACAGACAGAATAGCATATATCAAACAACACAGAGATTTTGTAGAGGCACTAAGAGACAATGGTGTTAAGGTTACATTTTCAAATGGATACAGTAACGAAGCCGGAAAGGCAGGCATATTCACCAGGGATCCCGGATTTGCGATAGGCAATGTTTTTGTCATTGGCAAAATGGCAATGGAGAACAGAGCTTATGAGGCAGAAGGCATAGAGAAAGTTGTTAGAGATTTTGTAAAGATATCGGGAAAAGGTTCTTTAATTGAAGGTGGAGATGTGACTCTGCTAAATGAGTCTACAGTTGTGGTGGGGATTGGAGCCCGCACAAATTTGGAGGGATTTTACGAGCTTGCTGACAAATTCAAATCCTATCTGTTTGTAGGAGTCAAGCATGATGAATTGCACTTAGATGTTCTGTTTACTCTTGTGGGGAAAAGAAAGGCACTTGCAGATACCGGAAGACTGCCTCCTAAGTTTCTCCATTGGCTAAAGACAGAAATGCAATTTAGGGTGATAGAGGCAGATCCTAAGGAGCAGATCTCTCTAGGTTGCAATGTTGTTGCAATAGATAACAATAAAGTTATTGCAGCTGAAGGAAATACAAAAACAAAAGGACGGCTTGTAGAAGAAGGAGTAGAAGTCATAGAAGTCAATATGCCAGACTTAATAAAAGGCGGTGGAGGACCAAGGTGCATGACATGCCCTGTGAATAGAAACGATTTCGAATTACGTAAAGACAACTAATCTTTGTAGGTGTGAAAATGAATCTGAAATTGAGACTTGGGGGAGTTAATCTTGCAAATATAGAAAAAGAAACTGCTCAGAAAATAGTTTTAATTGCAGGTGGCAGACTCGCTGATTTTTTCTGGACAAGAGTACAAAACGAAAAGATTGGTTCAGAGAGAGACGAAGAATGGGTAAAAGGATTTGCAGAATTGGATAGAGACAGCACAATACTATTAGAGCTTGTTAGGTCTAACGAACACGCTGCAATAAGTATTTTTGGAGATAACCCCAGGTTGCCGATACTTGAAGCGGATGACGCAAGATTTGGTAATACAGCTGCACGTTTATATTTATCTGCTGCACGTGCAGCCCTATATCATAGAGATTTGGATTTTTTCGGTAGGTACAGAGAAACTAACGAACTGCCAATGATACATGACATAATGAAACACGAGGAACTTGCCTATGAAGTTATTAGAGATAATAATCTTGCATTCCGAACATTACCTGGTGTTAGACCGCCAATTGCTTTTTTTGCAATTAGACATGAGAATGTTGCTGTAGAAGCACTAAACAACTTTGAACTTATTTCAATGACAATAAATGGATACGGAGAAACACTATTGGATGCTATAATATGGAGACATCCTAAAATTGCAAATGGCATATTATCTAACTCTCTTCTGTTGGTAGCGAAGAATGAAAACGGATCTACGGCAGCACATACTGCAGTCTGGCACCACCAAAGAGTTGCATATGCACTCTTAGATAGGCCAGATGTACTTAAATTGACTGATAATATGGGCAGATCTGTGGCACTAGCAATGGCAGTTAGACAACCAGAAATAGCATTAGGGTTATTGAACTATGAGGATGTGTTGAATATGAAAGATTATTATTTCAATACAACAGTAGGAGCAGTAGTGTATGAACTCCTGACCAGTGTTAAAAGGAAGGAAGAAGTAACAGATGCTAAAGAACTAGACAAGAATTCGAAGATTATCAGATTTGGTGACCGAGAAATTGTAATTAGACCTCCAAAAGAAGATGATGATCTTTCTTTCGTTCTTGATGCAATGACTAAAGCGTGGATTTCCGCTGGCGGAGATATAGTATTTTGGAGGAAGGTAGGTGATAAACTACCGTTTTTGAGAGAAATGCATCCTTATGGAGGATGCCCTAAATGATAGTGTCTACGTTGCGTTCATTTAAACGGTAAAGTACACCGCCAACTAAGCGAATAGATAACTTCAGGTGAACTAAACACCCTGAAGCGAGTCATACTGGAAATAGTGAAGAATGCTAATGCCTTCGCGAAGAAGGATTAGTTGCCATCCTTATCCTTATTGCGTCTTTATCGGCCAAATCCTTCTAATTTATGCGCAGAATGAGGCATTTATATTTGTATACTGCGGTAACTTATTACGGGGCCGTAGCTCAGCTTGGATAGAGCAGCACCGTCCTAAGGTGATGGTCACGGGTTCAAAATATCCTGCATATTTGATATATATGAAAATCCCGTCGGCCCCGTATCTGTAATGGTGGATGAATGGCAAGCAAGTCGAAGGAAAAGGACAGGGAGCATAACAGGGATATGGAGAGAAGGCTAAGCAACATAAAGGAGCCTACAATAATCGTAAAGCCGATCTCAAAGCTAGGGGGTCTTGACAACATACACGTTGCACTCATAGCCCTTGTCGTAGTACTGATACTGCTGCTCCTTGTGATCACGTACTCAAAGCCGCCAGTGGCTATACGCAACGAGACGCTGTCCAACTGCACATACGGCGCGGTGAACGGCAGCTGCGTTGTGCCAATGCATAATGCCAGCCAGATAGGCGGTGTTGCGCAGCGACTCCTTGCTACATACGCAAACACCAACAGTTCGCTCTCGGTGCTTGCTTATGTGACCAATGTTTTGCAGATGACAGAGCTGTACGTGCCCGGAGAGAATGCATGGCTAGTGACGGTTCCATCGGTCAATCCGGCAAACAACCAGACATTCCACATCGCCATGCTTATAAACGACAAGAACCTGTCGCAGGTAACGCCATACTATCAATTGCCCGCCCCGTCTACTATCTCGAGTAACAAGGTCGTGGCACAGGGAGTGATACAGGTAAACCAGCCAGCCTGCGGAATAGCAGGCCCTCTGCGGGAATGGTGGTTTATCGACCCGTATGCGCCAGGTGGAATGCAGAGCCTTGTCCAGATGGCAGGCATTGACAGCGCGTACAACGGAACCATCAACGCTACGCTTAAGATACTGTACAGCAGCTACACTGCCGATATAGGAAGGCAGGTCGGCAACAGCAGCGCACAGGCACTGGGCAGGTACCTTCTTTGCTCTACGACACAGAGAAATTTCAAGGAATACGTTTCTGCGGTAAACGCCCTGTACAGCGGAGGCTATCTCTCGCCAAACACGCTGCAGAGCGCAGCGCAGGGCGCGGGACTCAACACGACTGCGCTAGCTAATTGTGTCAGCATACTCAACAGCGGCACGGACACCATCATAAACGAGCAATCTCTACTCGCAGACCACTATAATATCAGCTTTACACCTGCAGTTGTCACAGACTGCGAGTACCTCTCGCAGCCGCAGGGAGCCATCAGGGCGGCATGCTATGCAAACAGCACCTTCTGCTAAGCGCACAAGGCCTCTTATAATAGGCGTGGATACGGGTAAGACCGCTGCCCTTGCCAGCCTCGACCTCTCAGGAGAAACAGTCAGAATATCATCGCAGAGATACGGCGGGCTTGAATGGTTCGTGGACGAGATAAAGAGGAGCGGCACACCGGTTGTTATCGCAAGCGACAAGAGGAGGGCCACAGAGACTGTCAGCAAGCTGGCCACGATCTTCGATGCAGTGCTCTTCACTCCCCAATACGACATTAGCGTAAAGAAGAAGATGCCGCTGGTAAACGCACCGCAGGTTGAGAACCTGCACGGCCGCGACGCGCTCTCTGCTGCAAAGGCGGCCTACAATTCATACAGAAACAAACTCAGCCAGGCTGAACGCATAGCCAAGGACAACCGATACGATGACGTAGAGGGCCTCAAGGCCATGGTGATCAGGAAGTACTCCATACACGATGTGATAAACAGGGCAAAGAGCGGGAGGCGGATGGTGAGGTAATCTGCAGCTTTATCTGCCGGTGCGTGTCTTCATCCGGCTTATGCTGCGAGATCGCGCCGGCGCCGGATCGGTATCCTCAGAAAAACCCACAAAGTTTATATAATATGACCGAGATAATAACATAACTGCAGCAATTCAACAGAGATGCTTTAACAAATTGGTGAGTGGATGGCAAACGAAGAGGATGGAAACGCAGGCGGGACAGTGGCCGAGAACATTGTCCTGATAGGAAAGAAACCGCAGATGAATTATGTGCTGGCAGTGGTGACGCAGTTCAACAACGGCGCACGCAGCGTCAAGATACGGGCAAGGGGGAACGCCATCTCCAGAGCTGTCGATGTTGCTGAGATTTCTAGAAACAGGTTTGTCACTGACGCCAGGGTAAACGGGATAGCAATAAGTTCCGAGGAGCTCTCCAACGAGGACGGCAGCAGATCGAAGGTCAGTGCAATAGAGATAACACTGGGCAGATAAGATATCTTAAAGGCCGCTATTTCTTCATCTCCTTCACTATGTCAGATGCGGTCACTATACCGAGGAAGAGCATCTGGTTTCTGTTGTTTATTACAGGCACCCTGCTCGCATGCCTTCTGATCATAAGGTCGGCAGCGGCTTCGATGTTCATACCCTCCTCGACGAAGAGATCAGGCTTGAGCATGACCTCAGAGACCAAGCGCGTCGAGTTGCCTGATATCGATGCCACCTCCTTTGTCACCAGTCCTACCAGTCTGCCGCCCTCGACAACCGGCATGAGTGAGACATGGGCTGCCTTCATTAGCCGCACCGCATTGGAGACCTTCGCAGTCGCAGCTACGCCTACAGCATGCT
Organism: Microcaldota archaeon; assembly: GCA_021817325.1. Taxonomy (GTDB): domain Archaea; phylum Micrarchaeota; class Micrarchaeia; order Micrarchaeales; family CABMGC01; genus JAKAVK01. The sequence continues at coordinate 58,888 of JAKAVK010000014.1, read as the reverse complement.
TCTGCATGAGCTCCCCTACAGAGGCCATGTCCTTACCAATTACACATCAACCCCAATCCTTTAAAGGTTTGCCGTCCAAGTTTACAAACAGCGGTGTTCCTTTGAAGAGTCCTTATCGTACCCATTATGTTGGGCAGCTCAACGCGCAGATGGAGGGCAAGGAGGTTGTGCTTGCAGGCTGGGTGCATGAGATCAGGGATATTGGCAAGATAATATTCATCCAGCTCAGGGATCACAGCGGCATTGTGCAGGTGACTGTCAAGATGGGCGAGGCCAGCCAGGCTCTCATTGAGGCTTCAAAGCTGCCAAAGGAGAGTGTAATAAGCGTGAGAGGGGTGGTCAAGGCAAATCCCCAGGCGCACGCAGGTTTTGAGATAATACCCAAGGAGATAAGGAACATAAACCCCCTTGCGTCGATGATACCGTTCGAAGTCACGGGCAAAGTACCGGCAGAGATAGATGTAAGGCTGGACTATCGGCATATTGACCTAAGGCGCCTCGAGACAACTGCAGTATTCAACGTTGTTTCAACAGTCCTTGGATCGTTTAGGAAGATAGTTTCTAAGGAGGGCTTCCAGGAGATACGCACGCCGGGCATCGTCGAGGAGGCGACTGAAGGCGGGACAGACCTCTTTCAGCTGCAGTACTTCGAGAAGAAGGCGTACCTCGCACAGTCTCCCCAGCTCTATAAGCAGCTTGCCGTAATAGGCGGAATGGACCGCGTCTTCATGATCATGCCAGTCTACAGGGCGGAGAAGCACAACACAATTTACCATCTTAACGAGTCGACGCAGATGGATATAGAGATGGGCTTTGCCACGCCGGATGATGCCATAATGCTGCTGAAGAAGGTTGTCGTAGGCATACTCAAAGATGTGGCAAAGGCCAATGCACAAGATCTGAAAACACTGGATGCACAGTTCGTGGTGCCAAAGCCCAGGGTAATCACGTACAAGCAGGCCTTATCGAAGCTGAATGCCAACGGAATCAAGATGGAGTTCGGCGAGGATTTCACACGGGAGCATGAGGCAAGGCTCTGCGAACTATATGGGGAGCTGCTGGTGGTCAAGGAGTATCCGACAGCAGTGCGCGCATTCTACAGCATGCCGAACGAAAAGGACCCTGAGGTGTCGAATAGCTACGACCTTATCTACAAGGGAATTGAGATATCCAGCGGAGCCCAGCGTATACACGACCCAGCCATTCTTGTCGACGCAATAAGGAAGCGCGGCCTTGATGAGAATGCATTTAGCTTCTACATCAACGCATTCAAGCAGGGAGCTCCGCCGCATGCAGGCTGGAGCATAGGCGCCGAGAGATTCGCGATGAAGATCACGAACAGGCAGAACATACGGGAGTGCGCACTCTTCCCAAGAGACAGGGATAGGGTAAGGCCGTGATTCTATGGCAGACATCAGGCTTGTGAAGGTGGAAAAAGAGGACGGCGTGCAGGTTATGATAGGCCATGCCGGCTTCATCAAGACTGCAGAGGACTTATACGAAGCGCTTGCAGGAGCAGTGCCGGGGATGAAGTTTGGCCTGGCATTCTTAGAAGCCAGCGGGCCGTGCCTTGTGAGGGAGGAGGGGAATGACCCAGAGCTCGTTGAACTTGCGAAGCGCAACGCGCTTGCCATAGGTGCAGGCCACGCGTTTGTAATAGTCTTCAAGAGCGGCTATCCGATAAATGTCAACAATGCGGTCAAGGGCGTGCCTGAAGTAGTTAACATATACTGCTCCACCGCAAACCCTGTCGAGGTTGTGGTGGCTGAGACAGGGCAGGGGAGGAGCATCCTTGGGGTAGTTGATGGCTTGCCCCCCAAGGGCGTCGAGACGCAGGGCGATAAGGCTGCAAGAAGGAAATTCCTGCGCGACATAGGATATAAGATGTGAATTTATGCAGGCGAAGCTGCTTGATGGGGACAGGGCAAGGGAGGCGATAGGCATACTGCTTAACGAGTATCCAAATGCCCATTACTACCTCGATTTCAAGACGCCTATAGACCTCTTGGTTGCAGCAATACTCTCGGCACAGACGCGCGATGAGGTCGTCAATGCGCTGACCCCTGCGCTCTTCAGGAAGTACAGGACTGCAAAGGACTATGCCAGTGCAGACCCAGGTGAGCTCTACAACCATGTCAAGGCAGTCTCGTTCGCAGGCAGCAAGGCAAAGAATATCATCGCCACGTGCAAATCGATAGATGAGCGGTACAACGGAGAGGTGCCAAGAAGCATGGAGGAGCTGGTTGAACTGCCTGGAGTAGGCAGGAAGACGGCGAACACGATACTGATCAATGCCTACAGGATAGTTGTGGGCATACCTGTCGACACATGGGTCATCAAGGTTCCCGGAAGGATTGGCCTTACCAGGAGCAAGGATCCACAGGTCATCGAAGAAGACCTGATGCGGCTTGTGGAGAAGAAGCACTGGCATAATATCGCATACGTATTCAAGGCGCATGGCAAGAGGATCTGCCAGTCGCAAATCCCGCTCTGCAGCAAATGCCCAATTGCCGGGCTCTGCCAGAGGAACGGGGTAACGAAGTCGGGGTAGGCAAATGGAATACATAGCGGATCTGCATCTTCATTCCAAGTACGCGGGGGCATGCAGCGAGCGCCTTCTCCTTCCTGCAATGGCAGAGACTGCGCAGAAGAAAGGCATCAGTATAATAGCTACAGGAGACTTCACCCACCCCCTCTGGCTCAAGGATATAAAGTCTACGCTTGAGGAGGATGGTGGCCTTTACAGGATAATGGGCGGAGCCTCGGACACCAGGTTTTTGCTAGGCAGTGAGATATGCACTATATTCAACGACGGCACGGGCACATCGCAGAAGCTGGGCATGTTCAGCACCGAGGGGCATGTCAAGAAGATACACCATGTGCTTCTCGCACCTGACATAGGCGCTGTTGAGCAGATCAACGAGAGCCTTGCAAAGTACGGCGACCTCTCGATTGACGGAAGGCCCATACTGAAGATAACCGCAAGCGAGCTTGTCGAGGCAGTCATGGCGGTCGACAAGCGCAATTTTATCTTCCCTGCGCATCTCTGGACTCCTTGGTTCGGTGCGCTCGGGGCGTTCTCGGGATTCAACTCGGTGGAGGAGGCCTACGGGGACCAGGCAAGGCACATCAGCGCCATAGACATGGGACTGAGCAGCGATCCGGCCATGAACTGGCGTGTCTCGAAACTTGACAGGTACGCACTGATAGGGACCAGCGATGCGCACTCGCTGCAGAAGATGGGGAGAAAAGCCACGGTCTTCGAGCTGGGCAGCAGCCCGTCTTACGACTCGATAATATCCGCAATACGGGGGCAGAAGATAAAGATGACAGTGGACTTCTACCCTGAGGAGGGCAAGTATCATTACGACGGACACAGAAATTGTAATATCTCACTGCCTCCCGCAGAGGCAAAGAAGTACAACAACCTCTGCCCTGTGTGCAGGAAGAGGCTCACCATAGGCGTCCTTCATAGGGTCGAGGAACTTGCCGACAGGGAGGAAGGATACAGGCCTGCAGCCCGGCCACCGTTCGTGCATACGGTGCCGCTTCAGGAGATAATAGCGCACGTCAAGAAGAAGGGCGTAGGAACCGCATACGTAAACAAGGCATATGACGACCTGATAGCCAGGTTCGGGACGGAATTCGATATCCTTCTGCGCGTAAGACTCGATGAGCTTGGGAAAGCCGACCAGGAACTGGCAAATGCCATAGGTAATGTCAGGGCCGAGCGCGTGCGTGTGATTCCGGGATACGACGGCGTGTTCGGAATTGTGGATATATCAAATACGATAAGCAACGAGAACAAGAGTAACAGACAAAGCAGGATAAGCGACTTCTAGAGGCTGCCGATGGAATGCCTGCAGCGCGTAGCGTGCTTACGGTGGCAATGCCGCATGCGCGTGGGGGCGCATTGGCATTGAAAAGACTAAATACTGCGCAACTGTTTTAAATCTTGAGTAGTAAAGATAATTCCGATGAAGAGTCTACTAGTGATCATGCTTGCAGCCGTGCTTTTGCTCGGCTGGGCAGGCGCGTATACCTCGTATATACGCGCGCCTGCAGTGCTGCTAAATGCGGACAACGGCATACTGACGTACGTGTCCTTGAACGTGACTCCGGGCCATGGCATGGTATATGTCGTCGGGCCAAACAACGTAGGCTCAAGCACCACCGATTCCGCGATAACAGCTGCGGCCTACGCGTCAGAGTACCTGGGCTACAACGAGAACAACTATACCTTCAAGTACAGGATCGATAACAGCAGCAACATCTCCGGGCCGAGCGCGGGCCTTGCATTCACCCTACTTGCCATCTCGGCGCTGCAGCACAGGCCCCTTGCCGACAACTTCACTGTCACTGGTACCATAGCTTCCAATGGAAGCGTAGGCGAGATAGGAGGCGTTTACAATAAGGTGGAAGCGGCAAAGGAGCAGGGCATGAGGTTTGTGCTTGTGCCGTATGCACCGCCGTACAGTTTCGAAGAGGAGTTCTATTACATAGCGCAGCAGCATTTCAACGTGCCCCTCGTAGAGGTGGCCAATGTCACGCAGGCACTGCCGTACGCATTTGGGGATGTGAGTTCTGAGCCTCTCAGCTTCAACCTGTCTGAGAACTACAGCGTAGGATCGCTACCGGCAACCAACCTGGCCTGCACCGCCTGCAACAACAGCGCGTTTGCGCTGCTTGCCAACTACACGCTGAACGCAACTGCCGCAGAGGTAAATCTACTCAGCGACAATTATAGCGCGGTGAAGCGCCAGATGATGGGGCAGCTTGACCAGTACAGGCAGCTTGGGGCAAAGGGATATCTCTACAGTGCTTCGGATCTGGCATATCTTGAGTACATAAATGCATTTATGTTCGCAAACTCTGGCAATGCGACCTTTGCGCATGCGCTCCAGGTCATGGAGAACCTGGACTCTTATTGCACCTCACTGGCGCCGCCACCGATGACAAGCGCCAATTACGAGTATGTGATAGGAGGGGAGATGCGCCAGACGTGGGGGGAGATAAACCTCGGATACTCGGAGCAGCTGCTCAATCAGTCCGAATCCTCGGATGGCGTACTGAGCAGCCTTGACGTGGCTGCGTCGTCTGCTGGATGGTGCAATGCCGCAAATCAGATGTACAGCATAGCCACCCGCATTGGCGGGACCGATTATGTAAATACATCGCAATCAATAAAGGCGCTAGCCGCCTCTTACATACAGAGCCCAGACATAAGCAACGGCATGTACAAGAATGCGGCGGTGCAGGATTATCAGGAGGGCCTGTACGGCGCTGCGCTGTATGCAGCCGTATACGCTAATACGTTTGACAACCAGAGCAGGCAGTTCAATGCCTCGCCAATAAGCGCAGGCGCAATAGCATCGAATCTTTCAGCGTACAACTACGGTGTATGGCCTTCGCAGTTCGCAAAACAGTCGCAGTTCTATCTGTACGAGGCCGGCCTCAGCACTAACGCGAGCAACAGGAGCGCGTATGTATACTCGGCGTACACCACAATGCAGCTTGCACAGGGACTACAATACGCAAACCGGCAGATCACAGCCTCGTTTGTGCACAGCACAACGCCACTGTATCAGGCTGCGCCGACTGGGATAAGTGTAGAGGCGCAGATAACAGGCATCAAGGTTGAGATAAGCCAGGTATACTACATACTATTGATCCTCCTGGTTGTAGTGGTCATAATGCTCATTGTAATGATAGCTCAGCTGGTCAGGGCGCCTGGCAATGGGACTAGGAATGAGACTAAGCGGGCAGCAAGGGGACGCAGGCAGTCAGATTAGCGGAGAGAGAAGTATCGCGACCAGGGCCAGCCCCATGGCAAACAGCGAGAGGTTCCTTGCAAGGTCATAGTATCTGCTGGCATGCCTGGAAAAGTATATCAGGCTTACGTATACCAGCATCGCGTCTGTGAAGAACACGAACAGGCCATATGCGACGTTGAGCCTAAATGGGGGGACTGCTGCAAAGAGGTAGATGCTTAGGAGTATTGCCGAGGCGTACAGAATTGCTGCAAGATAGGCAGATGCCTTGATACCCACCTTCTTCGGTATTGTATGCGCATTCCTGATAAGTACATCTCCGCTGTAATCGCGTATTGTACCGTGTATCTCGCGCGCAAGGCCGCTGAGGAAGATCATGATTGCGACAAGCAGTATGTTCAACCTTACCGCGTTGCCTGCAACATAGCTCCCGTATATGAATGGTATGGCCATCGAGAATGCTATGTATGCATTGCCCCAGAAGAGCTTCTCCTTGAGCTTGTAGCTGTATAGAAGCGCAAGAAGGCCGAATATCGCTGCTATTGCAAAGCTGCCGGGGTTTATGAACGCGCTTGCGCCCACACCTATTATCAGGCTTGCTATCGTTATATTGATCGCCTCGCCGGGCTTTATAGTCCCTGTGACGAGAGGCCTCGTGCGGTGGTTCAGCTTGTCAACTTTTATGTCGAAGTAATCGTTTATCGCAAATGCAGCCATGCTTATAAATACCGGCGTTATCAGGCTCAGCGCTAGCTTCAGGGGGCCGATATGCCATCCTGCGATAAGCTCTGCGGAGACCACAGCTACAAGAAGAAGCAGGCTGTGCTCTATCCTTGTCAGCTTGAGGATCTCGACAAGCTTTCCCATGACATCCAACTAAGAGCTAAAAGTATATAACGCTTCTACCGTTGCATCTCGTGAAGCATGTGTACCAGGTATCTTAGGGCATTGCCGCATGAATGCGACCTTATGCGAAATCAGCTTCGCTGTCGCCGTCCTCCCATATGTCAAGGAGCTGCCCCTGCCCAAGGCCGCTTGGAAAGGTCTCGAACGCCACTATGACAAACGGATCATCTGCACCTCTGATTGTGCCGGGCCATATCTTGCCGTTTTTATCCAAGTATCTTGCCTTTCTGCCTACAAGTTCAGCTGGATCAATATTTCCAGATGGGGTGGCCAGAAGCTTGTCCTTATCCAGTGAAGTAATGACTGCACTTATCATATAATCACAATCTTATTGCCAGCGCATGCATAAATAGCTTTTTGGCTGGTGGCATTGCGGCAGGGCAACCATGAGTCAAGCGGCTTTTTTGTTTCTGTGTTGCATTGTGACAAAATAACATCATTATTTGGGTATTATAGGAAAGGTATAAGTACCACCAATTCCGATAATCATCTGAAGTAATAACTATGAGATTTAATGATAGAAAACCGAGGCCATTTGCTGCAGCTGCAATTGCAGCGGCTTCCATAATACAGCCATTTCAGTCAGGCACGGCACTTGGCTCTTTGAGTACCGATTCCAAAACCTGCGTTGCGACAGTGCCAAAGGGAAGCGTAGTTGAGATAGGCTTCCCTGCAACGGCGCAGTTTAGTGTGGTTGTAGAGGACAGGCTCACTCCAAAAGGCAGGCTGACGCAGGAATTCATGACATATGGAGGAAAGGGAAACATGCTTGACATCTACGTAGACGGGGTGGAGGTAAGCAGCAAGAGGCCCGCAGGAAGAGACAAGCGTCTGGTCGTAGAGCTATCAGACACACAATTTTATTATATTAGAATATGGCCAAGAGTGCAGAGCACTCAGCTGGTAGAAGAATACTCGAAGATGGGACTGCCTGCTTTACTCAGAGAGAAGAATAATGGGGCATTATATACCTGGCCTGCTGAGAACAAGAGGGATACGCCGGCGCAGTGTGCGGCGTCGCTTAAGGCTGCGCGCAGGTATGTATCTGGCGTTGGACATACATACTTCATTTCAATGAGCACGCAAAATGTATCAGACGGCAATCTGCCGCAATAGGCCGGCGCCTGGAATGCATGTGGCAGGCAACATGGAGGAATACGGCCTTAGAACAAAAGCTTAAAATAAGAATGGGCCAGTATTAGAAACATAGAAGGACGCGCAGAGCATGCCGCAGACCACGGTGGTGCCCAGGCAGGCCTGCCGGATTTGCCGCATAGAATCGCACTTGGTGCGGACAGAGGAGGCGTTATAGATCATGGCTAATAGAACAATGCTTACTACTGAAGACGCAGTGGCAAAGCTTGCACGGAAGCTTGAGCTGAATGCAAGGCAGGAACTCGCATTGTATTTGGTTGTAACTCGGAGAAAACCGGCTGCAATACTGCGCATCGACGGGCTGCTGGAGAGGAGGGAGACGCAGAACTGGATCAAGAATCTAATAGAGGAGCGGACCGAGATTCGCATGATGAGAAGGCTAGGACTCAGCGTCAGCAGGGGAGAGAATGTCGATGGGACAGGACGATCAAGAATGTCATACGAGGTAGCTGTTGACAGCGGCGCGCTGAAGAGATTGCGTGCGGCAAGGAGCAACAGAAGCATAGGGCTGGCCCTTGGTTTTCCGAAGGAGGAGGTAAACCTTTATACAAGCGGCAAGGAGAGTGAAGCGTCCTACAAGCGCATGCTTGCACAGGCCGTGCAGGCTCAGGCCAGCATACCGGAGTTTCTTCCATACCTGTTCTATGTGCCTATAAGCTTAGATGTTATGAACAACAGCGCCGCAGCCATGACCATCTTTGACGGCATGACTACGATGCAGTTTGTAAGGAAGAGGAATTCCAGGCTAGCAAACAGGGCGGAAATGGAGCACGTTGCGGAGCTGAAAGGACTATTAGCAGTCTGAGCAGTCATGGTAATCTCTTTGTGGGCGCCTATGTCAGGTGCGAACTGTCGCATTAGGAGAAGTTATACAGGCTGCAGAATTGGAGTCGTATCTGGGATAGGAAAGAAGCCAACTAGCTGCACACACCGATCTGGCGACTTTACGCAGAATGGATTCTATAGATACCAGATATTGTTTGGTAAAACCGCTATCCGTTTGCCTGAAACCTGAAGGTATTGGTATAATAGCAAGAATGAGGTATTGCTGATCCGTTATCGGCTTCTAAAAGTATATTAGTTTCTCTAGCAATTTTTCAGATTAATCTGTTTCTATGTGCATTTGCGTTTTCAGGAGCAGGCTTTCCACATATTTAATGGTCTGTTGGAAAGGGTGTTATTACTTCCCGACCTGCGCAGGCAGGTGAGCCACATATGCATGTGCCATCAATAAGATATCATACAGGGTATTGGTGTTATTAGATATGTCTTGTTGAACAGAAATGAGCACTTCTTGGGATATACTTAAACTATTCTAGTAAATCCAACAAATTATGAGTAGGACTTTGCATGAGAGCGAGAATGGGATACAGCATGCGATACTCAAAGAGACCAAGAGGGAGTTGGATGGAGAATTTGCTGCGATAGATAAATTTAAACAGGATGGACGGCAGGCTGCAGCTGGAATGGCATGAATAATGGCGCTACAAAAGCAGCAAACGATGCGATTTTCTATGCAGGCAGACTGCCGTTCTCGGCCAGGATAATTGGATGGCATCCGAAGATGGCTCTAAGGGGTAGGAAGGCTGTGCAATTGTCAGAGTTGGTGGGTCACGCTTTATGCGATATCTTTGGAGATCTTTGCTCGATTCCTATGCAGCAGACTCAGAATGCTTGATAAGAAATCTTTGAGTTTTTCTTAGATATTCTTAGCACTGGCAGATTTCTTCTATATTTGAGCTTTAATGCATGCTTCTTCCAAGCGCTTAATTAGTCGAATGAATAAAGATGTGTTGAATTACGCCCTTTTGCATGCAATATTTTGACGTCGGAGACAGTCTCTGCACCACACTTCCACTATTTCTTGTGGCACGGTTCTTATCTTTCATTTTTTCGGAATAAAAAGCATGAGTTCCATATAACTGGCAGAAAAATGTGCGCATGAGAGAGAGGCACTCTTTTCTGCCTGTTTTTCAGCACAAGGGGGATGGGCTCACCAAAACAAGGCGTATTCCAAAAATATGCAATATGCAACTTTTATCAGATGCTTTTCATCTCCAAAAATATGGAATCTAACGCATCTCGCAGGCTATTTGCTTAACTTCCAAATTCATGGACGCGCTGCGGAGCCGAGCAGCTGTATGTAACGGTATCTTGGCAGGTGACGCGCCAGGTCTTTTGCATGCATATCACCAACCACAACTACATCAACCCTCCTTCTCTGCACCGTTTCCAGCATCTTCTTGGTCCTCTGACCGTTTATTACATGAAAAGTATTTATCCATTGGCTAGCAAGGCCATTTCTCAGCACATCATCAACCCCCTCAGTTAGTATCCTGGCTTCCTTCTCAAAATAAGCAGGATCTGTTGAGCGAATATAATTGCCTACTGACTGCACGACACTCTTAGGGAAGGTGCCATAAGTAATGCCAGACACCAATATTTCTACTGCAATCTCAATTGCGCTAGAATGGCGCATAGCTGCGACATTGAGCGCCGCATCATCCAGCGGGACTATCTCAACTTTTGTGCCGCAATATGCCGCTGCAATTGAATCGAAGAAGGCAATTTTGTGAGTTAACTTTCTTTCTTTATAATCAGAGGGCACTTCCAGGCCAAGGCGCTTGAATCTCATTGCTGCAAGCTCTGCCAGGGTCTCACCAAGATTCCAGTCCTCGTGAACAACGCCTATCACTGCCTTTTCAGGCCTTAATCGTGATTTTATTTGCATCTCATCTGTCCCTTTTTCCCGTGTTTATACTGTTTTTCCAGAAGTCATCCTCCGCTTCTCTGCCTTCTTTGTCTCAGTCGTTCATTGCAGCCCATATTACATGTACTCTAACATTCTTTTAGAGATTCTAATTTATTGCTTCTGCGCTCCTTGCGGCGCGCCTGCGCCGCTCCTTCTGGTCTCAGGCGCCTTCAAGGAAATTTAAAAGGCTCTGTGCCGCTTGGTCAGCAGTAATGGCCCTTGTCTGCACTAACGCGACATATCCCTTAGCCATGGGTTCGATCTTTCTCATGACCATCCTGAATTCATCGCCAATCTCCCTCCTGCTACGTCCTTTTTCTCTTGCTACGGACGCTAGGTATGCATCAAATTCTCTTAATGCCTTCTGGCGTTCTGCTTCGCCAACTCTTCTGCCTGTCCACTTTGCCATTCCCGTAACAAGAAGCTCTAGCGCCTTCTTCAATTCAGGATCTGTTAGTGAGGGTGCCAGGGTCCGGAAAGGAGGATACTCGAGCTTCTCTACAAGTTCATCTACTCTCTCCAGCATCTCCGCATGCGTCTTCAAGCCCATTGGGCCTGCTATCCGCCTGACTTCGTGAATAAGCCCCGCGAGCTCTCTCTCGACCTCATCGCGTGATAAGCCCCTGCCCTGCGCACTCCTGCGAATGCTTGCCACAGAGGGCATTGCGCGCATTGTTAGCTTCAGAATTGTCGCAGGGTCAAGGTTGGCAGGGCCGCCCCTCCTGTCTGCCTCGGCTAACATCCCCAGGCCTGCAACGAGATAGTCTGTTTTTTCCTGTCTAGTTAACTTTGCTCTTGACATAAACTCAATCCATATTTGCACATTTACCTCTTTTCTTATACATAAAGTGATATTTAGAGGACACCATTAAAAAGATTTATCTTCGTTTTGGCCTAATCTACTGCTTGCTTATCTAATTGCAACGCATGCAAATTGACTATAGGACCTGTCAGGATGCAAAGCCCATCTCCTGGAAGAATAACGTTGTCGTACTTCCCGCATAGGTCACCATGCACCACGTTAAGGAACTCGGACAGCATGGGCCGTCTTTTCTACAGCGCGGATAAATCTACGTTAAGTTACGAGTTCTCGCGATCATTATTGCTGGCAATTCCTTTGGAGAGTCTGGCTTTTGTTTCTGCCAGACCGTTGCAGACGTGAATTCATTCCTTAGCTTCTCTTGGAGATGGTCAGATCGGCATAACCTGCGATCTTACCGAAAGGGGTGAGGCTGCCGTTCGCAAGAGGTTCTGCCTGCATGTAACCCGCAAGGCCCTCTTTTGAGGTTACCTCTCCTGTCCGGATCGCCATGTTTGCTACCACTCCGCCAGTTGCGGGGGCCGCTACAATTGCATTGCAGTTTGGTATCGCGCATATGCCGACGAAGGTTGGCTGCGGATTTGAACCTGAAGTGAAAAACACAAGGTCACCTGCGCTGGGTTTAGCTACCAGGTATTGCTGCACCTTTGCCCACTGCTGGGCCGTATCAAGGCCGTGAACATCGTTTCCATAAGTGCCAAATGTCTTGACCCCGGCTGCGGACACAGCCCAGTCGACAAGCCCGGAATTGTCGAAGCCGCCTGACCGGCTGGTCCACTTCTGCTTGATATAGACTGGATAACCTGCTGGATAGCTAGGGTTATCAGAGCATGGGTTGCCATTTCTATAGCCCTTTGGAGCCGTTCCCGCTGGAGCTTCGCTGCCCCAGCAGTAAGGCACGCCCAGCTGCGATTCTGCCTCGTCTATTATCTGTGCCCTCACCTCGCTGCTAGGGCGAGTGCTTCTGGCGGGCCCCGAAGCGAGCGTGGCAGGTATGGCGTAAGCCGCTGCGGCTCCGACTGCGAATACACCAACCGCTACCTTTATGCCAGTAGGCGTTCCTGCGCTGAGTCGTCTGAGGGCAGGCAGGGTATGGTCGATTATGTTCCTTTCCACTGCATGTGCCTTCTCTATGCCGCTCCTTAATCTCGCTGTCATGTAATCTACAACTTATAAATCAGTTTTCCATTCTTAATAAAGATTTCCTCTCATCTCCTGCTTGCAAGATACCGCATTATTGCCTCGTTGCTCTCCCTGCCCAGCGGCACTATGCCGCTCACATATTCTGCTGTAAGCCCCGATGTCCTTACAACTATCGACTCAGATTCCTCTGGATCTATCTCTATGCCAAGCTTCATCAGTTTCCTGCCGGCGGCTATGAGCACGCCCCTTTGCATGTTGTATGGATTCTCTTTTTGCGAATTGTACAGGAACGCCTGTATCTCGCGCGCTGTTGATTGAGCCAGGCCCAGATCTGCAGGTATTGGTATATCCTGTGGCCTATCTACTTCAGGTGCATACCTGCTGATGCGCCCGTAGGGTACGCCATGAGTTTGCAGCAGCATCCTGTAATCGAATTCCGACTCCGAGTCAGCCGCATATGCCATAGCCTTTGTGATGGACCAGTGTGCAGAAGGCATCAGGGCGTCATATTCGCTCATCTCTATATGGCTTCCTGAATCGAGTTTCCGTCGCATCTCTTGGTCCATATCCCGCATCAGCCTGGTCGGATGCTCTACCACGTATCTTGCCATTCGCTCCCTTAGGAGCTCCTTGAAATCCTGGTCAAAGATAAGGGGCATCAGGTATATTCTGCCAGGATGCGGTATGTCAGGGCCGCTTCTTCTTACAACGCCTGTCACGAAGAAGTCCAGCGCGGCTTGGGTGCATGCGCCATGCACGGCTATCGCGTCGCTGATTCCCCTCTCAAGCATCCCTGTTATAAGCTCTGTCGGCAGCGGCCTGTTTCTTGGTTGTCGTTCTCGCATGGATTAGCCCCTCGCTAGGATCTGCCCGCACCCTCCTTGTGGCTCTGCGCTGCCCCTTGCTACTGGGCGATCCCGCAGGATTCCGTTGACCAGCCTCATTATCGGGTCTTTTTGCCATGACCAATCCGGCATGGCCTGCACACGCTGGGTCAGAGAGAGCGCCTTCCGCCTTTCGAGATCCGCCAGCTGCGCAAGCATGCGCTTCTTGAGCGCGCGGGCCTCTTCTTCTCTGCCGCCTTTGTAAAGCGAATTCAGCATGTCCACAAGAAGACCCTCTTTTAGGTACGCGTCTGCCGCATTCGAGTAGTGCATTCTCGCTTCGTCCTCCTTTCCGGCACGCTGCGCCGTTACCGCGTCTATGAAAGCCTCGCTTGCGCGCGAGGCAGCATGCTCGCTTATCCTTGCGCCGCTTGCATCGCTTTGATTGCCGAAGAAATAAGACCAGCTATGCGATGCGCCTTGTAGCCAGTTGCTGAATATCCACGGGCTCTTGCTCTGCCGCTTCTCAGGCAGCTTTCTGACTTTTCTTTCCAGCATTCTCATTTCATTGAGCAAATAGCCGTCCATCGAGGTCTTCAGGAACTCGCTTATGCGGTTTGCCTCCCTGCGCCGGCCGGCCTTCTCCAGCGCGGAACGCGCTGAGCCAAGAGGCCCGAATCGCAGGTAAACATCAGCAGCATCGGAATACAGCCTCCTTGCCTCTTCAGGGTATCCATCCCTTGCGGCCTCGCGCGCAAGATCCATTAACCCTGTCGCATAACCGTGCCCCTTAATCGATATTCCTCTGTCATTGAATCGCAGCTCCGTTTGCAAACACCTTAACTCCTAATTAATCATGCACCTTCCACCTTCGAGGCTGCAGCCTGCCTGCGGCACATCGGACGCGGGATATTGGACTCCTGCATTGGACACTGGATCCGAAAGGCATATCAACCGCGCGCAAGGCCTGCATCCCTCATTGCCATCCGGATGGCCAGTGCGCATGAGGTTATCTCTGCGTCTCTGTTGTGCTCGCTGTTTATAAGCGTGGTTGTTGTTGCATTGTTCGCGCTGACTGTTATATCCTTGCACAGAGACGCCCCTCCCGCCGTCCCTACGCGTACTACGTCGATCTGTGCATGCATATTCTCATTGCCAACGGCAACCGGATATCTCCTTATCACAATCGGCGTGGCGGTGGTCTGCCCAGTACCTGTCTGCTGAATAGGCCTAATCGCAGTCTCATAGGTTCTCATACGGGCATTTACCTGACCGGCCGATACATTTCGCACAGGCACGCTACTTGCCTGCGCATGGCTATTGCGTACTGTGGTCTCGCTCGCAACTGCGGCGGCTACACGTCCGGCATGCGCGGGCCAGACTTTTATCCCTGCTGATTCGAATGCCAAATAGCCCGTCATACCCACCGCGAAACTGCCCCCTATAGTCAGCGCCGATGCAGTCGCGATGCTTAACGCGTTCCTTGCCGTACTGTGGGAGTTTGCAGGCCTGTGCGCATGCTCCAGTGCGTCTTGCTTGCCTACTTCACTGATCGCCTTGCCCCTGAACGCCATGTTTTTCACTATTTACTTCCTGCCTGTTCTCTTATTTAATGGTATCAATTATTACCAATTTCATCAAGGAAGCTTGCTATTATGATTCTTGGTGCCCCTGTCATGCTTATATATAGGATGACAGGGTTTTTGGGCCCATAAAACAAGACCAGCCGGTCAGGCCGGACTGGACGGGCCTCTGCTATCTTAATGGTACGCGCATATAAACTTACAATGCATAGAATTGGCAGGTGATCTGTTGCAGGAGAGAAAATGGAGGAGAATCAGCAGGAAGCTCATATGCAAGACCAGGATAGTGAAGGTGTACCTCGATCACGTGGCCCTACCGAACGGGAAGGAAATAAAAGACTACAGCGTGGTGGAGAAGCCGAGCTATGTGAAGATGGTACCTGTGGACAAGAGAGGCAGGGTACTCCTAATGCGGGAATACAGGCACGCGCAGG
Source organism: Microcaldota archaeon (assembly GCA_021817325.1). GTDB lineage: Archaea > Micrarchaeota > Micrarchaeia > Micrarchaeales > CABMGC01 > JAKAVK01. The sequence continues at coordinate 43,500 of JAKAVK010000014.1, read as the reverse complement.
GCAAGTACTTATGGGAGACATGCGGCGGCTTTATAGACGGCAAAGAGAGTCCTGTTGAAGCTGCGAAGAGGGAATTGGCTGAAGAGACAGGGTTTCGCAAGGGCACATTTAAATTAATTGGCACCATGTCAGACTACGGCTCCACTGACACGCACACCGGATACATTGTCCTAGTTACCGATATAGGGAACCGCGGAGAGGCGCATCTGGAAGAAACGGAGGGCATTACTGGAATGAAGTTTGTTACAAAGGCCCAGCTTAAGAGGATGATACTTGATGATCAGATCGAGAGCACGGCGACGTTGGGTGCCCTGGCCGTGGCCGGGGTCTTGTTTTAGGAGAGCCCTGCTTGCTCGTATGCCTGATCGAACAACTCTAACCCATGGAAGAATGCTGCCCTGATTGATGCCTCGTTGTCTGCGGCGTGCTTACCAGAGCCGGCGAGGGAAAGCCAGATTAGGGGTTGGAGTAATTGTATCGATGATATGTCCCCTCCGATCCTTGATTCATAAGCCCCGACCATGTTTTCCCATCCGGACTTATTTATCGAGATTCCCACCTCTGAGCTGTCGATATCAAGTTTGAACCTGCGCTCATTGAATTCATCGTAGCTACCTGAGATGGAATAGAAGAGTTTGGCATAATCGTATAATGGATCACCATATACCCGCGAGCCACCAAAATACCCCCTGGGGTCGATAAAGAATACCCGCAATGCACTGTCTATAAGCGTATTCGAAAAAGTCGGATCACCATGTATTACAGTAAACCTCTTTGGCACCCGTATACATCGGAATAGCCTGCTTATCATACCGGTATGATGCGGGTTCAGCAGGTTTTTTACCCTCCTCCCGTTTACCGTATAGTTGGAGGCGTTGTGAGCTGGAATTGACTTTTTTATTCTCCTCATTCTATCTATTGTTTTGTATAAGTAAACCTCTTTCATGTCTTCTATGCACGCCGGCGCGCTGCCGATACTGTGCAACAGCTCTATCGCATCAAGTATATTATTCATTATTTCTGTCTTGCGCGGGGATGACTCCTTCATCGCATTAGGATGCATGCCGCGTATTCTTTCCATTTTCAACGGATTATATGCAAATACTCTGGGTATGTTCGGATAACCATGCTGTTCGACGAACCTGTACCATCCAACCTCATAGCCGAATTGTTTTGCATAATCCTTGTTTACCAGGCGTTTGGTCACATACTTATTTGTCATCAGTATCTCGTTTATCGAACTTGATGCCAAAGAGCCATTAGGCGCGCCCAGCATAGAAATCCCAGAGCTCATGATTCATCTGATTGAAACCTAGTCAGGGAGTAAATCCGCGTTCTCCGATGCTGCCGCCAGGATGCGACCTCATAAAATCGTATTTCGAGAATTTCTTGCTGGAACTTAAATCGACAGCTATTGCTTGCAAGACTCCCATGTACACCAGTGTAGAGGACATCGGAGCCAGATTCAGATGGTCGCCCTCGTGTGCTACTGGCAGCGTTACTGTGCAGTTGGACAGTTTTGAGAGCGTAGACCCACTTGCAGAGGTTATCGCTACGCGTGTTGACCTAGGGCTGATCCTTATCAGCGCCTTCTCGAATGTTATAAGTTCGCTGGTCTCGCCGCTCTTTGATATCGCAATGACCACATCGTCCTTCGTAAACATATTCATGTCTCCGTGCAGCGCATTCCCAGGATCCATAAACATGCTCCTTATCCCAAGGGAGTTATATGTAGCGGCAATCTTCTGCGCTATAAAACTGTTTTTTCCAACACCGGTAAAGTAATGGAACCCGGTGGTATTCTTGCTTATGCTTATCAATCGCTTCACTTGCGTTTTGATTGACCTGTTGCCCAATACAGTTTCGAACGCCCTTGCCTGCACTTTAAGGCTTTTTTCCCAATTCATCTTAAAACCACTATAGACGCTCTGGTTTGCGCCCTGACACATAATCGTTGAACTGCCTTATGTTACTGGGCGAGTTTATGTTGAAATAGACTATATTCCTGTCTATGTATGCTTCTTGCACGCCTGCATTGACAAGTGGAAAGTGTATCGCACCGTACCAATCCTGCTGTGATCCTAGCAGTCTGATTGCGTCTTTTCTGAGTATTGTGATTCCCGCATTCTGAAGCCATCCTTCCGAACTCAATTCCTTTTTTGAAACGTTGTCTGGAAACTCTGCGCGCTCCACGCTGCCGCGTTCTCCGAGAACATGAAACAATGCACTTCCCCCAAATGCATTGGAAGGGGATGTCATTACAGTTGTTGCAATTGCGCCCCTGTCAAGATGCTGATTTATGGCGCTCTCTAAAGAGAAGTTCAATATTACCTCGTCCCCGTTAGCAATGATTAAGTGGTCAGCGCGCAGTACCGCCGCAGCCTGGGCTGTCATATCTGCCATATTCTTGTCTGCAGCCATTATAGTAAGTACTTTGTACGGCATGCTCAGCTGATCTGCCCATTCCTTCATCATATCCGAATGATGGCCAATAATTAAGGCCACTGCGGTGACCGCGGGGGGCACCAGATCCAGATTATGGCGAATGAGTTCCTTGCCGCCAACAGACACAAGTGGCTTTGGTATCAGATCCCTTGTTTCTTCCCGCATTCTCGTGCCAAGACCAGCGGCAAAAACCGCCATGCCAATGGTCGGCCTGAGCAAATTTGCCAAGCCGTCAGCGTTTGCAGCAGTTGTAGGAACCTTCCTGGCTTTGCTGTTAGTAATCATCGGAATCACAAGCGCATATGGACATGCCAAGTTAGAATGGCGAACCCCCAGGTTTACCTTAAAAACCAGAGTTTAACCGGCTATCCTTTATGCTATGCTTTACTAATCAGTATATTTGCTTATAATGGTTATGCTGTGGTATTGCAAGAGCCAGGCAAACGTTACCCTTTTATTATAGTTGGTACACTCTAATACAGAGTAATAGACAACTGTGATGCTATGCTATGCGAGAGATGTAGCGCGGACATCTTCAAGAATGAGGTCTGCAGATCCTGCAGGAGGAAGATATGCTTCGACTGCGTCAAGAGTTCAAGGCGCGTCAGCAAGACTATGAGGATAGTAATCTGCAAGGACTGCTGGTCAAAGATGCCTGCCAGAAATGTATTCAAAAGCATGAATGTAGCCACTTCCTAATCAGAGCTTTCTTATCGATATCCTTACGCCGCTCCCGTTTATGTCAAATTCCTTGGCCTCGGAGCCAGGCTCTATCGCACCCCTTATCTCCTTTGCGTTCACCGCCTTCTTGACGTTCCTTGCATTTGCGCTTATCACGTCTGTTATGTCCTTGCCTGCCAGGTAATGAAGCGCTATCCTGTCTATCTTCTTAAGCTGCAACTCCTTCCTTGCAACCTGCACGGCCCTCTCAAACTCCCTTATTATGGCCTCATCACGCAGCTCCCTGCTGATCTCCCGGTCTATGTACGCAACACCGTGCCTGAACTGCACTGCATCCTCGTTCTGAAGCCTCTTTATCACGGTAAAATGATCCTGCGTCACCTGCACCGCGCCCATGTCCGTATGCAATTGGTAGTACCCATTCCTGTCTATCTCTTCGAGCATCTTGTTTGCATCGCAGGCTCTTAGCGCCTGGGCCACGGCGGCTGCCTTGTCCTTGAAGTCGGGGCCTATCCTTCCGAAGTTTGGTTTGATCTCAGCGTTGAGCGACTGCGCCTTTCTCACTTCGAGATGCTTGATGTTTGTATAGTCCTCTATCACATACGCGAGTCGTTGCAGCGCGGCGAGAGCGGAATCATCTGTCGTCTCCACAGTGGCCTTCGTGAGGGGCTGCCTCAGCTTGAGGTTCTCCTTCTCCCTGCTGTATAGTATTGCAGTTATCGCATCCATGGCTATGGCAAAATCCTTCTCTGCATCAGCGTTGATCAGCTTTGTGTTGAATCTGGGCCAATCCTCGAGGAATACACTCTTCTTTGCATAATTATCAAGATAGACCTTCTCTGTTGAGAAGGGCATGTAAGGGGCCAGCAGTATTAGGGTGTTGAAAAGAAGGTAATTGATGATCCCAAGCGTAGCCTTGGCGGCCCGCCTATTCGAGTAGAGTATCCTCTTCTTTGCCATCCTCAGATAGATCCTGCTGAAATCCTCGGTGACAAAGTTCCTTATCGCAGCAGCTCCCTTGTATATCTCGTAATTGTCAAGGCTCTGTGTCACTGACCTTATGCAGCTGTTCATCCTCGAGAGTATCCACGCGTCCTCAAGGGGCAGGGAGGAGGGATCCCAGGCCCTTTTTACCTTTCCAGGCTTGTAGCTTGCGGCATCCGAATACTCACTGTAGAGGTTTGAGATATTGTATAGCAGCTTCACCGTCTTGTTTGCCTCGTTAATCTTCTCAGTATTGAAATACAGGTCAAGCTGCGGCGCATGCGAGGTACACCAGAGCCTGAACGAGTCCGCTGTTGTAGTCTTCATCAATTCCGGAAGTGGCACGTAGTTGCCAAGCTTCTTGTGCATCTCCCCCCCGTCCTGACCGAGCATCATGCCATGCGTAACTACGTTGTCAAAAGGCCTCTTCCCATTTACAATGACACTGACCTTTATCTGGTAGGAGAACCATGCCCTGAGCTGATCCACGCCTTCCAGTATGAAATCCATTGGGAAGAGCTTTTCGAACTGCTCAGATGTGAGGCTAGCCCTGTATGCGACTCCAGAATCGAACCAGACGTCCAGGACGTCCTTCACCCTGGATACTTCACTGCCGCATTTTCTGCAGCGCACCTTTATGCCGTCGATATGAGGCCTGTGTATATCTGAGAGCGCATCTACAGCGGCACCGTCAGTCGCAAGCCCGCGCAGCTCGCCTAAGCTTCCTATCACGGTTATCTCGCCGCACCCGCACTCCCAGATCGGCATTGGCACCCCCCAATATCTCTGCCTGGAGATGGTCCAGTCAGGGGATCCTTGCAGCACCTCCTCTTCCCACCTCTGCGCTTCCACAGGATGCCAGGAGACCTTGCTGTTCTCTGAGAGTATCTTCTTCTTCACCTTCTGTATGTTGACGAACCATTGTCTTGTTGCCATGAAGATTAGCTTCGTATCGCATCTCCAGCAGTGCGGATAGCTGTGCCTCAGTTTTGACAGATACACTACGGCGCCGAGCGCTTCCAGATCTGTAATGACGCGCTCGTTGGCCTCTCCTGGCACATGCAATCCATTGTACTCACCGGCATCATGCGTATAGTCGCCATGTTGATCTATGGGTGAGAATATTGGTATGCCATACCTCTTCCCGACAAGATAGTCTTCGAGGCCGTGCCCCGGAGCGATGTGCACAAGTCCGCTTCCCTCTCCCTTACTTACAAGTTCTTCGGCAAGAACTATTTTATGGTATGCTCCGAATTCCTTCTGTTTTGGAATCTTGCCTTCAAGCGGGGAAACATACCCCAGCCCCTGCAGCTCGCTGCCATAGAACTCGCCTTCTACTATCGCGCTCTCTCCAAGCATCTTTGAGATATCGTCAAGCCTGCTCTTCATCATGATGTATCTGCGCTTGCCGATCTTTGCCAGCGCATAAAGCTCCTTCGGGTTTGCCGCAACAGCCATGTTCGCAGGAAGCGTCCAGGGCGTTGTGGTCCATATCAACAGGTATATCTCGCCGCGTAATTTCGCTTTCGACGACGTAGATGGTATCACTTTGTAGGCGATATAGAGCGACGGGTCCTCGTCGTCCCTGTACTCCACCTCAGTACTCCCCTGGGATACTGCTGTTTCGCAACTTGTACAGTACGGCGTCGACCTCAGACCCTTATAGAGCAGGCCTTTTTCGTATATCCGTTTCAGCATGCCCCATTCGGTCTCCATGTACTGCTTTGTCGAAGGTATGTATGGATTTGAGAAATCAAGCGATATGCCGAAGCGCTCGTAGTCTGCATCCATCCTGCCTATGTATGCATTGACATACTCCTTACAGTTCCTGATGAACTCGCCTATACCTATCCTTGTCTCTATCTCTTTCTTCGACCTTACCTGGAGCTTTGCTTCGACCTTCTTTTCGATTGGTAGACCGTGTACATCGTATCCGGCCCTGTCATATACATCGAAGCCACGGAACCTGCGGTATCGTAGCTCCACGTCCTTCATCGATTTGACCCACATCTGGCCGGGATGGAGATCGCCGCTCACGAATGGAGGGCCGTCCAGGAAGTAGAAAGGCTTGCCGCCTCTGTTCTTCTCCCTAACCATCTCCATTATTCCATGCTCCTTCCAGTACCCAAGTATCTCCTCCTCGCTTGCATTCAGATCTGGCATGCTGACACTGGTTTTATTCGTGTTAGATTAGGAATCGATAGTATTAAATTCTATGGGAACGATACACGTTAGGTCATTGGGATGAGATCCGCTGACATGGCAACGGTCTTCAGGACGCTTCTTGCAATACTTGTTGTCTATCTGGTTATAGCAAAGGTAAGTCCTATACTGATTGCCGCGCTAATAGCGGTGACAATGCTGCTTGACGCATTTGACGGCTACCTGGCGGTGAGGGAAATCAGTAAGGGCAAGGTGAGCTTTGCCACTTACATGAGTGCGGCAGCAGGTAACAAGGCAGCCGCAGCAGTAGTAAAGGGGTGGAAGCAGAAGGTTGCCAAGAGCTCCAAGCACGGCGCGCGCATGGACGTTGCAGGTGACAGGGTGGTCGAATACTCGTTCTGGATCGTATTTACATATCTAAACGTGCTGCCGCTTTACGTCCTGCTCATAATAGTCATAAGGCACTCCTTCGTCGATGCTGTCATGGCAAACAAGGGCACGTCATCAAAGATGAAAACCAGGTTTGCCGAGGTTGTGTACTCCTCACCTCTGGGGCGCGGCGGCATAAACGTTGTGAAGTTCCTTGCGTTCTCATATCTCGCATTCATGTACATCTGGGGAGCCCCGGCATTGGTGGGTTATGCGCTGGTGGTGGTACTGGTAGCCTATATAGTCCTCAGGGGAATTGCGGAATTATACGAGAACATGTGATTGTGTGGTAACCATGTACATATGCGGCAGCTGCAGCGTAGTAAAGGGCGGCAAGAAGCTTGGCAAGTGGCTGGAGCCCGCAGGCCGGGCCGGAGGTGGAGAGTTGCCCAACGAAGCAGCAACCAGGGAGACGCTTGAGGAGACCTGCTATAAAACCAGGCTTATAGACCCACATGCAAACTGGCGCATGCCTTCTTCTGATGCGCATTTGCATGAGGTCCCAATGCCGCTCGTAATACTTGATGGTGGCAATCAGTGCATAGACAACAAAGGGCACGTACGTTTTGGCATGCTCTCTCTCGGAGAACAGGCGGGCGAGATGGCCTGTGCCCAGGTCAACGTGGATCCTCCAGAGATGCACCGGTTTACCATGGAAGGGATGTATGCGCTTGAGGCGCTAACTGACTTCAAGTTTGCCATGCTCCGCGCATTCGGGGAACTCGGCGGCTGAGGATAGCAGTAGGGTATCGGCATATGGTAATCACGTGGCTTGCATACAAACTTACCAGATTCAAGAGCAGGGAGCTTAAGTTCAGAGGCAGGAGGCTCAGGGTAGATATAGCCGATACCCTGCCAAAGCAGCTTGTCGGCCTGATGTACAGGGACAGCATCGGCAGGGAGGAGGGGATGCTCTTTGTTTTCGGCAGGGAATCGAGATGGGGTATCTGGATGCCGAATATGAACTTCGGCATAGATATACTCTGGGTTAGCGGCAGCGGAAAAATCGTCGATATCAAAAAGGGTGTTAAGCCTGCGAGATCATCATTCGCATCGGAGGTCTACAAGCCAAGGAAAGCTGCGAAGTATGTCCTTGAGATCGCAAGCGGCGCATCTGATGCGTATGGCATGAAGATAGGTGATGTGATCGCACTTGGATAGATCCTGGTGCATTAGTGGATCTTGCCATCGTCATCTGACCAGTGCCCGCAGTTCAGTACGCGATGGCGTAATTCAGTATGTATGCAATGACAAAACCCACAAGTATGCCAAGGTATGTAAGCCAGATGTAGTTGCTCTTCTCCTTCTGGTCTTTTGCTTCGCGCGCACCCCTGTTTATGTTGACATGAAACAGGACAAACACCACGTATAGTATGGCGGCGCTTGCCAACCCGTCAAAGAAGACCAGGAAGTAGTTTGAAAAGAAGACCAGGCCTATCACTGTTCCCATCACTGTTGGCAGGCCGCCAATGAGGAACGCGCCGGCCATGAACCTCTTCTCTACCTTACGCTTCATCCCCATCAATGGAGCCGCAATTGGGAATCCCTCAGTGAAATTTTGGAGCGTGAATGCCGTAATCGAGAGCACATATATTGACACCAGTCCGGCGGCACCGGCAGAGCCGAAGAGCAGGCCCTCCGTGAGGTTCTGGAAACCTATCCCTATGGCTGCGAGTGTGGAGGTCCTTTTGGGGTTCTCTTCAGGATCCCTGCTCGACTTTGGAGTCACGAAGAAGAGGTACATCAACACAAAGCCGGCCATGAATATTATCAGGTATGGGTTCAATATGGTGTTGTTGCCAAAAACCGCGGCGACGTCCCCGTATATATCCATCAATAGGAAGACTAGTATCCCTATGGCTCCAGCATTCAGAAAGAGCATCTGCCTGGTGGTCAGCTTCCTGTAGAATACTATCGGCATGGACAGGAAGATGGCGAATGCCATCACCAGTGAGAGCCCAAGCGTGACGTATGCGTTTATCAAAATAACTCCTTGTTCAATTTTATAACCTAGTTATAATATCCCTGCTTTATATGGACTATGGCAGATGCCATATCACCTTCCTTCTATAAGCCTTGTGATCTCCCCCTTTTCCCTGCCAAGGGACCTTGTGATCGGCTCCATCATCCTGGTCAGTGCTACTGCTACGCCGCTCTTGAGGTCCATCGGATGCAGCTTCCTTTCGGCAAATGCCTTTTCCAACTCCCTGTACGAGGCGAACTCGATGTCGCCACCGTACTTTGCACTCCTCTCTATCTTCAGGTTGCCGGTCGAAGGGAAGATGACGTACCTGCACATCTCGAGGACCGGATTGTTCTCGAGTGTCCCTTCTGGACACCATGAGCTCTTTAGCACGGCGCTTACCTCCTCAGCACTGGCAAGGATAGGTATAGATGACCCAGGCTTTGATTTTGACATCTTCATCGCAGCGACTACCTCCTCCTTTTCCACACCCTCGGCCTTTGGCGGTTCGAGTAGACTGGGCAGCAGGTGATGGTGGACAGGCACTATCTCCTTGAGCTTCATCTCTTTGAAGAGCTCTAGTGCAAGCATGTGGACCTTCCGTTGGTCTATACCTGCATGCGGTATGTCCACGCCAAGGGCAGCTATGTCTGCCACCTGCATCACAGGATAGATGTACTGTGACACATAAAGCGTATCCTTCTCGCCGCGCCCCAATATTATCATGGTTCTTGTCGCCCGAGCGAGGGTGACCTTGCGCGCCATCTTGATAATTAGTTTCCAGTACTCGTCATTGCTTTTGTAGAGGTCCGATCCGAGGACCACCTTTGTGTTTGGGCAGACTATTTTGAATAGCCTCCTGTAGAAGTCAGCCACTTTTATTATGCGCTCCCAGTCGCCTCCCAACTTGTTGTTGGCCATTGTGTGCCAGTCAGCCAGAAGGATCTGTGTCTTCACCCCTGCCTTGTCCAGGTCATTTACCTTCTTGCCTGCAACGAAGATGTGGCCTACATGCGGCATTCCGCTGATTTCAAGGCCCAGATAGTGCATTGGCGACTTGTTTGTCTCAAGGAGGTGTCTTAGCCGCTCCTCGGTTATGATCTCCTCAAGAGGCTCGGATTTTATCAGCGCCATCTTGCCTTCAATGTCCATCCTGATCGATAGACTATTCTGCACACCAACTTATAAAGTGTTGGCAGGCAGCAGCATTGCAATGTTATCATCGCTTGCGGCCTGCGCTGCCGGATGAAAAGCCATAGCATAAGCTCTACAGCTCTTTATGGGAAAATAGGATGAGGTGTTAAGGATTGGTGGGGATTGAAATGCCTTAACACAATCTATAATATGCGCAATCTGGTTTATATATGCTATTAAAAATAGCAATTTTGGCAATCTGTTTTGTCATTTTGCGCACAGCACAAATCAGACCCGGTTGTATGCCTCTTGGCGATCATGGCGATTACTGTTATAAACTTGACTGACGATAAGATACTGTGCGACCTGCAACTGCATTGAATGATGTCAGCAATGGGCAGAGTATTTTTATGCCTTTGGAATATATATAAAAACGAAAAGGTAATTTGATGCCAGACAACGTCATGTCGGTTGACGACGAGGAACTGCTTAAATTCATTGAATCTGCAAAACCAAAGATATACGTAGTCGGCGCCGGCGGAAGCGGCTCAAACACCGCTACAAGGATGTCTGAACTGAGCATCGATGGGGCGACGATAATAGCCATGAATACTGACGCACCGCATCTTGCAAGGACCAGGTCTACCAGGAAGGTGCTGCTCGGCAAGAAATCTACAAGGGGGCTTGGCGCAGGAAGTGATCCTAAGGTGGGAGAGGAGGCAGCTACTGAGAGCAGGGAGGATATAAAGCATCTCCTGAGCGATGCACAGCTTGTCTTCCTTACCTGCGGCCTTGGCGGGGGGACTGGAACCGGCTCGATACCTGTGATCGCGCACGAAGCGAAGGAGTCAGGTGCGCTGACCGTGGCCATAGTCACGCTTCCATTCAGCAGCGAGGGGAAGGTCAGGATGAGAAATGCCCTGGAAGGGCTATCCAGGCTACGAAAGGTTGCCGACACCACAATAATAATACCTAATGACAAACTGCTTTCTGTTGCGCCAGATCTGCCGCTGAACATGGCCTTTAGGATAAGCGATGAGATACTTGCCAAGGCCACGAAGGGCATTATAGAGATGGTGACAAAGCCTGGCATGGTTAATCTGGACTTCGCAGATCTTCGAAGCGTGCTTAAGGATTCAGGCTATGCTGTAATAGGCATCGGCGAGGCGAACTCTACGCAGAGCAATGACAGGGCCGCGGTTGCCATAGAGAATACGCTCAAGAGCCCGCTTCTCGACGTTGACCTCTCAACCGCCAAGAAGGCGATAGTCAACATAGTAGGCGGAGACGACCTTACACTACGCGAAGCGGAAAATATCTTCCAGGAGGTATCCGGTAGGATAAGCAAGGATGCGATGCTCAAGTGGGGCGCCAGAATAGATCCTACAGTGAACAAGAATATACTTAGGATAATGGTGGTAATCGGAGGCGTGGCATTCGCAGAGTACACAGAGGATGGCCTACGAAAGAGGATAGAAGAGAGTGCCGACGTCGACCTCGATGAGATTTTCGAGGAACAAAAGCCAATCAGGAAGAGGTAGCCGCAAATGCGATTTGACCCAATAAAAAGCCTCAGCAGCCTATATTCGGATTCTAGGCACGTGCTCAGCGTGAGCTACAGGCCAGATGCAGATACGTTCAAGAGAACCCTGAAGATAGTAGTTATAGGGATACTCATCCTTGGCGTGCTTGGATATGTGATATCAATCATAGTTGGCCTTGTCGGCTGACATACCCGCCGCAAGGCCCCATGCCATAGGCTTCCTTGTACAAGGTTCGATATGCACGGATCTGCGCTTTAATGGTTGTCCTCTCCTCTTTTTAAATGCAGCACACCTAATCATACTAATATGGATGTAGAGATCGACTTCACTAAGTCAGCGCAGCAGAATGCAGAGCGGTATTTCGAGCTTTCTAAGAAGGCCAGGAGAAAGATGGAGGGAGCTCAGAGAAGCATCAAGGAGCTGGAAGCCAGGAGAGATGAGAAGGCGGTAGCAGAGCCAAAGAATAAGGTCAGAAGGATGGTAAGCAGAGAATGGTATGAGAAATTCAACTGGTTCTTCACCAGCAACTCGATGCTTGTCATAGGCGGGAGGAGCGCACAGCAAAACGAGCTTATAAATTCAAGGTATTTCACTGATGGCGACCTCTTCTTCCATGCCGATGTCTTTGGCGCATCGGTAGTCATATTGAAGATGGGCGAGAATGCGCCAAGAGAGATAAGGGAGGAGGTAGCGCAATTTGCCGCCTGCTACTCGCGTGCATGGGAAGGTGGAACATCATCAGCAAATGTATATTCTCTGAAAAGGAGCCAGGTCAGTAAGTCTAAGGAGAAAGGCTCGCTAGGCACTGGAAGCTTCCTTCTCAGCGGAGAGAGGGAGTGGTACAAGAACATGCCTCTCGAACTGGCCGCGTTCAAGTACGATAACCGGCAGGAATTGATTAGGTCAGCCACCCCAGTCTTACAGACGCAGACAATCTCGATAGAGATACAATCAAACCAGATACAGATTGCCCCGTTCTACGCCTGCAAGGCGCTCAACATAAGCAACTACGTCGCAATAACCCCGGGGAGCAAGAAGAAGTCGGATATAGCGAAAATCATAGCGAAAAAGCTAGGTTTCGATGACATCGACTACGTGATGCAGCACCTGCCGGCTGGCGGTTTCTCTGCAAGATAGGTTCGCTGCGGCGCACACCTGCCGCCTGCTACTCGTGGTAGGCGAGCAGACAAGTCTGATTTCGCCGGCCTGGAGGATTGCGCGCAGGCATTGCGATCACTTCTTATTGGCAATAGCCTTCTTAATGAGTTCCTGGGCCACGGCGGCGTCCTCCCAGCCTTCCACCTTGGCCCACTTGCCTGGTTCTATGCTCTTGTAATATGAGAAGAAGTGAGCAATCATGCTCTTTGTGTGCTCGCTGATCTCCTTTACTCCATTGAGCCTGCCGTATTCCGGGTCCACTTTCTCGGTTGGTACTGCTATAAGCTTGGAGTCCACGCCCTCTTCGTCGCGCATGAGTAGCACGGCGATCGGCTTTGCAATCACAAAGCTGCCCGGCGAAAAGGCTGCTGTGCTGATGACCATGATGTCTATTGGGTCTCCGTCCTCGCCAAGTGTCCCAGGTATGAATCCGTAGTTGTATGGGTATACCATCGACGTGTGTAGTATCCTGTCCACCTTCATCGCTCCGGACTTCTCATCGTACTCGTACTTGACGTTGCTCTGCTTTGGTATCTCTATAAATGCGTTGACCAGTTTAGGTGCGTCCTTGCCTGCGTCTAAGCTCTCCATCTTATTACCCAAAATTGCGAGTATATCTATAATTGTCCGTTTGCCTTTTAAATGCTTCTGGCATTTTACTGCATTGGTATGCGGCACGCATCTAGATTTAAAACGTTTCATGCGCCATGAGCTTCATGCCTACAAAATATATTGTTGTGCTTGGTTCATTGATGAGCGGGCTCGGAAAGGGCGTCGTGACATCGTCCATCCTGAAGATGCTCGATTTTTACGACTACAATGTTTATCCTGTGAAGTTTGACGGTTACCTCAACTACGACTGCGGCACAATGAACCCATACAGGCATGGCGAGGTCTTCGTCCTCGATGACAAGAGCGAGGTCGACATGGACTTTGGGATATACGAGAGGTTCCTTGACAAGAGCCTCACCGGTGACCTTTCCATAACCGGCGGTAAGCTCTTTAGCTCAGTGATCGACAAGGAGAGGAAGGGCGATTATCTGGGCGAGGACGTGCAGATAATACCGCATCTCACAAGGGAGATAGGTGAGAAGGTTGAGGAGATCGCCGAACGCAATAAGGCTGATGTGCTGATAATAGAGGTAGGGGGCACTGTTGGGGATATAGAGAACAGCTATTTCATCGAAGCGATGAGGCAGTTCTCCATCTACCATGAAGTGGTCTTCATCAATCTCACGTATGTACCGAGCATAGACGTGGTTGGCGAACAGAAGACAAAGCCCGCGCAGATAGGCTTCAGGCTGCTTCTTCAGGCAGGCATCATGCCAAGATATGTCATATGCAGGAGCGAAGCCGAACTGCTTGAGAAGACACGGAAGAAGTTGGCGCTTTTCGCAAATCTTGGCATTGAGAGGATCATAGATGATTCGGACAGGAAGACGCTGTACGAACTGCCGCTGCACCTAATGAAGCAGGATCTCGACAAGATGCTTATAAAGGACCTTGGGCTGGAGGACAGGAGGATAAACGAGGCGAAGCTCTTGCAGTGGAAGGAGAAGGTGGACAGGATAATAAAGCCGAAGGGCAAGGTAACAATAGCGATTGTTGGCAAGTATACCGGGCTCAAGGACTCCTATGCGAGCGTGAAGGAGGCGTTGATCCATGCGGGGGCGCAGAACGATTCGGAGGTGGATATACGATGGATGGAATCCGAAGACTTCGAAGAGGGCTCGGACTACTCCAAACTCAGTGACGTTGACGGGCTGATAGTTCCCGGAGGATTCGGCAAGCGGGGAACGGAGGGCATGATAAACGCCATACGCTACGCCAGGGAGAACCGCATACCATACCTGGGCATCTGCTTTGGCATGCAGATGATGGTAGTCGAGTTTGCAAGAAACGTGTGCAAGATGGATGGCGCAAATTCGCAGGAGTTTGACCCTGATTCGAAATACCAGGTCATCCACCTGCTAGACAGTCAAAAGGGAGTACGGGAAAAGGGCGGAACGATGCGCCTTGGGGCGGAGCGGTGCCTGCTTGTAGGCGAGGACACCATAGCGTACCGCTCTTACAGAAGCAATGGGGTAGAGGAACGCCACAGGCACAGGTATGAATACAACAACGCCTACAGATCAGCGCTTGAGGGAGCCGGCCTTAGGACAACCGGCCTGACATCAGACAAGAAGCTGGTCGAGTTTGTCGAGTGGACTGGCCAGTTTGGAGTGGCTACGCAGGGCCATCCTGAACTTAAATCAAGGCTCGTAGCGCCTGCGCCGCTGTTCGTCAGCCTGGTCGGCGCCGCACTTGTCAGGCATCAGGAAGGCAGAAAGTGAGCCGTGTATCCCAGAAAGAGCGCTATCGGCTTTTTTATCAGCGGCAACTTGGCAGTCGATGCGCCTATCGTCTTGAGGTCCTCGCGGTCCAGCGCCCTGAAGAAGACCGTTAGCATAGGATAGACTATCATGGTTATCGTTATTCCAGCTACCAGCTGCGCCACATCTTGCAGCCATGTGGCAGCAGAGGAGAGCAGGGTTCCGCTTGCGACTAGGAAGGCCAGCAGTATGACTCCAAGCACAGCGTTAGCTGCGAAGACGCGCAGGATCTTGGCTTCCTTCAGGCTGACGCCAAGGTGCTTTCTTACGCCATTCTGGAAGAGCACGTTGCTGATTATGTTCCCTACGAAGAATACAGAGAGAATCGCGGCTATCACAGTCAGGAGCTGGCTGTGGCCGGAAGCAGCATACACGTAAGGAACAACAGTGACCAGAAGCGCAAGCTGTATTATCCCTGATATTGTATTATAGACCATCGTCTTGCGCGTCTTTCCGGCGGCCAGCATCATGCTGTCAAGATATGAGTTGACTATGCCAATGGCAGTTCCCAGGGATATTAGCGAGAGGAAGATGCCTGCAGTAGCATAGCTCCTGGATATGAAAAGATACACCCCTGGCCCTGCAAAGACTGCAGGGTATACTATGAGAGGGAGGGTAAGTAGCATTGAGTACCGCAGAAGGCTGTTATACGATGTATGAAGGGTGCCTCTCTCCTTTACAACGCCTGCTATCGAGAAGGCGGGCACGAGTATGGTTGTCATTGTGCCATACACAAAGAACATGAAGTTGTATCCCTTCATTGCAGCTCCGTAGTTGCCCAGGGTAGCAGTCACTACGTACAGTCCGAGCAGGATTATTGAGAAGTTCTGCAGCGATGAGGTCAAGAATCTGTTCACCCCTATCGGTGCCGAGAAGCTGAATGCTGCCTTTATGTCCTTTCTGGCCGGCATAATGAATCTGAATTTGCCATACCTTGATGAGAACCTGAGCAGGTAGTATACTCCCAGAACAGAGCCGACCATGTACCCGACAAGCAAACCCGCAATCGCGCCGTTGACCCCGTATCCCAGATAAATCAGCAGTATGCTTATGACAAGCTGTATCACGTTGACTATAGTGCCTACAAGGCTGAAGTACCAGCTCTTTCCGAACCCTATCAGGGCATGCGAAGCTGTGCCCTGCAGCATAGTGAAGAATATCGTAGCCGATGCGAGCATCAGGGTCAGTGGCCCTATCCCGACGCCCTTGAAAGCCACATCGGCGATATACGGGCTTAGCGCTATTCCAAAGAGGGTGAGGAAGGCCGCCACTGGCAGAAGGATCGCGAAGCCAGACCGTATAACTCTGAATATCTGCTCGCTGTCCTTCTTGTACATGTTGATTGATATCTTCGTGCTGAAGTAGGCTCCCACACCGAACCCGGAAACGGCGTCTATTAGGGTGGCGTATCCTATTGCAAAAGCATAAAGTCCGTAATTCTGGGGCTGGAGCATCCTTGTGAGCGCTATGAACATCGCCAGCGTAATCACTGTGGAAAGGAACTGCCCGGTGGTGACCGAATAGACCATGCTTGCGGTCTTGGCGCCGAATGTCTCAGTCTGTTCCTTTATAGGCTCCATACATTACACTGCCTGCCAGTTCATCTGGTGAGCGTTATATTCTTTATTCCGTAGTTTATGTACGGGTTCTGTGTCTGCGAGGTTATGTTGCTGGAATAGAATGCCAGGATATTCATCCCCCTAGTCAGGTTCAATTGGACCGTATAATTGGAGACGCTAGGCGCCAGGTTAAGTATGGCTACCGGCTTTTGGGAGTTGCTCAGGAAGATGCCAAGCGGCATGCCGCTGGAATACGGAATCGCAGTGAAGCCCATCTTGACAGAGGTGGTGTTTGGAGAGTAGATCGCAATGCCACGCTGGTTGGATCCCCACCACATAGTCGCGATGCTCTGGTTGCATGCTGAATACGGGCCGCAGAACTGAAATCCCGGTATCCATGTACCTACTGTATACGCAGTCAGGTATCTCCCCGCGTTGCTGCGCAGTGCATTTCCGGTTGCAAAGACATATGTCGACGTGGTGGTATTGGTATACACAGGAGGCCCGAAGACATTGTTCAGGTAGGTGTAAAGGTCTCCCATCTGGGTATAAGTATACGCCTGCCCCATGACAGAGATGAACGCAGTGTTGTCATTTGCAAGCATCAGCAATGTCGCGTTTGTGGAGTTCATCAGCAGCGGCGATGGATAGATAAAACCGTCGCCGATCTGCAGGTACTGGGCTGAGACCACCAGCGGAACCGACTCCATTGAATCGTACTGGGTGTAGTTTTCCCTGGTTGTGTAGCCGTCTATGATCGGCTTGTGCATCGCAGTATCATAGTACATGGCAAGGCCAGGGTAGAGTTCTGGTGTTGTTGAGTTGGTATTTGGCAGGGCGGGCAGTATCAGCGTGCTGAAGTTTCCGTTCACGCTCCCTATCTGACCGTATGCAGAAGGTATAGTGGCATTGGCAAGCAGCATATTTGTATACGCTGCGGTCAGCGGCATCGAGCCGTATTCTAGCATTATTATTACAAGAAGTACGGCCGTGTACATCATGCTCTGCTTCTTGTCCTTACCTTCAAGCAGGCTGGCAAAGCCGAATGCCGCAAGCACCGAAAGCGCCAGCGTGACAAGCATGTCGAACCTGCCCGGCTCGCGCACAAGGTTGAGGATTGGCAGCAGCCGGTAGATTATGTATGGACCAGGTATGCCAGTTACTGAGCTGTAGATCTGGATGTAGGGACCAAGAGACATTAGGAAGAATACTACAAGCGCAATGAGCCAGAAGAGCATGTGCTTGAGCTTGTTCCTCGAATAGTCAATGTATATCGCTAACAGAGCCAGAAAAAGCACCGAATAACCGGCGTATGACGTCCTCTCGCTGACGCTGGGTATGTACTGCACTCCCTTATACGTGAGGCCGTATATCTGATTGTAGTACGCTGAAGATGCATTATGGAATATTGTATTGTAGTAGCTTGGCAGGAAATATGAGAGGAGGTTGTCGCTCCACAGCATGTTGTGCGGTATGTTGGAGAGCTGGTTTGCTGTGCTGAGCGTACCCGGCTGGAGAAGCCCGCCTATCAGCGGTATCAGGAACGGTGAGCCCAGCGCCAGGGTTATGATGGCCATTGAAGCAAGCCGGATCGCGAACTGCCTGTTGAGTATGGCCTTGCGCTCGGTGGCAAGATAGTAAAGCAGGAGCAGAACAGCGAATAGCAGCGCCATTATGCCCTGCAGCGGATCGCCTACGAAGACAACAAGCAGGAACGCTATCGCGGCGCCTAGTACATATCTCCTCCTGCTCTCCTTTATCATCAGTATGAACAGCAACACGAAGAGCGGTATGAACTCTATCGATGTCCAGTTGAGGTGACCTATTGACTGCGCTATATGCATCGGGCTGAATGCGAAGATAAGGCCGCCTATGAATGCGGCGTACCTGTTCTTGGTTATGTGCAATACCAACATGCAAGCGAACAGGCCGGAGAGTATGTAGCCGAGAAGAAAGAGGATGTTGTACGCGAATGCAATGCTGACCAGTTGCAGCGGCGCGCTCAGTATGCCTGCAAGAGGCATAAGCGTCTCAGTGACAAGGCTTGCGCCTATCGGATAGTAGAGCAGGTTCGTGAAGTAGATTGGATTTGAACTTGCTATCGCATGCGGCACCCACCACAGTTCCCACATACTCTGGTATACGTCACCTCCCCCGTTTATGACACCGCTGCTCAGGTTTATGACCAGATACCAGAACATGAGGAGGGTTATTGCAGTATACGCCAGCGTGGCGTAGCAGTAGTACCTAAAGTCCTCGTGCTTTCGCACATGCTCTATCACTCTCTTAACATGATGGTGTATCGGCGTGCGCTTCTTTTCAGGAGCAGACTGCACCGTATGGTCTTGTTCTTCTGCCAATGTATCACGTCCTCCGCTAAACTTGTCAGATATAGTCTTCTCCAATCATTTATTAATGCGTTTGCCTACGACTTGCAGGCCAGGCAATGCGAACGCAAGTGTATCTTGCCTATGTCCCTGCGAACTTGGATGCGAGTTTGCGCATGGATGCAGCCCTGTCGCTTATTCCAACATCATCCGCGTACTGCGCTCCGTCAAGGCATGCGGCAGCTGCGGACAGGTTGTCATGCCCTGTGCTGGCTCTGTACATTGCAAGATCCTTATAGGTATCTATTACGGCGTGGCTCATCCTTTCTCCCACGTTCTGCGCTCCGGCGCAATCTGCGTATGCTGCAGCATGCTTATAAGTCTCGATGGCTTCCTCGAAGTGCTGCGCCGCTATTGCATTTTTGGCAATTGCGTGTTATGCCCGTACTGCCGCATCGCTAAGTTCAGCCTCTTGTGTAAGCATCGTCCTCATGGCGTAACCAGCGCCCGATACATACCACTTTGCCGCTTCGGCCATGTTGCCTTGCAGTTCAGTGAACTGCCCAGCCCTGAAGTATACGCCAGCAGCCATGCTGCGCGGTGCGGTTATCCCATCCTGCAGGCCCATTTTTCTCGCATAGCCTATGGTTTCCTCGTAGACGCGTATGGCGTTTGCAAAATTATTTATATCCTCAGAAGCACGGCATTTCCTTACATTGGCATCTATTGCCCTCTTTGCAAACTCTTCCCAGAGGAATGGACTATCGAGCTTCTGATGTGCAAGCCTTGCCAAGTCCGCGTACATCCGAAACGCAAGGTCATATTTGTTCTCTTCGATGGCTCTTTCTGCCTGTTTGGCCTGCTCCTCGATGCGGAAATCTAAGGCCACTTTCGCTGGTAGGCGCGAGTTGTAGCGACAGTCTTCGAAGGGGCCTGCGCCTGCGCGTTCTGTCTGAGATCTCAGGACCACTAGCTCTGCGGCCAATGGCGTAAGATCCGCGCCGGCCCGGTACACGTCACGCAGAGCAGCGTCTATATAGAGGAGTCGCTGCGTGGTGCGACGCTCGTATTGCGCTGCCAGGGCGAATGCATCCGCAGCTACGTCGTATAGACCTCTGCTTCTGGCCGCGTTTCCCGCCCTTGAGAATTTTAGAGGGTCTTTAGATGGTTGCTCCCTTGTTAATCCCATAACACACAGCCTTCTGCTCACCTGAACACTCTTGCCATATAGCATTAAATATGTTTTGCATTAGCGTCTTGCACTGCCATCAATCCTGCGGATTGGCATTCGAGCCTGCAGAATGCAGTGCGAGGCTGCGGCCATGGCTCCCGAACCTGAGCTTCAGCATTGCCTTCACGAAGAGAAGTATATCTGAGTACCTGAATGTAGATGTCTTCTGCTCTTTCCATTGCACAGGTAGCTCGTATGGCCTTATGCCATCGCGCTGTGCGAGTATCAATAGCTCCGAGTCGAAGAACCATTTGCTGTCATGTGACTGTTTCATCTTCTGCTTGAAGTACTTGCCATCGAAGAACTTGAATCCGCACTGGTGATCCCTCACCCGTGAGCCGAAGAAGAGAAAGAGCATCGCGTTATAGGATAGGCTTAGAATGAGCCTGGAGAGATACCTGCTGGTCTGCGATCCACTCACATATCTTGAGCCTATTACGACCTTGTTCCCCTCTTCGACATGCATCACTGCGCTCTTTATGTATCTTGGAGGTACCGCGAGGTCTATGTCCATGTAGCCGATTACATCGCCGTGCGCAACCTTTGCAGCCTCCCTTATTGCGCCGCCCTTGCCAAGCCTCTTTTCACTCGAAAGCAAGATGACGCCATTCATCTTCGAGAATCGCCGCGCAATCTCCCTTGTCCCATCGGTAGATCCGTCCTCGGCGAGTATGATCTCAAGGTTGCCAAGAGCGCCGGCTTCCTTATATATTTTCATGAAGTTGGATTCTAGGTTCTTTCTCTCGTTATAAACTGGCAGTATGATGGTAAGCAGCATGAATTATCCTTTCAGGTTCAAGCTATATAAATGAGTCTTATCTTAGCGCTGACGTTTTTGTGTCTTTCTGGCTTCAGCGCGTCTCCCTCCCTGTGCTTGTACGTTTTGTATGCTGGCTTTCGGAGCGCCGATACGCAATGTTGAATAAGAACAGGCATGGAATACGATATACGTAATAAAAGATACGTAGTTTGTAGGGAAGGTTTAAATATATTTCTGTCCATATTATTAATCAAGTACCAGTCGGTGGGTTATTTGGTGGATAGAATGGAAGGAATAGAACGTGAGTTAGTAGAGGGGGGAACATACGATGTCCGCGTCGATGCGCGGAACCCTAAGGGAGAAGGCATCGGGAAGATAAATGACATAGTCGTCTTTGTCAGGAATATGAAGACCAGATCAGGAAAGACGTACCCTGTAAAGATAACAAAACTATATCGCACCTTTGCATATGCCGAGCCTGTTGAGGAGAACAGCAAGCTATTTATAGGTAATGGTAGCTTAATAGTTTAGGCGGGGCCTCAGTTACACTTGCACTGCGACGGCTTTCATTTTTCTTTATTCAATTACATCTGAAGCATTGTGAGAGTTTAAATACTTTGGCATTGCCATAGAGATTAGTTCTCGATATTTAATAATAGAGAGAGCGTGTTTCAGGTTTTTTGCATGAACATAGACCACAAGGAATTCTACGAGGCTGTCAAGAAGGGGACAACTACTGTCGGTATATTGTGCGGTGATGGAGTTGTGATCGGTTCCGATTCACGGGCTACCATGGACACGTTCATTGCCAGCACTGAAGCGATAAAGGTATATAAGATAGGAGACAATTTAGGGATGACAATCGCAGGGGGAGTCGGCGATGCCGAATACCTTGTCAAGCTGCTCAAGGTGCAGAATGAGATGTACAAGATGGATGAGGGTAAGCCGCTCTCACCTACATCTGCAACATCGCTTCTCTCGCTCATACTTCAGGAGAACAAGGGCTTCCCGTTTCTAGTGCAGCTGATACTTGCAGGCATAAACAACGGAGTGCCTGAGATATTCAACATAGACCCGCTGGGCGGTTACACCAAGGAATCGAAATTCACCGCTACAGGCAGCGGATCGCTCACTGCGCTTGGCTATGTTGAGGGCATATATACAGATGACATGTCTGTCCAGGATGCGGCAAAGCACGTTCTGAAGGCAATAAGGATAGCCATGAGGAGGGATAATGCCACTGGTGACAGCACAAGGCTGGTTGCAATAACCAAGAAGGGCTACAAGGAGTATACAAGGGAAGAGATGGAGAAGCTGATTGGAAAGTGACATTTGTATTTTTTGCATGCTTTGAGGGGGCAAGCAAGTCTGAAGTGCAGCATGAAATGCTAGCCCATAATGTACAGTAGTATTCTTTCTCGTGATTTGAGTGAGTGAAGAAACAGAGAACAAGGAAATTTTAGAAAAGATAAAGGAACTGACACCTGGAGAGGCCAAACTCTCTAAGGTAGAGTATGAGGGCCCTGACGTCGCGCTCTATGTGAGGAACATCGCCTATCTATACAGCGATGAGAACATAATAAAGAACATCAGCGCAGCGGTGAAGAAGAGGCTGATAGTCAGATCGGATTCGAACGAGCTGATGGATGTAGAGGAAGCGCAGAAGAAGATACGGGAGATAATACCGCCCGAGGCAGGAGTGAGCGAGGAAGGAATGCGCTTTGTGCCTGAATTCTGCGAGGTGTACATCGAGGCGCTCAAGCCGGGCCTTGTCATTGGCAAGGGCGGCACCACACTCATGCGCATTGTAAAGGAGACCTCGTGGGTGCCAAAGGTGCTCAGAACGCCGACTATGAACAGCGATGTCATAAAGGGCGTGAGGCAGATGCTCTTCAAGGAGAGCGACTTCAGGAAGAAATTCCTCTCTGGCATAGGCAAGAGGATTAACCAGAACGTGGTAAAGAGCGAATGGGTCAAGGCAACTGCGCTTGGTGGTTTCAGGGAGGTCGGCAGGTCAAGCTTGCTGATAGAGACGCATCATTCCAAGATACTTGTGGACTGCGGAATCAGCCCTGAGCCGGGTATACGCGGAGCAGAGGCCAACGCAGGCGGCGGGGAGAACAAAGCCTTCCCTTATCTTGACAGCGCGAACATAACCATAAACGATTTGGATGCTGTCATACTGACTCATGCACACATGGACCATTCCGGGTTTGTGCCGTATCTCTTCAAGTTTGGATATAACGGTCCGGTCTATTGCACACCCCCAACAAGGGATCTTGTGGCGCTATTGCACTATGACTATGCCAGGCTTGTGCAGAAGGGCGGTGGCGTGCCGCTCTATGGAGAGAAGGATATAAGGAACATGCTCATGCACATGATAACTAGGGATTTTGGCGAGGTTACTAACGTGACCGACGAGATAAAGCTCACGTACCACAACGCGGGCCATATTCTTGGAAGCGGCACAGTGCACCTCCACATAGGGGAAGGCTTATACAATATAGTCTCCACTGGCGACTTCAAGTACGGCTTTACAAGGCTCTTCGACCAGGCTGATACCAAGTATCCAAGGATAGACGCGCTCTTCCTTGAGAGCACTTACGGGGGCCCGAGGGACATAACGCAGAACAGGCGTGATGCTGAGATAGAACTAATGGAGACGATAAAGAGAACAGTTGAGAATGGGGGCAAGGTTCTGGTCCCCCTCTTCTCGGTAGGAAGAAGCCAGGAGATCATGCTGGTGCTCGAGAGCTATATGACTAACGATCCGAGGTACAAGCTCGAGGTTCCGATATACCTTGACGGCATGATACTTGAGGCAAGCGCGATACACACCGCTTATCCAGAGTACCTCAGGTCTAGCCTGCAGCACAGGATACTCAGCAACAACTCTCCGTTTGAGAGCGAGATATTCGAGGTCGCGAAGGGCGAAAGGCAAGACATTCTTGACAAGGGTCCTGCAGTGATACTGGCAAGCGGCGGGATGCTGAACGGCGGAGCGAGCCTTGACTACTTCAAGGCCATGGCGGAGGATCCGAAGAACATGATAATATTCGTAGGGTACAACAGCGTGAGCTCCCTGGGGCGCAGGGTGCAGAACGGGCTACGGGAAGTCGCGTTGCCAGGCGAGGATGGCAAGCAGGTGCTCATCAAGATAAACATGCAGGTAAAGACTGTTGAGGGATTCTCAGGGCATAGCGACAGGAAGGAAATAATGAGGTTCGTGAGCGACCTGAGGCCTTTTGCCAGGAAGATATTCACCATGCACGGTGAGGAGTCGAAATGCGAGGATCTCGCCAGGACGCTTGCTGGAAAGATGAGGATTGACGGCAGGGCGCCGCTAGACCTGGACTCCATGCGCCTTAAGTGAAGGTCTGACGATTCATTTAGACCCTTGCTTTTATGCCGAGACTGTTTTGCTATTATTGCCAGAACGGGATTGAATGTGCCCGTAGGATTTAGAACGTCTCTGTCAGCGGCCAGGCTATGTCTGATGGCGCGGTGTTCTCCTCTTCGGCAGCGCTTACCACCGCACCTATTCTGCTATATGCCATTAGCGCAAGGTTCAGTATCGAAGCGACGCTTATGTAAAGCATGAATGAGAGGTTGCTGTAGAGGTATCCGTATCCTGCAATTGCCAGAACTGCAATAGTAACCAGTACACCCCAATAATAGCCCTTTCTGGAGTTGCTCGCTATTGCTATCGCACCGGTGAAGAGCAGCCCCATTGCCACGGTATCAACAAACGAGAAGAAGTACTGGGCGGCAGGGGTAAGGCTTATGACAAACTCCCTATAACCCACCGTTTGCATATGCTTTATCATCGGAGATACGCTTGGATAAGTGTAGTATGCGAATATTGCAATGGTGATCAGGAATACAACAGCGGCGATCCTGGCCACAGTGTTACTGGCGCGCCTGGTCTTTGTCGCTGTTGCCGTAGAGCTGATCTGTGAGATGTCTTCCAGGCAGTAGAAGTTGCCATTGTGCTTTACTATGTCCGCGTAGCAGAATGTCCTATGGCAGTATGCACATGCAGCGTATGCTGGTCTCCACGGATGGTATACGCACGTGTGGCCTGCTGCTGCTTTTATGTTCTCTCTGCCACTCCTGCTGACCTTCTTGGCCTCGTCAGGATGGAGGGCCTCCTCTATCTGCTGACCCTGCGGTGCTTGCACGGCAGGTGCTTGCACAGCAGTCTGGGCTGCCGCCTTTGTCGCAACTCCCTCCTCATTCTCGCCATCGCTGTACATTGCCTTTGCAACTACTGGTTGCTTGGCTTGGTAGACTGCCGCTGCGCTCGTCTCGGCTGGAGACGGTGCTTGCACTTGGGGCCGGGTGCTGACTTGGGGGGCTTTCTCTTGCTGTGCCTGCGGCTGGGCCGCAGGCCTTTGTTTTATAACCGGGAACCCTTTTGGGAAGATGATTGATGGCTGCCTGCCGGTCATGAGCTCCTCATGCTGCAGTTTTGGCGGTGGTTGTAACCCAACTCCATCGTTTGCCGCGTTGGCGCCCCTTTTCTTGAAAATTAACAGATTCGAAGGGTCCAAATGTCCCCACCCCTATTCACTTAGTTATTAATATCTCCCAAATCCGCGAGCTGCGGCCCTCTGTGCTGCGTTCTTCTTCTTCTCGAAGACCCCCCTGTGCTTTGCGCAGCTCACACAATAATACACCTTCCTCCTCGTCAAGAACCTGATGTTGCCCTCTCCCTGGTCAGTTCCTAGATTTATAACCCGCTCGTCTTCGACTGCCTTGTTTCTTGGTATCCTTCTTCCGCAATTATCACAATTGACCGGCGGTTCTCGTCCTCTCATCACAACCATCTGTACATAGATTAAGGTGAATATGAATGTTCCTTATATATATAACTATCTACAACCCATCCTTCTGTAATTATTGATTTTGGATACTTTATGATATAAATAGCTTTCACTCCAAATATCAGATCATGGAACCGGAGTGCAGGAGGATCAGCAGGGAGGTAGTCCCTGCAGTTCGCGCATATCTTGCAGAAGTAATGAGCATTGAGTATGGCTACAGGCAGCAGCAGATAGCAAAGAAACTGGGCATAGCGCAGGTTGCGGTCAGCAAGTACCTAAATGGCAAATACTCTGAGGATGTGGCTAGGATGAAGAGAATGGTTTCGCAGGCCATGACCAGGGAAACTGCGAGGACCATAATAGAGAGCAAGGACGTAAACCAGGCCAATGCCGCGATAGAAAAAGTATCTGAACAGTATGTGCTTATCAGATGAGGATGTGAGAAAATGACCGAAGAATTAGACCCGTTCAGGATAGCGCAAGAGCAGCTAGACGCGGCTGCAGAGATTATGCACTTGGACAAGCAAGCGCATGCGATACTAAGAGAGCCCAAGCAGACCGTAATCGTAAATATACCGGTGAGGATGGGAGACGGAAATACAAAGGTCTTCAACGGCTTCAGAGTGCTCTATAATAATGCGAGAGGTCCGGGAAAAGGGGGTATCAGGTTCCACCCTAAGGAGAGCATCAGCACTGTCAAGGCGCTCTCTGCCTGGATGACATGGAAGTGCTCTCTTGCCAACATACCGTTCGGCGGAGCAAAGGGCGGGGTCATATGCGATCCGAAGTCAATGACCGATGCCGAGCTGGAGAGCCTGTCCCGCGGATACATGAGGGCTATAGGCAGATTTGTTGGTTCCAGGATAGACGTACCCGCACCTGACGTTTACACAACGCCGCAGATCATGGCATGGATGATGGACGAGTATGACAAGATGACCGGGCATGACGAGCCCGGCATGATAACAGGCAAGCCTGTTGAGATAGGCGGGTCGGCAGGCAGGTATGACTCAACAGCGCTAGGTGGTATGTATGTGCTCAGGGAGACCGCAAAGCGCAGAAAGATGAATCTCAAGAAGGCCAAGGTTGCTATACAGGGATTCGGCAACGCAGGCAAATTTGCATTCGAGATAGCAGACAAGCTTCTAGGCGCCAAAGTCGTGGCTGTGAGCGACTCCGCTGGTGGGGTATATTCGGAGAGCGGGCTCGATTTTGCAAAGCTGTCTAAGGCTAAGGAAGAGATGGGCAGCGTGAAGAACTTCGAAGGCGGTAAGCAGATAAGCAACGACAAGCTGCTGGAGCTAGATGTTGATGTCCTCATACCCGCAGCGCTTGAGAACCAGATAACAAAGTCCAATGCCGACAGGATAAAGGCAGATGTCGTACTTGAGCTGGCAAACGGACCTGTTACCCCAGAGGCCGATGCAATACTGCTTGAGAGGGATGTGCTTGATATGCCGGACTTCCTGGTAAACTCTGGCGGAGTCATAGTCTCTTACTTCGAGTGGGCGCAGGACATGGCAGGCTACTTCTGGACCGAGGAGGATGTCTACAAGAAGCTTGACAAGATAGTGACCACGTCGTTCAACGACATGATGGCTACGCAGAAGAAATACAGCGAAGCGAAGAAGAGAATAAGCCCAAGGACAGCCGCATACATAATAGCCGTCGAGCGGGTAGCGACAGCGATGAAACTGCGCGGATGGTACTGAAAGCCGCGCCGCAGACATTCTGAGCGCGGCGCTGTGTGACAGGCTCCGGATGCGTCAGTGGGCCAGGTATGATAGGCGGGCTTGGCTGGCATCCCGAAGCGTGAGAGGTCTTACAGGTGGCCAGTGCTTCCCAGTTGACTAATACTAGGCCAGGAGCCTTACGATGTCTGGCGCGTAGTCGAACCTTATCCCATACTGCGTTGGTGTCTTGTAGCTCTCGATGCGCGCCTTGAATTCGCTGTCTGCAGAACTGATCCTGCGCATTCCGCTTCCATCAAGGTACAGCGGATCGGTGTACCTGTACTTTATCTTTATCACCGTGTCCTCCCCTTCATCGGCCACATGATAGCGCAGCTTCCCGTCCAAGACGCTGAGCATTAGCTTAATATCCCTGTCGGTGGACTTTGTTATTCTGTCTATCACATACTCGTCGTCGGTGTACATGTCATCGAACGTAATGACCTTCTTGTCTATCGCGGCCAGAAGCATTTTGGAAAACACATGCTCGCGCACATTGTTCTCGAGCAGTCCCCATGAGGTTACCTGGCATGTGAGATAGTTGTTTGCAAATATGAGCGCAGCTTCCTTTGATTTGAAGACAAACCGGCCCTCATGCACAGCAAGGCCGCTCAGGGAAGGCGCTACCGCCCGGGGATTTTCCCACGCCTTGAAATTTCGCAGCGCGTAGTCTATCCTGTCCGCACAGATGTCTGGGAGTTCCCTCTCAAGCAGGCCGTGCGACTTGATGTCAATGACGCGGTCGGGGTCCATACCGTGCATCTCAAGTATTGCCGGTATGGCACTCTTTTTTATAAAATCAGCATGGACATTGTCTTGGTAGTCCTGCTTGTCGGAGCTGCCCATCATCCTGTCTATCGCATGCGAGAATGCGGCATGCGAAACATCGTGTAGGAGTCCCGCAGCCTGCTCTTCGACAGACGCCCCGAACATGCGCAGGAGCAACATCACCCCCACGCAGTGCTCATACCTGACATAGGAGATCTTGAAATTCGCTAGCTTTGAAGCCTCGTTGACCTTCTTTAGCCTCTGCATGGCAGCAGTGTTTATCAAGTCCACAAGGACTGGCTCGCTAATTTCCGTGTATCCATATATCGCATCGATAACGAACATAATATGCGCTACTTGAAATATTTCATAAGTTCTTCGTAGCGCATCGTATTTATAACTTCATTTTTTGTCAGCCAGCCGCGCTTTGCGGTGCCTATACCGTACCGCATAAACAGCATGTGGTCGCCCCTGTGCGCGTCGGTATCTATTGAGAACTTAAGGTCATGCTTTCTGGCCCGCGTTATGTTCTCGTCATTCAGATCAAGACGGTCCGGGAACGCGTCTACCTCCATTACCACACCGTTGTCCTTGGCAGCTTCAAAGACCCTGTCGAGGTCCACCTGTATCGGCTGCCTTGCATTTATCAGCCTGTCAGTTGGGTGCGCCCATATGTCAAGGTAGCCTCCCTCCATGCACCTTATTATGCGCTTTGTCATCTCCTCCCTGCCCATGTTGAGGTTGGTATGTATGCTGCCAAGCACATAGTCCATACTGTCCAGGCTCTTGTTGCTAAAATCAAGGCTGCCGTCTTTTAGTATGTCAGTTTCTGCGCTCTTGAGCACCTTGACCCTGCCTTCATACTTGTCTTTGAACCTATCTATCTGGTCCGAATATCGCTCAAAACGCGCCTCGTCCATGCCTCTTGCCACATACTCGCTCTTGCTGTGGTCGGTTATTCCGATGTAGGAATAGCCCAAAGCCTCCGCCTGCGCGACCATTTCCTCGAGCGTGTTTGCACCGTCGCTGTTGTTTGTGTGGACATGCAAATCGCCTTTGATATCGCCGAGCTGTATCAGCGTTGGCAGCTTGTGCTCAAGGGAGAGCTCGATCTCCCCCCTGTTTTCGCGCATCTCCGGCTCTGGATACTGCATTCCCAGTTTATCGTATATCTCGCGCTCATCCTCGGCTGCGATTATCTTTCCGTTCTTTCCAAAAAGGCCGTACTCGTTCAGTTTGTATCCCTTCCTTATCGCAATCTGGCGCACCTTCACATTGTGATCCTTGTTGCCTATGAAGTACTGCATGCCAGCGCCGAAGCTCTTTCTCTCAACGACCCTTATGTCGCAGCTGAGCCCTATCTTGAGCCTTACGGTGGTCTTGGTTGGCCCTTTTAGGGTTACGCTCTCAACCTCGCTTAGTCCGGTTACGAAATCCATGATGCTCTCAGGCTTTGATGATGTGACAAGGATATCCAGGTCGCCGACAGTCTCCTTCATTCTTCGCGATGACCCGGCAAGTTCAACCCTGTCCGCAAGGCCCGACCCCCTGATCTTCCGGATTATTGTCTCGGCTTCGGGAAGTGCCGTACCTAGAAGCATCCGGCTGATCCCCGCCTGATAGAGCCCGATCCCCTTTCCGAGCTCGGCCTCGCTCTTCTCGCCAAAGCCCTCAAGCCTGCGCACCTTGTGCGCTTCTATTGCCTTCTTCAGGTCATCGATAGTCTTCACTCCCAGCTCGTTGTATAGCCTAAATGCCTTTTTCGCGCCCAGTCCCTGTATCAGCGTGAGCTTGTCAAGATCCATGGGGAACTTCTTCTTCATATCGTCGTATTTCCTCATTCTCCCGGTCTTTATGAACTCCTCGATCTTCTTTGCAAGGCCCTCACCTATGCCGGGCAGCTCCATCAGGCCCTTCGTGCCGCCTTTGTCCAGAATCTCTTCAACGTCCTCCTGCAGTGTATCGATGGTCATTGCCGCCTTCCTATACGCACGCACCTCGAAGATGCGCGTATCATCCTCGATCTCGATCATGTCTGCGATCTCATTGAACATGGCTGCGATCTTCTTGTTATACATGCTTATTATTCCGCAGGAAAGGTAATTAATTATAATAGCAGGCGTTAGATATTGTGCGATTGTATAGAGCTGAATGGCAAGGTAGTAGTCGTAGCAGGTGCCTGCAACGGCCTGGAAATACGCGTGTGGAGCCATTTTTGAGGATGGATGCAAAACCGTTATCAGCTCTAGTAGCGGTAAGGGACTTGGCATAGAGGTGACGGGCATCCGCCAGGGTGGAATGAAGGCTGACTTCTTCGACGACCAGGCTCCAAGGGCTATGTTGATTACATCGATCCGGAGGCTGTTGCAAGAAGGATAATATCCAGTTTGAGGAAGTATGCGTTAGATCCGGAGCTGGCTGTGCTCAGACCTAAACAGAAGTGGTCGGCAGGGAGCCGGAGCATGCCAAAGAGCCATGCACGCTACAACCGTCTGAGCAGAAAGCTATTTAACCTTGCCATGCAATTGTGATTAGGGTGTCCAGCATGTATGAGTCGATAATTTCGCAGAACCAGAAGCTTAACGAGGAAGCAGAATTCTTCAAGCCAAGAATCTCAGTGGTAGGAGTTGGCGGAGGAGGCAATAACACGATACATAGGCTCAGTACGATGGAGATAAAGGGCGCCGGTCTATTTGCATTCAATACCGATGGCAAGCAGCTCAACATGCTCAATCCAAATATAACAAGGCTAATGCTCGGCAAACAGATAACGCATGGGCTTGGGGCAGGAGGCTATCCCGAAGTAGGAGAGAAAGCCGCAGAGCTTTCGCGCGGAGACATTGAGCTGCTGGTGAAGGACACTAACCTTGCATTCCTTACGGCGGGGATGGGAGGTGGCACAGGAACAGGCGCAGCTCCGATAGTGGCGCGTGTGCTTAAGGAATCTGGAGCAATAGTTGTTG
Source organism: Microcaldota archaeon (assembly GCA_021817325.1). GTDB lineage: Archaea > Micrarchaeota > Micrarchaeia > Micrarchaeales > CABMGC01 > JAKAVK01. The sequence goes on along the minus strand of JAKAVK010000014.1, from coordinate 12,463 downwards.
GTGTCGTAACGATACCGTTTGCACTGGAGAGGGTCAGGCTCGAGACCGCAAGAAGAGGAATAGACAGACTCAGGCACAACCTCGACACCCTGATAGTTATAGACAACCAGAGGCTTGTGAAGCTGTATCCAAACCTGCCCATAGAGAAGACGTTTGCACTTGCAGATGAGATAACCGCAAAGGCGGTGAGGGGCATAACAGAGGCAATAACGCAGCCCAGCCTTGTCAATACCGATTTTGCTGACGTGCGGACCATAATGAGGGGCGGGGGCCTTGCTATGATAAGCGTCGGGGAGGCGAGCGGCACTAACAGGGTAGAGGAAGTGGTTGCGAGGACACTGAAGAACAAGCTGCTTGACGTTGATTATGAGAACGCGACAGGCATACTGCTTCACATAACCGGAGGCACGGACATGACGCTAGGCGAGGCAAACACCATAGGTTCCAAGCTCACTGAGAGCGCATCCCCAAATGCCAACGTTATATGGGGGGCCAGACTTGACCCGTCTTACAACGGCAAGGTCGAGGTAATTGCCATATTCACAGGGGTAAGCGGAAGTTCGGTGCTTGGCAACAACGAGTCTGAGACGGCAGCATCTGGAATGGGCTTCGAACAGATCTGAAAGAGACCTTATTATAGCGCCTGTTGTAAGCTTACCTGGTTTTTATGGATAGAGTTAGGAGTTACCTGAAGGATGTGCCTGAATCGGCAAAGGAAAAGGCATCAAGGCGGCTGTTGGAGGGAAGCTGGTTGCGGAGCCCGAAGTCAGATTGATCTCGCGTGCATTTGACTCGATGCAGCAGGAGCATAGGCCATTGCTGCTAGTACACAGGCATGATGAGGAGCCGCTTGGCTGATCATGCTTCCTGTATTGCAGTCTCCTCGTTCTGCTCCTTGTTGCGCGTGAACAGGTACACCTTTGAGTTGTAGGTCTGCTTGAGCACCTCATCGTGCGTTATTATGAAGACCTGGTCTACTATGCGGGGCATCGATTCGCTGAACATCTTGATGAACTTCTGGAGCCCCTGTGAGTCTATGTTGTGCGTTGGTTCGTCTAGTATTATCCACTTTAGGCTGGGTGCGAGAACCATGGCCAGCGCGATGCGCATCGCAAGGCACGCTATGCTCCTCTCACCGCCGCTTGCCATCGCGTTGACCTCCCCCCAGTCCTGCGATCCGTTCAACTTCACCCTGAGTATGTAATCGTCAGACGACGGCTCGAGCATCACGCTCGTGTAGTCCCCATAGGGGTACAGTTCAGGCCATATCTCGTGCATTATGCTGTTTATCGAATCGACAAGCTGCGTCCGCAGCATTGTCTGCGTCTCCTGCAGCGAGATCTTGAATTTCGACAGGTTCTCGGCAACTTTCCTCTTCGCCTTTATATCATCGTAAAGCGCGCTTACTTTCCTTATCTCACTTCTCTTGTCATCCGCCTGCGCTCTCTTCTCGGCTCTGTACCGCAGGTTTGCGCTCAGGTTGGCACTAAGCTTCGCTTCCTTTGCGCTGAGCGCTGTCACCTCTTTCTGCAGCATATCCAGCTTGTCCTGATCGACCCTGATCTCCGAGAGTTCTTTCTGCTTCGCATCTACCAGGGCCTGCGCCTTGGACATCTCGCTTGCGTGATCATCCCTCCGGCGCAGCATCTCCTCTGCGGATGACAGGCCAGCCAGCTCTTCTGTGATCTTCGCCATGCTGTCGCCCAGAGCATCGCTCGCCGCTTTGACCGCCTTGCTCTCGGCCTCGTAGGAGGCGAGGGATGCCGTTGCCTTATCCATCTTCGTGCCGATCCCATCATACGATCGTATCTTATCCTCAACCATCGAGAGAGTGTTTATCACTGATGTCAGACGCTCCAGCTCCTTTTTCTCGCTACGCAAGGTCTCTTCAGCCTTCCTTGCCCTGGCCGAGGATTCGGATATCTGCGCATTCTTTCCCTCTATCAACTTCTGGACGATCACGCCGTCCAGCTCCCTCTCGCAAACCGGGCATCTCTGTGAGTGCTTCTTGAGCTCGGCGACCCATTTGGTGTTTTCTGCAACGACTAGATTGGCACCTGCGATCTCCGCATTGCACCTATCGATTGATGCGGTTTTGCTTTTGATCGAGGCCTCTAGCGCCTTCCTGTCCGTGCTCTTCAATTGCTCTGTAAGCTTCTCAAGTTCCGCTTTCTGTTTTTCAAGCGTTGAGAGCTCGAACCTGGCGTTTGCCAGCGCTTCTGCGACCTTCCTCTCCTTCTGCGCAGTTGTCCTCTGTTCTTCCTTTAACGAAGTTGAACGCTCCTTTGCCTTTTTGAGCTTGTCCGCTATCTCCCTCCGGTCCTCAAGTTTCCTCGAGTCGATCTTCTCTATTTCGGATGCCAGAACGCCGACCTTGCTCTTGTTCTCCGCTATCTCCCTCTCAATCCTCACCTTGGTGTTGTACTGGTCGCGCAGGCTCTTCAGTTCGGCCTCAGCTGACTTCTTCGACTTGCCTATGCCTTCAAGCTCGGCCTCTATCGCAGATTTCTCTGAGAGCAGCTTGCCCATGTCCTTCTCTAGTTCGTCTAGCTGGATCTCCAGCTTCTTGATATCGAATCCGGATGCGGTCTTCTCGCCCTCGTCTGCAATGTCCCTTATCTTGTTTATTACAGAGGTCACGTTGTCCTGCGCCATCGCAAACTTGTCAAGGCCGAGCAGTTCGTCTATTTGCTTCTTCCTATCGTTCGCCCTGAGCTCAAGAAAGTAGTCTAGCCTGTTCTGCTCTGCATAGACTGCCTTTGAGAACACATCATAATCAATCTTGAGGATCTTTTCTATTTCTTCGTTGACGCGCTGCGGCTGTGATTGGACATACACGCCATTCTTCTTGAGCTGCGCCCTGCCGATGCCTTTCGCGCTAACCTCCCTCTCTACGCTGTACTCGCTGCCGTTCATGGTGAAATCCAGTTTCACCTCGGCTTTCGCCATCTTCAACGGCCTGCTTCGTATCACGTCGCCCACGCTGACTCTCCTATGGTAAATTGACGGAAAGGTGCCGAAAAGAGCGAATGAGATTGCATCCATGATGGAGCTTTTGCCTGCGCCCATCTGGCCTATCAGTATGTTGGTGCCTTTGGAGAATGTGAGCCTGGTCTCGCCGTGCGTTTTCCAGTTCTTTAGCTCTATTGATGTAATCATTGCCCACCAACCGCGTACAACTAGTAGTCCCATATATGCGCGCAAAGCATTTATACGCAATGATTCCTTAGGATAAGATTACTGCTTCTTCCTTTCCGCCCTCCGAAACAGGCTTCTAAAACGCAACTCCATTGCCGTTTGCACATTTGCATCGGGATTGCTTATCTCTGGCAGAACAGCATCTGCTCTCGCATTGGGATTTCCCAGCGCCATTAGTTTCTCGAAATTTCCTCCGCTGGTAATTACTTCGCCAAGTTCACTGCCTGGTGCTTGCTCTAGCTGCGCGGCCATCCCTCTGATAACCTCGCTTTGGCTCGTTCTCATTATGATTCCAATGACCTCTCCAGTCGCCTGCCCGCTGCTTACCAGCGCATAGTTTATATCGTCGTTTTCCTTGCCTGCGAGTCTTGCCTGTTCTGCAGGATCTGTAGAAGTCCAAGCAAGCGAAATCTCCCTTATTGTATGGCGGTCTGCACCAGGGTGCATTCTTGTTACTATCTCCCCGACCTTATCTAGGGCCATTCCTGAAAGCTTCCTGCTAGCGGCCAAATCGAGCAGCATATGGTTTGCCGCAGCTTCAGGTGACGCCTTAACCACAGTGTAGCCTCTTCTTCTCATCTTGCCTCTCCTGTTACGTATTCTGCGTCTTGCCATATAAATACCTTGTCTAGTGCATTCCCTGATGTGCGGTGAAGAAATCGATTACCCTTATCTGCACGTGGCCAGCACCCTTGCCAGCATCAGGCACGATTATGTATGTTGCCCGTATGTTGGTCCCATTCGCGCCGGCATAATAGAGGTTCTCGACCTTTCCGTTATACTCGATCTTGAGCTCGCGATTACCCTCCCTTAGCGTCCCCTTCGAAGGGGATCCATCAACCCTGTTGTATGGGTTGAGCTTCAGCCGTGGCAGCGCTGCGGCAAGCTTGTGATAATCGCCTTTGGGATCGCTTTCGACGCGCAGTGCTTTTTCGAGCTTCTCAGCGGCTTGTCTCGAAAAGACAAGCGCATAATGCCCGAAGTCGGTTCCCGCCCTGCCTTCGGACAGGCTGTTGAATTGGCTTATTATCTCTGCGACTGGGCCGGTTCCATAGCTCCTGGAGAGGAATCTTGATGCCTTCTCCATCGTCTCGCTTGCAGGGAAGGTTGTGAGTATTGCGCTCTTGACTTTCTCGGTCATGTCCTCGCGCAGCAGCAGCGCGTACCTTACCAGCGGATCAAGCCTGTTCAGGCCCTTGCCGATGAACTCTTGTAGGCTGATGTGCCTCTTTGGATCGAGAGCTTCAATAAGCTCTCCGGCGAGCTCTGTCGATTCGGCTTTGCTGTATCCGAAACGTGAATGCCGCAGAAGTTTCTTTATCTGCCTTTCACGGATATGGCCGCCTTCTAGTCCCCTCTTTACCTCTGTAAGAAAGAGCAGTTCCTGCTCTATTGGCCGGATGGCTGCTTTGGTGTTCGCTGCATGGTGGGGTTCTGCTTCCTTCAAAGCGGTCCGAGCCGACATGCGAATCGGACTTATATCAACAGGACTATTTATAAACAGATGACTAGTACCAGAATCAGCTATAGCAGGCTCTCCTCTGCAACCTCTACCTCTGTAACGCCGCCCACCGCACGCAGTTTCTCCTCAAAACCAGTGCTGCCTTCCGTATCTTCATGTATGAACATGACCTTGAGTATCTTTATACCGAACGCCACATCCTCCATCTGCATGCTCGATGGCTTTAGCTTGTCCCTTATCTCCTTGCCTACGCTTGCCTCCTTGCCCTGGTCAACGTACACTTTGAATAGGGTAGCCACTTTTCCCATCAAGGTCCCTCAAAATGGCACTTGCTGCACCTGTAGCGTGTGTAGTTCTTCCTGCAGTCATCGCATCTGACGATAATGGTCTCGCTACATCTTGGGCACGCGAAGTCTACATACTGGTTAGTAAGCCTACCACATGAAGAGCAGTTTTTGCCTGCAAGTGTTGCCATTGAAATCACACTAGCGCTTAACAACATGCCAAAATTAGCACCGTAAAGCTAAGCTCGCTAATATCAAATGATTATAGTAATGGGCATAAGTATATAAAAAGATGGGTGGCATCTCGTTATCACTGCGATAGTCAGATTAATTTTGTGATTGCTTGCAGAAAGTGCTTATAGAGACTTATGGCTGCACGCTTAACCAGGCTGACAGCGACATGATGGGGTCTATATTGGAGAGGGAAGGCTTTGCTGTAGAGTACGGCAGATATGACAGCGTGAAGGATTACGATTACGTTATAGTGAATACGTGCACGGTAAAGAAGGCAACGGAGCAGAAGATACTGCACAGGCTTGGCGGAATAGGGGCCCTTGGTGGCAGGCTTGTCATTGCAGGATGCATGGCAAGCGCCAATTCCGAGATCGTAACCAGGGCAGTACCATCGGCAAGCATAGTCAGCACAAGCAACTGCTCAAGAATACTTGATGTGATCAGGGACATCTCCGCAGCAGGCAGGGCAGAGTATACCGCTTATGAGAGGGCAGACAAACTTGCCAATCCGCTCTACGGCATAAACCCAATAGCAAGGATACCGGTGAGCGAAGGCTGCCTGAGCAGCTGCACTTTCTGCGAAACAAAACGTGCAAGGGGTCCACTGAACAGCTTTTCGCAGGAGCTCATACTCAAGGCCATAAGGACTAATGTTGAGAGGGGTGCGAAGGAGATTCAGCTAACCTCACAGGACATGGGCGCGTACGGTGCGGATAGGGGAACCGACGTGGCTGAATTGCTGGACGCTGCGTCAGAAGTCGAGGGCGACTTCATGATCCGCGTGGGCATGCTGAATCCAGAGCATCTCCATAGGTACTTCGACAGCCTTGTCGAGGCTTACAGGAGCGGGAAGGTATACAAGTTCATGCATCTTCCTGTGCAGTCGGGAAGCAACAGGGTGCTCGGCGAGATGGCTCGCGGGTATAGCGTGGAGGAATACCTTGGATATGTGTGCGAGCTGAAGAAAAAAATAGATGGAATAAGTATTGCCACCGATTTCATAGTAGGGTACCCTACAGAGACTGAGGAAGATTTTATGGAGTCGCTGGAGCTACTCGGGCAGGCCAGGCCTGCACGCGCCAATATCTCCCGCTTCAGCCAAAGGCCGCATGCGCAGGCTGGCTTGCTCAAGGAACTTGATAACACAATAGTCAAGAGAAGGACTGTGAAGATGTACAGGCAGGGCAGGATCATAGAGCAAGAGGAGCTGCGCATGGCAATAGGCAGCAGGGAGACGGTGCTTATAACTGAACAGGGGAAGGGCTCAATGTTGGGAAGGGATCAGTCATACAGGGAGGTTGCGGTCAGCGGCCCTCAAAGGCTTGGCGAGCGCATCGTAGTCGACATTGTTGGAGCGCATCCGGCATGCCTGATCGGCGTGCCTGTGGACTATGCTGTCGAAGGATTGTAAGGCCTTGGGGTTACTATAGGGACCACCCCCTCCACATTGGCCAGGTAGCTCTGCACACTCTCGTTTCCGAAGAAGCCACTCTTCTGCATATCGCTGACTATGATATACGCATTTGAAGTTGGAGGCACATGCGCTGCACTCAGTATCCCAACATACTTGATTGAAAACGCCATGAGGCTGGGAAAGCGCATCAGGTCGAAGCCGTTTGATGTCTGCATCCCAGCATTGCAGAGATTATTATACTGTATGTTAAGATTGCTGAGCGTAGAGCCCTTACCTATCTCCATAAACCAATCGGCCATTACAAATACTTTTGGTATTTGAAGCTTCTCCGATACCCACGACGCCTGGTCCATTACATTTTGTACATATCCAGCGTTAAGAAATGGGGACGGTTGTAGGGCATCATATCTTAGGTCTGCAAGCAGATTGGAGTAGATCGTCATAGCGGCATTCGATACCCCGTTGGGGGCGTACGTTGAGGCTGTAACATACATAGGCCCCGATGCTGGTAGCAGTCCGACATTTCTGCGCACCTTCTTTAGATCCTGCACCTTTGCAGCCCTCGTCTTCTCTTCAGCGTCAATTCGGCTATTGCTGCCGATATTGTGCAGTAATGTGCCTGCAGTCATCGCAAATGCCGCCGCGGCAAAAGTTAACACCCTGATGTCTTCCCTGGCACGCTCAGCTTTTTGCACCTTTCCTTCAATTGCATGCATGCTTTGCTGAGCAATTCGCATATAGTAAACCAGGTTGATACTGTGAGTGGTCCTCTTGCCTGCTGACCCTTACATCTCTATATAGACTGGCCCACGCCTCCTCTTCGCCCGCGCAAACTGGGTCCTCTCAATCCTAGGCATAAGGCCCTGGCCTTCGAGAAGCTCGTAATGCTTAGAATACCTCATGTCGAAGTTCCTTATCCCGATGTTGCCTAGCGTGGTGTTAGTCACTATCAGGATGCCCATCTTTATCCCGAGGTTCATGCCCTCTATGGATTTCTTTATGCTGTTGAAATACTCAGCATTCCTCGCATTGATTATGGCAAAACCGCCATAAGGGTCGCTGGTCTCTGCCATGAACGTATAGAAGCCCATCCTCTCGTCCAGCTTGGCTATGTGGTCGCACCACAGATGCATGTTCCTCTGGTAAAGCTCGTTGTTCACTACGCTGTAGGTTATTAGGCCTGTGAACGCCTTCCCTGAATTCCTCATGTGGAGTGTAGTTCTGCGCACTATGCCGTACTCGAGCAGTATCTTGTATATATAAGTGGCCGTTGTCTTGTCCAGCTCGTCGTTCTTGGACAGCTGCCCTCTCGCATCATCGTTGAGCGCAATCAGCAGCTTCTTGTACTTTTCAGGTATCTTGAACTGATTGATGAGCGCATTCCGTAGCGGGAAGAAGCCGTGCGTGCGCAGGATCGGCTTGACCCTTATCTTCATCCTATAGCCCTTCAGGCTCTTGCAGAAAGCGCCAAGGAAGGCATTAAGCTCTATGTTGCTCCTTGCGACAAGATACATGAACATGTCGTATCTGCCATGCAGGCCGCAGATATTCTGCGGATTGTAGAAACTGGACACTGCCTTCACTATCTCGCTGTCGCTGGGCTTTCTGCCGATGAACTTTACGAAGCCTATGTACTCTGAGAACCCGACAGAGTGTATATCAAGGTCCCTGAAGTCCCTTTTTTGCATCCTTTTGGTTGTATAAAGCATTTCGTGCCTCCACATGTCCTCAAGGTTTATCTCAGGCACGAAGCTTATCTCCTTCTCGCTTATGAGCCTGTTGAGCTCGTTGAATACCGTTGTCTTGCTTATACCGGTATCGCCAGCTATGGAGCTAAGGCTCTTCCTCGCATCCATGCTCAGCTCACGCAATATCCTGTTCTCCACTTTCTCTCTGGCATCAGTACTTGCACTGAACCTGTATTGCCTCATGGGAACATTTTTCATCAAACCACTCGTTAAGCATCGGATTTTTCTGTCTCTCATGCTCTTACTCTTTCGCGTAGGAAACCGTCAAGTTATCCTGTGCATTCCATGACATTCCATGATATTTAAAGCTTGACGGATTTATGCAAAATATGTGGTGCGCATTGTTAAAATGTAATATTGCCCCAGTGCGTCACAATGATAATTTATCATGGACCAGGTGCATGCTTAAACCAACCAGTTATGGCGACCGCAAGGCTTGGCGCGCTTTAGCGATTGGCATTGGTTAATTGTAGCAGTTTCTGATATTTAAACCAGGCAGGACCTATCAGGCCTTTGCAGCTGATGCTTTTCCCATTGTATATTGGTGAATATTGCGCGGCTGCGCAGGGTTGCGTTTATATACTTATAGCTCAATCTTAGATTGATTCGATGATCGATATAAAAATGTTCAAGGATGCGAATCTCAAGGGATATACTTTGATAGACGCCTTTCCGGGAGCTGGGCTGGTTGGTTCTATGGCCGGAAGTTACATGATAGAGAAACTGGGCATGGAATATATAGGGTACATAGAGAGCGACGAGTTCCCCCCGATAGCGACAATACACAACAGCATGCCGATGTTTCCCGCAAGGATTTACAAGAGCGACAAGTCCAAGTTTATCATAATCATATCAGAGTTCACCGTTCCATCCAACTCGATCTATCAGTTGAGCAGGGAGATAATGGCTTTTGTTAGGAAGTATGGCATAAGCCAGATCATCTCAATAAGCGGCATGCCGTCGCAGAAGCCCTCCGGGAAGGTCTTCCTCGCATCGCCAGATCCACAGACCGTGAAAAAGGCTACTAAGCTGGGCATAAAGGCAATAGAAGATGGTGTAATTGCGGGGGTCAGCGCAGTACTTATGACCAACGCAGACCAGTTCAATATACCTGTCATGAACCTGCTCGTTGAGGTCAACCCCACGATAATGGATCCAAAGTATGCTGAGATAGCAATCTCAGGATTGAACAAGCTTCTTGATACTAACATAGATCTCAGAGACCTCGAAAAAGAGGCTGAGATTGTCGAGGCCAAGATAAGGGGCCTTATGAAGAAGATGAAGGACTCCCACGATACCTACACCAATGCGACAGACGCTGCAGGGCCTTCGATGTATGCGTGATCCACATGGCAGGCGCAGAGACTTTATAATTGCCTCGAAGCGCCAAATGCCTCTGACGTACGGACAAACCTTGGGGGCATCTCTCAGGAACCACTAGAGGGGTTAGCACTTGTTTGCGGCGCTCCTATTCCAATATATAAAGTAGCAACCAGATATAATTTTAGGCAGGGGTGGCAGAGCCTGGAATGGCTTAATAGGCCACGGAAAATGCGCAGGACTTAAGATCCTGTGGCTTAGCGCCTTCGTCGGTTCAAATCCGACCCCCTGCAAACCATCATGCTATGCAAGACAATAAGGTTTGGAATATTTACCCCCAGGGGACGCAATATATCCACTTAAAATACGGTTTACTTACTGCCTTCTTGCCCCATTCAACTTGCCAAGCATCGATTTCGCGGCCATATGCGGGTCAGGCATTCTCAGCACACCGCCTATTACGGCAATGCCATCAGCACCAAGTCTTACTAGCTCGTCCATATTCTCTATGGTTATTCCGCCTATTGCAACGATCGGTATTCTAATATTGGCCCTTATCTCAGCAAACGCATCGCGCGTGATGTATTTGGCGTCAGCCTTAGTGCGCGAAGGGTAGAAGCTTATCAATCCTATGTAATCGGCGCCATCCTCCTGCGCCTTTACGGCCTCCTGAAGACTGTATGCAGAAACACCTATCATGCCATGGAAATGGGCCCTGGCCATATCTATCTGCATGTCCTCCTGGCCCAAGTGCAGACCGTCTGCATTGACTGCAAGTGCCACGTCAAGCCTGTCATCGATTGTGAGCTTTGCACCATACTGCTCGCATAAAGCCTTTATCTCCAGCGCATCGTGTATCATATTCCGTATAGGAGCGCTCTTTTCACGATACTGTATCCACTTTACCCCCGATTCAAGGAATATCTTAGCACTCTCAACGTGTGTCTTCCCGAAATTGCAGGATGTTATGCCACACAGGCTATCTGGAATACCAGTTATCTTATGCCCATTGTCACGGGTATAGGCCGGCCCATTGCCATCCCCTTCAAGCGCAGTTGCCCTGCTACTATGCATCGTATCAGCCATTAGGTCATCGGCCCGTTAAGATCTGAAATGCTCGTAGCCGCAGTACCTTATCACTCTCTTTGCGCCATCCTTTATAAGAACATTCCCGTTCTCCGTTACTTTGCCTATCATATTAATCGCTATACCGTTCCGTGCAGCCTTGCGCCTTAGACTCTCAAATTCAGGTTCACTAATGGAGAATAACAACTCATATTCGCCACCAAAATTCAGGCAGAGCTGCTCGGTGCTTATTCCATATCTTGCATGCACTTTCGAAGCCGAGGCAGATATCGGAAGCCTGTCATAGTGTATTTCAAAGCCAACGCCGGCGATTGTGCTTATGCGGCTGATTGCCGAATATACGCCGTCGGATAGGTCTATTCCCGCCCTGACCCCATTCTTTGATAGGAATATGCCCTCTTTTATCCTCGGCTCAACGCCCAATAATGCTTTTGCTCCCTCCTTCTTTCCGTTTTTCCACATATAATAGCCAGCTGCGTTGCTGCCTAGGCTACCGGTAACACATAGGACATCGCCGGCCTTGAAATTCTTCCTTTCCATGGCCAGCGCCTTGTCTACCTCGCCTATGGCGATGCCAGTCATAGCAAGTTCCTTGCCTTCTTTAAAGTCCCCGCCTATCACTTTGACATTGTATCTGTTTAGACATTCCCTAATACCTACCTCCATCCCTATCAGGTATCTTGAGTCGGTCGCTTTGGGCAGTATCAGAGAGGACATAAAGTATTTCGGGGTCCCGCCACAGGCTGCGATGTCGCTCAGGTTTATTGCTGCGAAGAAATAACCCACAGCCTCTGGACTTGCACTGTCCGGTATATGCGTCGCTTTGGTTATCGAGTCGTTTGTTATGAGCAGGTATCTATTTCCAATTTCGATACGAGCTGCGTCGCTATCCTCCCATGAGTAGTCATAAACGGATCTTATCAGGCGTATGAGTCCCCGTTCCCCGTATCTCCTTATTTCCATCTGAATAATAGCTAGCAGTTGGCATTTATATATTTCGGCGCATAAGCAGTATTGTGCCTCTGTAGCTCAGTGGTAGAGCGCGTCCTTGGTAAGGACGAGGCCGCGAGTTCAATCCTCGCCGGAGGCTTCATGCTGAAGGTATGCTTTACACTCCATCCAGTTTATATAATTTTGCTACTTGAGTAAAGGTTTTCCTCTTTGGAATTATCGCAGAAATTACTCTACCTCTCTTTCTGAAGACTCTAAATGCATTTGCATGGTCCTTAGAAGTTATGACTCTGTATTTATCATCAATAAACTCTATTGCGCAAGAGCCATCAATTGCAATCCCTATCCCGCCTATCTCATGAATCATATCTTGGAACGCGCTTTTACGAGGAACGCCCTTCGTACTGCTATCATAGTGTGGGCAGTGTATCCCCTTAATGAAGCCCAAGCCCTTAACCGTTATGTAGTTCCATTTCTTAGGGTTGTAAAATGACATAGAATCGCTATGGCCATAATCAAACCAGCATATAGTACCTGCGCTTAGACCACTAAGTACAATTCCTTTCTTCCATGCAGCTTTAAGAAGTTTGTGACATCCTCCAACGACTAAAGGTCGTTGGCTTCCCCTGCATTTGCAGAGTCTGTTCTCAGTTCTTCGAGTCCGTTTGCATTCCCTGTTGAAATGTATTGGCGGTTCTCTCCCTGAGCGTGACTTCCCCTCTGTCCGAGGGTAGCTCTTTTGAGTATGTTTATTGATGCGTTTATG
>JAKAVK010000017.1 GCA_021817325.1 Microcaldota archaeon | reverse complement strand
GAAGTCACGCTCAGGGAGAGAACCGCCAATACATTTCAACAGGGAATGCAAACGGACTCGAAGAACTGAGAACAGACCCTGCAAATGCAGGGGAAGCCAACGACCTTTAGTCGTTGGAGGATGTCACAATCCTTATGCAAGTGCATGCCAGTATACATAGTAATTCCAGAGCGTTCATATTACTTAACGGTCAAAGAGAATATAGAAGAATGGGATGGTTGCGTGAAAAAAGAAGAGGACGTGTCACGTGCAGAGTTGCTCGCCTTGCTCAGCCGCAGCAATGCGCACATGAGTTTCGAAGAAGCAGTGGAAGACTTCCCCGAATCAGCCATGAACACAACCTTCCCCAACGTCACTTATACGCCCTGGCATCTTCTTGAGCACATGCGGAGGTCACAGTGGGATATCCTGGATTTCATGCGCAATCCGAATTACAAAGGCATGGTATGGCCTGATGACTACTGGCCTCAAAAAAGCCAGAAGGCAACTAGGAAGGAATGGGATAAGACAATAGAAGGTTTCAACAGGGACATGAAGGAGCTGCAGCTGCTGGTTTCAGATCCAAAGGTTGAGATGCACTCGAGGATACCCCACGGCGACGGGCAGACAATGCTGCGGGAGATCCTTCTCGTCGCGGATCACAACGCGTACCATACAGGAGAATTCACAATAATGCGCCAAGTCATGGGAACTTGGGGAAAGGACCACAAGTAATGCGCCAAAAGCGGCAATCAATTTAAATCTATCCCAAACTATAAAACAATAAGGTGGAAGTGTATGATAAAGTCAAAGGGTTACGGCGTGCAAAAAGCAAAGGGAGAGCTTCAGCCATTCGAGTTCGAGAGGAGAGACATCGGACCTACAGATGTGCTGCTTGACATACTATACTGCGGCATCTGCCACTCTGACATACACCAGGTCAACAACGAATGGAAGGAATCCGCGTATCCAATGGTGCCTGGCCATGAGATAGTGGGACGCGTAGCAAGAGTAGGTGCCGATGTGACTAAGTTCAAGCAGGGCGATAATGTTGGCGTGGGTTGCATGGTCTATTCGTGCAGGGAGTGCGAATCATGCAAGGACGGCGAGGAGCAATACTGCAAGAACGGGCCTGTATATACTTATAATAGCGAGGAACCGGTAATCGGGGGGAATACGTACGGCGGCTATTCCAACAACATCGTAGTAAACCAGGATTTCGGGCTCAAGATACCTGATGGGATGGACCTAGCAGCAACCGCTCCCCTGCTCTGCGCAGGCATAACTACCTACTCTCCAATGCGGCACTGGAAGGTTGGAAAAGGCCAGAAGGTGGGCGTTGTCGGGCTGGGCGGCCTCGGTCACATGGCGGTGAAACTCGCAAAGTCATTCGGTGCTAGAGTAGTCGTGTTCACAACTTCGCCTGAAAAGGTGAGCGATGCAAAGCGCTTGGGGGCTGATGAGGTGGTGCTCTCAAAGAATGCAAAGGAGATGGAGGCGCATGCCGACAGCTTTGATTTTATCCTGGATACCGTTTCAGCGCCGCACGACGTGAACAGATACCTCTCGCTGCTAAACAGGAATGGGAATTTCGTAATAGTGGGGCTGCCAATTAAGCCCCACGAAGTGGTTCCAAACCTGCTGATAAGCGAGCGCAGGACCCTCGCAGGCAGCGAGATCGGGGGCATAAAGGAAACCCAGGAGATGCTAGACTACTGTGCAAAGCACGGGATCAAGGCTGACATAGAAGTGGTTCCTATACAGAAGGTTAACGAAGCCTATGAGCGCACGCTGAAATCCGATGTCAAGTATCGATTCGTCATAGACCTCTCATCCCTGCCAAAGTAACCTTACTGCCAAGGAACATCCTCCAAGCTGCCGGAGGCTTCAACATGGCACCAAAGTTGGCGCCTGCCCGTCATCTCAGTCAAGGTTCACAATATATTAATTTATACCACCAAGTCTTACCGATGTGGGTATGGGAGTTGTGTCTGATTTCAAGGCATTCATAACCAAGGGGAATGTCATAGACCTGGCGGTTGCTGTAGTAATGGGCGTTGCGTTCAACAATGTGATAACCGGGTTCGTGACGAACATGATCACTCCTCTGATAGGCGTAGCCGGTCACGAGAACTTCACCGCACTGACATTTACTGTGAACAGCAGCACGTTCCACTACGGCAGCTTCATAAATGCTGTGATAGACTTCCTAGTCATAGCGGTAGTAATCTTCTTCCTGCTGGTTAGACCTGCATCAAAACTGGAGGAGAGGAGAAAGGCCCGGCAGCAGCCTGCCGCGCCAACAACAAAGACCTGTCCAGAGTGCCTATCTACAATCCCTATCAAGGCAACCAGGTGTGCATACTGCACAGCGAAGCTTGAGTCTTAGCCACACACCGGCTCACGCAGGCCCAACGCAATACGGCAGCCTGCCACACGCAGGCGCGCGGTAGACGATATGGATACGCATGCAAGGCTGAAAAACACTAACGGAAAGATTTAAATACGTTAGTAAGTATAAAGATAAATGCACGGTATTACACGCAAGTGTAATAAGTGTAATCTACAGACTGCAACAGCATTCTCTAGATTTTATACTTACTTTCTACTAAAGAAGTAAATGAGAAGTTAAGACGTTGGTGAATATAGATGGCAGAGAAACCGCACTTGAACCTGATCTTCATCGGGCACATAGACCATGGGAAGTCAACGACAGTAGGCAGATTGCTGTACGAGACAAAGGCAGTGAGCGAACAGGACCTCAAGAAGCTCAAGGAGGAGGTAACAAAGTACAACAGGCCTACATTCGAGTTCGCTTTCGTAATGGACCAGCTCAAGGAGGAAAGGGAGAGGGGGATAACGATAGACATCATGCACAGGGACTTCCAGACCCCGAAGTACTATTTCACGATCATAGATGCGCCTGGCCACAGGGACTTCGTAAAGAACATGATCACCGGAGCGAGCCAGGCTGATGCGGCCGTGCTCGTAGTATCATGCCCTGACGGAATACAGTCGCAGACAAGGGAGCATGCATACCTGGCAAGAGTGCTGGGAATCTCACAGCTCATAGTCGGAGTAAACAAGATGGATGCTGCAGGCTTCGATAAGGCGAAGTTTGAAGACACCAAAACGAAGGTCAGCGAGCTGCTAAAGACGGTAGGATATGATACCAGCAAGGTAACGTTCGTTCCATATTCTGCGCTCGAAGGATCAAACGTAGCGGCAAAGTCAGACAAGATGTCATGGTATACGGGACCAACGCTGCTTGCATCGCTCGACACCCTTACCCCGCCTACGAAGGCGACAGACAAGCCGCTCAGGCTGCCTGTACAGGATGTATACAGCATAGCCGGATTCGGTACGGTGCCAGTTGGAAGGGTAGAGACAGGAGTGATGAAGCCTGGTGACCAGATAATCATAATGCCCAGCGGCGCAAAGACAGAGGTGAGGAGCATAGAGATGCACCACCAGCAGCTGCAGAAGGCAGAGCCTGGTGACAATGTCGGCTTCAACATCAAGGGCGTTGACAAGAAGGACATCAAGAGGGGAGACGTTGTCGGAAATGCGACAAACCCTCCTACCGTGGCGCAGAACTTCAAGGCGCAGATAGTGGTAATAAACCACCCTACTGCGATAGCGCCTGGCTATACGCCCGTCTTCCACATACACACCGTACAGATAGCAGCGACGATAACCGAGATACTCGAGAAGAAGGATCCAAAGACCGGGCAGACGCAGCAGAAGAATCCCGAGTTCATAAAGAACGGCGATGTCGCAATAGTCAACATCAAGGTCTCCAAGCCCATATGCATAGAGAAGTTCAACGAGTTTCCTCAGCTTGGCAGGTTTGCCATAAGGGACATGGGCCAGACTGTTGCCGCCGGTGTAGTCCTGGATGTCGTTAAGTCGCAGTGAGTAGATGCCAACAGCCCGGATAAAGCTAATCAGCAGGAAGAAGAACGACGTTGTCGCGATTGCAAAGCAGATAATAGAGATAGCAAAGACCACCGGAGTCAAGTTCAAGGGTCCGATACCGCTTCCCACAAGGACGATGACTGTATCTACAAGGAAGACTCCGTGTGGCGACGGTTCGCACACGTATGAACACTGGGAGATGCACATCCATAAATGGCTGGTCGAGATAGATGGAAGCGAGCAGGCACTCAGGCAGGTCATGCGCATAACTGTTCCTGACACCGTTCAGATAGAGATGACGCTCTCCTAGATCCGTCTGTTGCCATTGCAAAGGCTGCCGACATGAGTAATAAGATTCGAAGGGAGTTTAGCATTGCTCTTTCTAGGCATGGTGCAACAGACACCATGCCGCATGTGGAAGACCTTACTACTCATGGCCTGGTCTCATTAAGCAGGACTAGCCCCGACGTTATACGGGCAGACTACAAGCTGCACAACGGCTATAGGGTAACTGTCATATACAATGAATTAGTGGGAAATCTCTTTGCATATGTGCCTGCTTCCAATGGCAGCTGCGCGGAGAATGCGGCATATTATAGGGGCAAGAAGATAAGCGGGGTGAACTTGTTTCTCAAGCAAATGCGCATGAAGAAACAGATTGCCAGGCAGCAGTCGCAAGACGCTGACGCAGAGCGCGAGCACACGGACCTTGGAGTGGGCATGGGATGGTGTGAACTGCTCAGGGACATGGACGCGCCTGCAAGATGACTGTCATATGCAAGGCCTATGTCATTGCAAAGCATGCCGCCAGATTGACGCATATCCCTACAGGGCCTTATGCAAGCCTTGTGCTTCTTGGCTGCTTAGCCTGCGCAGCAGTTCAGGTCTGCTTCCAACATACTCATTCAATGCCTCTGCAACTATCGTACTTGCACCTTTGCCTGTGCCGCGTGTCACTGCCTTAAGAAGGTTAACCGTCACAGGATCAACAATCTTGTAGCCTGTAACCGGCCTGCGTATTCTCCCTCCTACCTGCATTCAATTCAACCTCAGAATGTCTTGTACTTGCCAAGCGCTATGTCGGTGGTAAGTTTTCCTATATTCTCAAGCCAGCCATCCGCTATATAATGGGCCTTGCCCTTTATGTTATCGAAGTTAGCCCCACCCTCAAGTATCACATTTACATTCAGATTTAGCGGGTGGTCTATCCTCTTGCCTATTTGCGACAACGCGGCAACGTCGCACTCCACAATCTGCGGATACTGCTTCACGATATCCTCTGCAAGCTGCGTGGCAAGTATGTTGTATATCTTGCCTATGTGGTTTATTGGGTTCTTTCCTGCGGCAGCCTCAAGGCTCATGTGTCTGAACGGGGTTATCAGGCCATTGACACGGTTGCCTCTGCCAACGGATCCATCATCTCCAGCCTCGCAGCTTAATCCTGATTTTGTCAGATACGGGGCCTCTCCTTCCTCGTCATCCCCTGTGTTCACCTCTACTGCAACCTCCTTCTTAGTTATCCTTGATGCAAACTTGAGGATGTCTTTGGTGGCCCTCTCTTTGAACCCTACGTACTCCTCCCTGCTGTTCACGAGCTGCGCTATGAATGCTATCGCTACAGTCAGAGTTATCTTGTTGCCACTCCTGCAACCCATTACCTTTATGTCCTCTCCAACTGCGGGAAAGCCAGATTTGTACTCCTTGCTGTTCAGATACTGCTCAGTCTCAAGAACCAGCCTCTCCGTATCCGAAAAAGGCGCAAAACCTATTCCGAAGGACGTATCGTTTGCCAGTGGAACATCAGACTTTCTTGCAAATATGTGCGTTAAGTCCTCACTGCCCTTCGCGATCTTTGATTTTATAATGACCTCGTTGTCAAGATCGAGGAATCTTGTATTATCCTCAAGATACTTCCTGGTCACCTCCTCGGCTACTCGGTTCACGTCTATGCTGTTGCCATCGAAGGTGCTTATCGCCCTTCCTGTTACTATGACCTCTATCTTCTTGGTTATCTTACCGCTCCCATAGGTCGCATTTGCGGCACCGCCTATTATCAAGCCTTTGTCTACATTATGGTGCAGTATAGTACCGCATTTGTCAATGTACTCCCTGCAGAGTGCATGGCTTGTCTCATCGACTATCCCATCTATCAGGCTGTCCGGGTGTCCTATCCCCTTCCTCTCTACGTATTCGGTCGCCTGTTCACTGACGGGCTTCAGCTCCAGCCTCTCTATTGATATATTCCTCATAGTATGCGCCACAAAAAATGCTTGTCCGCTGGATAACTATCAACCTGCAGTTATTTATAATTATTGCAACAATAATAATTACCAACAATAATAATGTCAATGATCCGCATGGAGCCTTTGGAATCGGTTTCAACCGAGATAAAGAACAAGCGCAAGGCCGCTGGGATAAGCCAGCAGCGGCTCTCCAGGTTTGTAAGGATGAGCCAGAGTACCATAGCAAGACTGGAGAGTGACATAGTCCGACTCAACCCGAGCTATCAGACCATATACGGGGTGATCGATACATTAGACGGCATCTTACAGGCGGAGCAGAGGGGCAGCCTATTGCACAAGAAAGCCTGGGAGGTAATGCACAAAAAAATAGTCTCGATTCGCCCAGATTGCACGCTTGCAGAGGCGTTTAAGATGATAAAGAACTATGACTTCTCGCAGCTCCCTGTCCTGTCGAAAGGAGGCACTTCGGTAGGCGCAATATATCAGAAGAAGCTTATGGAGATTGCGGCGCTGAATCCTGACAAAATGGGGCAGATAAGGGTCAGGGAGATCATAGACGTGGGACTGCCGCAGGTCGACATCAATACGTCGATAGGTAAGATAAGGGGCCTTCTGGAAGGCTGGGACGCCGTCCTGGTTACCAGAGCTAACAAGGTGGCGGGTATAATAACCATATATGACGTACTAAAGCTTCTCTGATCTCTTTTTATATATTGGGTGAGCAATCGCTTTGGTGACTGGTTGCTACCCGAATGGCTCTCCATAAAGCCTGCATCAACTAAAAAGTACGGCAACATTAAGCAACGGGTCAATGAGCTTGGCCTGCATACGGTATGCGTAGAAGCGCGTTGCCCAAACATTACGGAATGCTGGTCCGGCGGAACCGCAACATTCATGGTACTGGGCGAGGACTGCACGCGCGGGTGCAGGTTCTGCGCTGTCAAGAAGATGGCGCACGGAGCCGCGATAGACCCGTACGAGCCAAACAAGCTTGCGATGCTTGTGAACGAATGGGGCCTTGACTACATTGTAGTAACTTCGGTATGCAGGGACGACCTTCCGGACCAGGGATCCTCACACTTCGCCAGATGCATATCCGAAATAAAAAAGACGAATCCGAAGACTTTGGTAGAGGTGCTGATACCCGATTTTAGGGGAGACGAGGAATGCCTAAAGAGGATCGTGGATGCAAGGCCTGATGTGATAGGTCACAACATAGAGACGGTAGAGCGGCTCACGGCTATTGTGAGGGATAGGCGGGCCAACTACCGGCAATCCCTCGACACCCTCTCAATCTCCAAGAGACTAGGGCAGCGCTATACCAAATCCGCAATGATGCTTGGTATAGGCGAGACTGAAGAGGAGGTATTGCAGTCCATGCGCGACTTAAGGGAAGCTGATGTCGACTTCTTGGCAATAGGCCAGTATCTGCGGCCGACAGAAAGCCAATTAAGAGTCAGCGAATATGTCAGGCCAGAGAGATTTGAATATTTCAAGGGGAGGGCCATGGAGATGGGATTCCTCTACGCTGCGGCGGGGCCTTTTGTGCGGAGCTCATACAGGGCAGGGGAGTTTTTCATAAAGGCGATAGTAAACAAAGCCTAGAATTACCTGCTGAAGTTCCATGCATCAGTGCCATAGGTGCCTTTAGAAAATGAGAAGGCTTGGCCAAGTTCCTCCTTGCTTAGGTTCCCCATATAGAAATCTTTTCCATCTGTGAAGCCCCCAAGCAGCGCCTCATATAGTCCATCCTGGGATACTCCTGAGTAATCCCGCACACACGTTACCCGCTCCTCAACGCTCTTTATAAGCTTGTCCGATATCTTCTCCTTGCTGATTCTAAGTACGCCAAACATCCTCTCTACATCAAGGTCATACAGCACAGTGCCGTGCTGCAGAAGTATGCCATCTCTACGGGTCTGCGCATTTCCTGATATCTTCCGGTTGCCTACTACTATATCATTTATCGGGGCGAATGATGACTCTATACCGAGTGCCGCAAGCCCGTTGATGACCCATCCGCAGATCAGCCTGTAGCTATCATGTATCCCACTTGGCATGCCGGCCTCCTTTGCAATGACGCTGTATGTTATCTCCCCATTGCTGTCGTGGTATACGGCGCCGCCGCCTGTTATCCGCCTGACATAGTCTATCCCAAGTTCCCTGCACCTTTCGACGTTTACCTCATCACCCAGGCTCTGGAACCTGCCTATCGAGACGGCGCTCGGCTTCCATTTATAGAAGCGCATTGTAGCAGGCTCGGCGCCAGTCCTGACGCTATGCGCTATGGCCTCGTCTATCCCCATGTTCATATAAGCCGTGTTTGTCTCAAGGCCTATAACCCTCCATTTCATCTCGTCACCGCCATAAGTATAGTCTGTGCAATCGCAGCCGGAGTTATGCCTATCATCTCCGCGTTCTGTGCTTTTGCAATGTCCTCTACAATCCTTGCGATCTCATCCGCGCCTGTGTTGATGCTGACCCCTATAAGGCCATCTTCTATGGCCCATAGCGACTCCTCGGGATACACAAAGAAGTCGCCAAGTATCTGGATCTTATCTATGCTCTTCTCATACTCAATCTTCACGCAGAGCAATTTGCCCCCGTGAACCTTCTGTCTGGCCATGCCCTTCATAATATCACCACGGCACCTTCTTTATCCGGGTCTTGTGCGCCATTATGTTTGTAGCCCGGTGCAGTATTCCTGTAAGTACGACTATGACAAGCAAGCCCCAGACAGTGGGTCTGTGGCCCAGAGGGAACGCCATGGCAAGAGCGACTACGAGAAAGAGGTAAGCGTCTGGTATTGCAAAGTTGCGCCCCTCCTCCTGGCCAAGCCTCCTCTTAATGAAGCTGCCTAAAAGATCTCCAAGAAGAGTACCGACCGCTAGCACAACGCCTAAAGGAAGCATGTACGCGCCCAGGAAGGAGGATTCCACCAGGCCTATTATAGCGCCCCCTATTATCCCGGTCACAAGACCCCGCCTAGTCTTGTTCTTACCGAAGATTGGCCTTCCCCTGAATTTCCTGCCACCGTCTATCGGCTTGCCGGCTCCGAATATGACTGGCGTGCCGTTTGCAACCCATGCCGGCAGTATATATGCTATTGGATATGCGAGCAGCATGTAAAGAAGGTCTTGGTAAGCCATCTCATGACCACATCAAGACCGCTTCAGAACTCCCTCAGCGTATCTTTTAGATCCGCCTCCTGTGAAATTGCCGCCCTTATGCTTCTCCTTCAGGTAATCTACAGCACTCCTTCCGGATTTGCTGCCCGCTATGCAGATAACCTCGTTCTTCCTGTTGGTGAGCATGACAACTCTCTCCTCATCATCGCTCACCAGCTTGTCTGCAATCTTACGCATCACGTCCTTGGGTAAATCGACCTGTCTCTCCACTAGCTTGCTTCCTCTCAGCGACGATGCCATCTCATCCGCCAGCGCTGCCATGTAGCTCTTGAGCTTGTCATAGTTGGCCCGTCCCTCCTCCTGCACCTCTGCTATCCTCTCATGTATCTTGAAGAGCTCAGCGTTAAGGAGCCGCGAATCCAGGTGCAGCTCATCGTCTTCCCTGTCAAAATACTCAAGCGCAGCCGGGCCTGCAACGAATTCGAGCCTCACTATCCCGTCATGCGACCTGTACGAGTTTATCACCTTGACAAGTCCGAGTATGCTCTCACATCCTGCTGCATGAAGCCCTCCGCACGCCTGTGCGTCAAGCACCCTTCCATCCCTGTCTTTTATCAGGACTATCCTCATTATTCTGGTTGGTATGCCATGGCCCTGGTAGATCTCAAAGCCATACTTGGCCTCCGCCTCTCCCCTCGGCAGGTATGCAATCTCAACCCTTATACCGTTGAATATCCAGTTGTTCACTATGTGCTCTATCTTTGATATCTCCTCATTGCTAAGCTTGTCGTAATGCGCGATGTCTATGTGCGCCTTCTCAGGCTCCTTGCGCGTACCTTCCTGCCATGCATGCCGTCCAAGGAGCTTCCTCGAGGCTGCGCTGATTAGGTGCGTTGCGGTATGGTGTGCAGTAAGTCTTCTGCGCGCATCCTTGTCCACCTGGGCATCAACCATCGAGCCTACCCCAAAGCCTGGAATGGCCTCAACGTCTTTATCCATCGTATGCACTATCACCTCGCCGTTGTGCTTCTGGACATCATTCACCCTTATCCCATTTATTCTGCCCCTGTCTGCGGCCTGCCCTCCGCCTTCCGGGTAGAACGGCGTAGCATCCAGCACAAGGCTATTGCCCTTTACGAACAGCACCTTTGACTTTGACTCTGTCTTGGCGTCATAATAAAGTTGGTCAGTCGGCTTTAAGCCCTGCGGTACCTTGAGATCGCCCTTCTTCTTTTCCCTCTTTACCATATCCCCCTGTATTATGCTTCCGTAGATGTTCTCAGGCAGTTTCAGCTCTATGCCTTTTGCAGCTGCCGCACCTGCGAGGAACTCCGGGGTTATCCCATTGCTCTCGTATAGAGTCTTCAGCTGGTCTGCATCTATCTCCTTTCCCCTGCCGAGTATGGATGCGACAACCTGCTTTGCGCTCTCTCTGCTCCTGTTATACCGCTCCCGCTCTATCTTGATCACCCTGTCGAAATCACCTGCGTCAAGGCTCTCTTCGAGTTCGGGGTAGAGCGGCTTCAAATCCTCGGCTATCCTGCTCGAGACCTCTGAAAGATCGATCCCTAGGTCATACTTGTCCATGAAATCGAACGCCCTCCTAAGCACTATCCTGAGATTGTATCCTCCGCCTATGTTCGAAGGCAGCGCCCCGTCTGCTATGGCAAACATGAGGGTTCTGGTATGATCTAGCACCGCATAAAGCCCCTGCACAGGCTTGATCTGCTTCTCATACTCTTCAAGTGTAACCCCGACGTGCCTTAGCAGCTGCCTCTCCTTCTCGCGCGCATTCTTTATCTCATCAACATCAAGCTCCCCTGCGACTTTTGCGAACTTCTTGAACGCAGCGTGCTCTGAGGAAAGGTCCGACCATTTCTTTATCTTCCTAAGCACCCTCCCGAAGACTGCTTCGTATGCGCTGTCATAGCCGGTGTAGAACCAGAGTAGCCTCTCAAATCCCCACCCTACATCGACCACCTTTCCTTCGAGCTCCCGTATCTCTCCATCTGCATATTCAAATTCCGTAAAGACGCTGTTAACCAGCTCCGCACCTTTCGAAAGGCTCTCCAATGACGGTCCGAACTCAGAGAAGTCAGGCATTGCCCACACTTCCTCCGAGTAGACAAGGTCCTCCTTCTTTACCCCAAGCACTCCGGTTATGAATCCGTAGTTAAGCTCAATGCAGCGATCCTTCCAATATCCCTCCTTTGGATAATTGAAGGAGTGCTGCCCGGCCATCATAAAGGACGTGAAATGCCTCCCGGTTATCCCTACGTTCTCAGTATCGCCGAACCGTATGCACATCTGCGGCACAATGAGCGGGTTGGTCGCGTACTCAAAACCCATCTTTCCATGCTCGATCCTCTGGAAATCCTGTATGCTTGCTATGGTGAAGTAGAGATCCCTCCTCCATCTGCTGACTACAGGATACTTGCCTATCTCGGTATGCCCGTTCTTCCTGAAGAAATCAGAGAACTTCCTCCAGAACTCAACATAACCTATCTCCACAGGATTCTTCTTGAAGAAACTGTACTCGGTGTGAGATGAGTCATCGCACACATCACGTTCACCAGCGCTCCAGAAATTCTTGCCGCAGATGCTGCACTTCTTGCGCGTAAAGCCCTCCTTCTCAAATAACTCAACCTTGTAATATCTGTCCGCCTCCTTGCCAAATTCCTTGCGCAATGAATCCTTAGTCATGTTCGTAGGCCTGAGCATTCAATCACCAGTCCACCAGACCTTGCACTCGTTGCCGAAGAACTTGCAAGGCTTGCATTTCCATCTCTCGCCCTCAGGGACCGGCTGGGACTCACGTTCACCGCGCCAGTAACCCATCACGTAAGCGAGGTCCCTGTCTAGCTCACCAGGGTCGTACTTGACAAGTATGTCCGCAGTCTTTTCCCGCGACCGCCTATCGGTATACCTTATCTCGAGGTCGTCGCTGAGTTCTGGAAGATGGTGTATCTCTTCGAACATGGTCTTCCACATCGACTCAAGGTCAGTGAACTCTCTCTTTATGTCAAGCTCGCGTATGCCCTTCTGGAACTCCTCCGAGAGCCTGGCGCTCTTTAGCTTGTAGACATTGGAGAAATTGTCATAGGAGTAGCTCCTGCGCCGTATTTCATCCAGCAGCTTCCTGTATAGCATTATCTGCACCCTGTGCGGCAACGTATGTGCGTCATCGACCTTCGCACCACTGCCCACTGTCTTGTCTTCCACTATGGCGACTTTCCCGCCCCGCAGCTGCAGCTCATCTATCTTGCCGCTAACCCTGTAGCCGTGAACCGAGCCATATACCATGAGCTCCCTCCCGACATTCTTCTGGAGTAGTGTCCTTATGGTGGTGTAGTTCTCGTATGCTATCTTGTAGAGGACGTCGGGGTAGTTGCGCGGTTCCACTGTCAGAGGCACGTATACCGCCGCCTGCCAGGCATCGTGCATCCTTGCGCCGCTCTGCATCGCCTTGGTAGGAGCAGGCTTATGCAGACAGTTTAACTCCATCTGGCGTTCACACCAGAACTGCGTTGCTATGTCGGTTGCAGTGATTCCGCTCTTATGCAGCCTTTCCAATGCTGTCCTGCTACTCCCTTCCATCACTTCCACTCGCACCCGCAAAAGCCAAAACACGTATAGATTTCAGACCGCCTACCTATCGTCATCGCAAAAGCTCAGCGATCACCAATCTCATCATATAGCTTTTTATGTACCTGTCAATATTATTAACCTTTATGCCGAGAGCGAAGTACGACCTATTCATCTTTGACTGGGATGGCACACTAAGCACATCGACCTCGCTGGTCAAGGTCAGCAGGTACTTCCAGAGGCGCTATAGCATAGACCATATAAGGAGGCATGGCAAGCCAGCAGGGGGCCAGAGTGCAGCAAGGGCGGCAGGGAGAGAGAGCATAGGGAGGTTGTACGCAAAGCTCTACGACTTCTACTCCAAATTCTCAAGGCCCAAACTGCAGCGCGGCGCATTGGACCTGCTCAAGACCCTGCGCAAGAGGCACAAGAAGGTTGCGATCTTCAGTGACTCAAACAGGTATAGGCTAATGTCCGAAGTCAGGTTGCTCGGGGTCCTGCCGTACGTAGACCTGATACTGAGTGCCGACTCGATCAAGAGGTATAAGCCAAACCCCGATGGCCTGTTTCTTATCATGCGGCGCTTCAAGGTCCCCAAGGAGCGCAGCATATACATAGGGGATATGGCATCGGACATAATGACCTCCAGATTTGCCGGTATAAGCGTTGCAAGCGTGAGCAACGGCGTCGACCCATACGCGCTGCTCAAGGAGATCAGGCCGGATTACCTGTTCAGGAATCTGGGCGAGCTATCAAGGAGCCTGATTTGCGCCTAGTGCATCAGCCGCACGCATACCAAAACAGCAATCCAAACCGTCAATACTATAAAAGTTGGTAGTGTTTATATACCTACACGTGCATATTAATATCAGCGTACGCTGGCCGCATTCAAAAAATGCGTAAAACGTTACAAGCGTCCAGCCGCTATATCAGGCAATGTGGATTAAGCAGGCAGGTCAGGTTCAAAATCGTGATCATGCTGTGGAGAGGTGGATAGGATGTTAGTCAACAGAGTTAATGGAGGCGAGCCTATAAAAGGACACATAATGTATATATGCAAGGACTGTGCATTCCAGTCGCCAAGTTCCAAGCGTGCAACTGAGCACTACATTGCTCCAAAGACCCGATATCACCAGCTGAGCATAACACTGGCAGAAGACGCCGTGCGAATGATCTGATACTGTAGTCAATGGCTGCAGCACAAGTGCTATGCTCCGGCATGGGCGAACATAGTAACCGATAAGATGACGGAGGGGTACGAGGTATACCTCGTTAAGATGGGCATAGATTTATAAATGAGAACCATGTATATAGTAGCAAGTAGTAAAGCGTAAAATCGCTAATTCTACAGAGGAAATAAAATGCGAGATTTCGGAGGAGAAGATGACCGAGGAGACCGCAGAGGCGGTCGCGGAGGAGACAGAGGCGGCGACAGGAGAGGAGGCATAAAGCCTAACTACTTCTTGCCAAAGCCTGTGAAAGTCGGAGACGAGGTTGATGTCACCATAGAGGCACAGGCCTCAAAGGGAGATGGAATAGCCAAGAAGGACGGCTTTGTAATCTTTGTAAAGGATGCAAAGCAGGGCCAGTCAGTCAGAGTAAGAATCACTGATGTGAGGGCGAGGTTTGCCCTGGGCGAGATGGTGGGCGAGGCGTCAGCCGCACCCGCTGCATCAGAATCAGACCAGGCTGAACAGGCAGAGTCACAGGATGCTTCTGCTCAAGATTCTGACGTGCCACAGTAAACACAAGGATACTAAATAGGCAGAGTTTATTTTTTCTGCTTCATTTTTCTTTTTGTTTTTCCACCTATTAGCGGAAGCCTTGCCCGCGCCAATAAGCTTTAAATTCCTTACAGGAAAGATCCTACTCATGTTCGACCAGTCATTAGGCAGACCCATATTTGCAATAACGAACGTGCCGTACGCCGGTCAGCCTGCAGTCATGTACAATTTACTCTTCACCGATAAGATGGTGATTGGCATAGGCATCTATGACGCACAGGGGAAGCTGAGAAGCATGGGGAAATGGGAGCAGAAGCAGACACTCATAAGCCAAGAGGTGCTCACCAACTCGTTCGATCTAACTGCGGGGCGGCTTGGATCAACGGTGCTCTTTAGCATGGACAACAATGCAATAAGAACTATAAAGGTATACAAGAACTTCTCCAACACCGTATTCGATGGCGAATTCTCTACCATCGACATCTTCATCTCTCTGATGTCATCGAACTCTCTATGGATAAGCACGCAGATACAGGAGAAGGTAAAGTCGCTGATCCTAAAAACCTCACTTGCATCGAAACTTAGAGATACCGCGCTGCAGAACTAGCTATTTCCTGATCCTCTGGCGTTCATCACATAGTCTGGGTAGTTTGTCCTCATCAAAGTTTCTATGCAGTCTTGTAAACATATAACACTTAATTCCTATCCTAGCGCTTTATTTGATATTATCTGCACGTGCCTGCTCCAAACGGCTTTTAAAGACCTGCGCAGTCCACGCCAAACTAAAGTTATTAAATAGCTAGCATAAATGTATACTGCAGCAGATAGGCGGGAAGCTAGGGGTTTCCCTCGCCGCAAATCCCCTTCAGGTGGGCCAATGTCTGCAGAGTATTATGCACAGCATGCAAAATCCATACCAAAGCGCTGAGGTTCTGCCTCCAGTGGTGGTTCTGTATGCGAACCGGGCCAGGCCGGAAGGAGCAACCCTAAGTATATAGCCAATGCGCACCTACGCATGGCGTACAATGAACTATGCTTTGGAGATACAGGGCTGAGTAGAGGTATGGAAGCTTTGCATGCTCGCATAGTGCAATGCAGGCTTCTGCTGCACTGAACCATGCTGGGTTCGCCTAGTGGTAGGGCGGCAGGTTGCTAACCTGTTTGGTCGCAAGACCTCCACGAGTTCGATTCTCGTACCCAGCGGACTTGGTAATTCCCAGCGAAAGCTAGGAAAGCTTCAAGTCCAATGCTTATAGCTGCCACTGGCCGGGCCCTGGGCAGTTCACCAATGCAGTGTTTGCCAGGCATCTCAATACCTTGAAGGGATTTGGTCATATGGAAAAGAACACAGCTGACGGGTATCTGATAAGCGTCCGGTTTTTCACCACATTCACCACATATATCAAGGAAAGTATGCCACAGGTCTGCCAGGGCGCTTGGGAAGGCGCTTCAGGGAGACGAGCCTGATGATAAATAATTCGCCCCGCAAACCCATCATTTCAATGGTGGGTTAGGGGCGTAAAGGTATATAAGGATGGAAAACAAAAAGGAGAACATGGAAGCAATGCGTGCTTACAAGTTCAGGATATATCCTGACACGAAGAGGCAGGCAGCCATAGACGACTCAATTTCGATGTCCCAAAGGCTATACAACAAACTTCTTGAGAAGACGA
>JAKAVK010000024.1 GCA_021817325.1 Microcaldota archaeon | reverse complement strand
CATGCTGGAGAACAACAATACCGGATCCTTGTATCTGTTATGCGATTCGAATACAATCCAGACGGTTAGTGAATCTGCCAATGCAGTCACTGGAAACATAGTCTTGTCTAACACGGTCATATCTGGGTTTGGAAGCCAGATATCCCTCAACCCATCAGGAAGTCTTCTATACGCTACAATATACAAAACATCAGGCACAGGAAACCAGATCAGTGTAATCAACGCCAACACAGGCGCCGCGATAAACACCATACCAGTAAGCAATGCAATCACAAGCGCAATATTCGGCCCCTCAGGTGCAACCGCCTACGTCATAAACAACAATAACACCATAAGCGTGGTAAATGCCATAACCAACACAGTAGTCAACACCATCTCAGGGGTAGGAACCACTTCGATAACCCTGTTAGGCTATGCTATTAGCCCCCTAGGTCATTCCCTATATATCTATACCTACGACGGTGGCAATACTGGAGACATTTACATTGTCAATACAACCTCCGACACTGCGGTGGAGCAATACACCAATCTCAATTTTGATCCAGGCGTTCCACAGTTTAGTCCCAACAATAGGTATGTATATGGTACTGGCGGCCCTGTAATCGACACTACAACAGGTAATATAGTTGCTTATCTGCCTTTAACCGACATCGCGCAACTCACATTCAATAAATCGGGTTCCACCATATATGTACCACAAGACCAAGGCTATGGTACTACAGCCGTAGTCAACGTGATCTCTGACATTCCATACGTGGTGGTCCATGCCGCGCTTTCGGCACCCACCATCTCAGAATCGAATACAGTGGTGGATACCGGCCAGTACATTAGATTCATGGCTTATGAAGCCAACGGCACGCCTCCATACACCTATAACTTCCTTATTTACAACTCCGTTACAAATGTGCTGGTGGCGAATATGCTTACGACCAGCAACTCCTTCCTGTGGCATGTTGAGAACAACGTGGGCAATACCCTTGTCGCAAATGTCATAGTGACTGACAGCGCCTCGACTCCGGAAACTGCAAACTCTGTGCAGACCCCCACCATAGAGGTTGACTTCCCCACACTCACCGAATCGAGCCTGCCGATAGCGTATACGGGCAGGAAGGAGGAGTTCACTGCAAACATCTCGACAACCGCAGGTTCAGCACCATACACATACAATTATATGATACTAAATTCCGTCACCGGTGCAGAGATCGCAAATATGCTATTTACCACATCCCAAACCACAAATACATTCTCTTGGGTAGTTCCTGCAGCGGCTGCTGGTGATACGGCGCTTGCAACAGTAGCCGTGACATACGCTTCAGGTGTCACCGCCAGGTCCGCATATTCGCCTAACGCAGAACTCGTGAATACCATAGTGGAGGGTGGCAATCAAGGGGTAGGATTCGACCCTGCTGGAAACATAGCGTATATATCAAACTGGTGTGGCCCAGAGATCATTGTATTAGATACGGCCACTAATGCAGTAGTAAACTCGATCTACACGCCCTCTGGCTGCATAACGTCTATACCGGTCTTCAACCCTTCGGGAACCTTTGCATATGCAGATGAGTATTATAATGCGAATGTGGAGGTGATCAATGTGGCTGCGAATGCCGTAGTCAACACGATAAGCACAGGCTTATACCCACAGACTTATAGCATTGCAATCAATTCCAATGGAACTATGCTTTATGTGGCCAATTCCGGAAGCAATACGGTCAGCGTAATCAACACCGCTGCCAACACCGTGGTGAATACCATAGCAGTCGGTATTGACCCTGTCGCCATAACATTCAATCCTTCAAACACCCTTCTCTACGTTAGCGATACGAGCAATGTTGTAATCGTCAATCCAGCAGCAAATGCAGTAGTCAATACAATACCAATTCCAGGCTCTAATTTGCAGAATATAGTCTTCAGCCCTTCTGGCACAATAGCTTATGTATCGGATTTGAACGGCGGCGGCAGAATTCACGCAATTGACACTGCAACAAATACAGTAGTCAACACTATAAATACTAATGGTGGATTTATAGCAATTAATCCCTCAGGCACATTCCTTTATATTTCAGTATACGGAGGCAATATAGCAATAATAAGCACAGCCACCAGCTCGGTTGTCGATACATTCACTCCGCAGCCGCAGGCACAAACCACCCCGGTGGAATTCAACCCGCAGGGTACGCTCCTTTATCAGAGTGACTGGAACACTGGTGACTTAGGTGTGATTTCTCCCACCCCGTATATGATCATAGACCCGTCGCTATCTGTTCCCACACTTACCGCATCCAACTCTCTTCTAGATTACAATCAAAGCGTTACCATCACCGCTTCAATTTCAGGGGGCGCTGCGCCCTACACTTATAATTTCCTGGTATTCAATTCTATTACCGGGAAGGTACTTTCCGCATATCTGGCAACCGATTCGTTCTCAACAACAGTAAACACGCCACCAATACAGCTTCCTTCGTCATTTGCGGGCAATACACTTGCATATAACGTAATAGTTACTGATTCAGCCTCCGAGACTACAAACACAGTACCGCAATACCTGGGATTCAACTCTCCCCCTGTTGCCGGCGCAATAACGCCTAATGCACCTGGATTGGACCTTGGCCAATCGATAACGCTCGATGCAAACCCAAGCGAAGGTACTCAGGGCGCAACAAACGCATACGATTACCAGTGGTATACAAGTTCTGGTGGATCCGCACCGGCATGTACATCTTCGAATGCGATATCAGGCGCCACCTCGTCCACCTATGCCGTATCCCCTTCGGCAACGAGTACCTATGCTTATCTGGTCACTGACTTTGCAACAACCCCTGTGAGTGCGTGCTCCTCTGGGGATCAGATCGGGGTAAATGCCGCCCTTGCACCTGCCAACATCCCGTCAACCACAGCAAACAGTATGGACAGCGGGCAGGGAGCGACAATAACCGACAATGTGCCTTATACAGGCACGCCGCCTTACTCGTGGAAATGGCTATATTCGCTGAATGGAGGGACGTACGCACCTGCAACACCGGGAATGTGCGCTGTGCCTTCAGGAAGCGGCGCAGTTGCAGGAGATACCCAGACGTGCGCATTCACCGCGCCCTCACAGGGCGGCACTTACTCCATGGCGTTCAGCGTTACTGACAATGCCTACGCACCTGAGACCACTAACTCTGCCCCGGTAAACATAGTCGTCACATCTACCCCAGGCAGTGGAGGAAGTGGCCTGGGACCGTCGCTGTCTGTTGTGCTTGGCGACAATATAGGAACGAATGCAGTATCCAGTGCGCCGATCTTCCACGCGTATCTTGTGGGCACCGCTACGCATGCGGCTGCCGCGTATCTCTATTACCAGGAGCAGCTGCCAGTCACTGTAACTGTGCCGCAGTCGGACTATCTCAACTTCAGCTTTGCATGCACATTTGGCATCGGAACCACTAACTTCAGCTACAGCTACGATGTGTATGGACTGGGTTCCGGATACCAGTGCGGCAGGAACTACACCGTGTACGGATCTGGCAGCTACGATGTGATATACACTCCCACAGCACAAAGGCAGCAGGCCAACACGACAACACCTGCCACTAACGAAACCAATGCAACAGCGCCCCCCGCGAATTCGATCAGAAAGGTAAGCACGACAAACAGCAGCGTCAACACTACCAATGCAACAGCGCCGATACTCCTGTCACCCAACCTGGTTATTCCGCTCTTCGGCCTCAATTTGACTCTGTATGTTGACCTGGGCAACGGCAACTTTGCCAAGGCAGTAGTCACCAACACTACTGCAACCTCGCCTCCTCCGCCAAAGAATACCATAAAGGTAGAGAGCTTCAGCGTGTATTCTGCAGCCAAGTTCCAGAGCTTCAACGTAATCCTAAGTTATGAATGCAGCTACCCGTCAGGCAGCATAGCGCCTTATTATTACTTGAATGGCACATGGAATAGGATAACTAACTATACTGTGGATTCTAAGACCTGCACGATCTCCTTCACCTCTTTCCCTGCATCGGAATTTGCGGTTCTCTCGGCATCGAATATGACAGGATCCAAGCGAGCTGGCCAGAACGCTTCGATGTCGAATAATGCAGTAGCATACCTTACGGCTGGAGTGATAATTGGTCTTGCCATAGCGCTTATATTGATTTACGCGCGTAGGTTAAGGAATAAATTGCATACTAGGCATTGATTATCTCGGTAATTGACTACCCCATTATCCCATTCTGCATCGCAATAACTTACCTTTTTCTTATATTATTATACAGGTTGTTGGCGCACTTGTTGTGCTTGCATAGGAACTGAACGATGGATCTGCACCGCAGTTATTGGTGATGTGGGCGAGGTGCCTGAGGGGTTGAAAGCTACGCCTTCTGGCGATATGCCAATTTAAAGAGATCAATCAGGGTAGCAGGCTTGAGGTCGGACCGGAGGGCAGAAACACCAAGCCTTTTAATACTTAACCTGTAATGTTATACTAGCAATCGGTCTTCCGCTTGCATTGTGGAATA
Source organism: Microcaldota archaeon (assembly GCA_021817325.1). GTDB lineage: Archaea > Micrarchaeota > Micrarchaeia > Micrarchaeales > CABMGC01 > JAKAVK01. The sequence goes on along the minus strand of JAKAVK010000024.1, from coordinate 12,335 downwards.
CGGTGAGTGTTTAATGGCTCATTCAGCTACCCCTGGCACCATAGAGCATGTACAGGATGCCGAATCAAGGGCACGGGAATTGCTCGATGAGGCGCAGAGGAAAAAGGCGGAGAAGATCGAGAAGGCGAGCCAGAGGGCCGTTGAGATAGTAGAGAAGGCGCAGGAGAGGGCCAAACAGATAAGGGAGGAGTCGTTAGGGAAGACCTCAGCGGAGCTTGAGAAGGAGAGGGCCAGGAGGCTTGCCGCTGCCAAGGAAGAGGCCAGGATGGTGAGCGGCAGGGATCTTAGCAAGGATGCGGCAGTCAGGATAGTTGACAGGCTGGTAAAGCAGATCTTCGGTTGATGCGTTTTAGTTTCAGTTGATGCAGGTGTTGCGAACAGAGCCTATGCAGAAAGTAAGGATAGTCTCACTTGACAGGGACAAAGCGAAGGTCGTTGCTGCACTGCACGCCATGGGCGCGATCGACCTGCGCAGGAGTTCCCTTGAACTGCAGGATGATAAGCCCGCACCTTATTCTGTCGATGTTTCAGATGCACTGATAAAGGTTACTGGAGCGCTTAACCTGCTTGCGCCCCGGCAGGTAAGGGCTGAGAGGCACAAGAGCGTTGGCAACCTTGTATCAGAAGTTAAGATCCTTGATTATATTGACACCATATACAAGCTAGGCGACGAGCGCAAGGAGCTTGCGGACGATTTGCGCTTTGCGGAATATGCCGCTTATGTGGCGGATGCATTCAAGGATGTGCGCATCGACTTTAGCAGGTTGAGAAGTGAGCGCGTGGCCTATCGGGCATTCGAGACCGATGCCAGGGGCGCAAAGCTCTTCGTGAAGGCTGCTAGAGGCGCAGGCTTTCCGATTGAGGTGCATGTAGGCAGGAGCGGAAAGAAGGCCTTCCTTGTGCTTGTGGCATACGAAAAGAGCAGGAGCATAGACGACCTCTACAAGGGGCTTAGGATAAACGAACTCGACCTTGGGGCGCGCTACCTTGAAGGCATGCCGCAACAGATACTCGAGGCTGCAGAGGAGAGGAAGGCGCATGATGAGAAAAGGCTTGCAGCGATAGAAAGCGAGCTTGGGGAGCTGTCAGAGAAGCATTATTCCAGGCTTGCCAGCCTCAAGGAGATGCTTGAGATAGAGATGCAGCGGGCCGATGCGAGCTCGGAGTTCAAGCGCACGCAGAGCTCCTTCGTTGCTGAGGGCTGGGTGCAGAAGAGGCAGGTGCACGAGCTCAGAAGCAGGCTGCTGGCGGTCACAGATGGCAAGTGCGTGCTTGAGGAGATATCAGCAGAAGGGGAGCTTGCCCCGACGTACACAAGAAGGCCTGGCATCCTCAAGCCGTTTGATTATCTTGTAAGCTTCTATTCGATACAGAGAAGCGACGAGATAGATCCCACATGGATCTTCATAATATCATTTCCGATATTCTACGGCCTCATGGTCACTGACGTAGGCTATGGGATAGCGTCGCTGCTGCTCGCGACATGGATAACCACAAGGACAGATCAGGAAGGGCTAATGTATAACGCGGCCAGGATCTGGCAGCTCAACTCCGTAGCCGCGATAGTGTTCGGCCTGCTCTCAAACCAGTGGTTCGGCTTCCAGCTCAATAGCTATGTGGGGCTTGCACAGGGTGCTTTCGACTGGCTGAAGAATACCCCGGAACTAATAGCCATAACAGTGCTCTTTGGGGTGATCCAGGTGATAGCGGGTCTTGTGATAGGCATAATCAACAGCTGGCATCACGGACACAGGAAGATCGCAGTCGCAAAGTTCACATCCATACTGGTAGTTGCGTTCGGCACGATCGCCGTAGCTGGCGCATTCTTCGGCGCCTTCAGCGGCACCATAGTGCCGATCTCCGGAGCCATCGCGGTCGTATCGCTCCTTGCCACAGGGATACTGAGCGGTAGTGAGGCTACGGAAATAACCAATCTGATAACGCATCCGCTCAGCTATGCGCGCATCATGGGATTCGGGCTGGGAAGCGTGATCATCGCGTTTCTGATAGACATGGCTTTCACACCGCACCTTGGGACAGGGCTCGTTGGCATAGCCCTCTTCGCGGTCTTCCTTGTCATATTTATAGCCTTGCACTTCCTTAATATGATACTATCGATATTCGAAGGCATTGTGCAGGGTGTCAGGCTGAACTTCGTCGAGTTCTTCTCGAAGTTCTACATAGGAAATGGCATACCGTTCAGGCCGTTTGGCTACAAGAGAGTTAATACTAAAGAGGATTAAATGGTGAAAATATGGTAGGAATAGAGATCTTGGCTGCAGCGGCAAACAGCACTGTGACCGCGGCAGCTTCTGGCGGCGGGATGTCGCTTGGTACCGCGGTAGCTGCAATAGGGGCAGGAGTGGCCATAGCAGGAGGGGCGATAGGCACAGGGGTCGCGCAGTCTGGAATAGGCAGCGCAGGCCTTGGCCTGATAGCAGAGAAGAAGGAGAACCTTGGAATAGTGCTGCTCTTCTTCGTGATACCGGAGACACTGCTCATCTTCGGCTTCGTTATAGCGATACTCATAATGCTGACCGCAGGCATAATATGATGTGACCATGACCTTAGAGGCAATAAAGAGGAGCATAATGGATGAGGCCGAGGATAAGGCCTCGGACCTTGAGAAGGAGGCTTCGATGGAGTCTGAGCGCATAGTCAGCGAGGCCGAGGAACGCGCAAAGCGCATAATGAAGGATGCAGAGAGGGATGCGGAGCGCGAGGCGCAGAGGCTGCACATGGAGTCCAAGGCAAGCGCAGAGGTAGAGGCAAACGCATTGCTGCTGGAGGCCCGGGGAGAAGCTGTGGAGCGCTCACTTGGCGGTGTAATGTCGCAGCTGGCAAAGGAAGTGCAGAAGGCAAGCATAAGAAAGCTGCTGGAGCAGGGCATCAAGGACTTCGCCGAGGCGTCCGGAGGCAGGGAGATCGTTGTGAGGACAGGCAGGAGGAATGCCGAAGCGGTAAAGGGCCTGGATGCCAGGGTCGAATATGCGGACATCGACGGCTTCATACTCTCTACAAGCGATTCGAAGATAGAGCTTGACGCCACATTGGGCAGCATCCTTGAATCGCAGAAGGACACCGCGAGGCGGCTTGTATACGAGGAGCTCTTTCATGGAGCTGGGGCTGCCGAGCCTGCCGGGCGTGCACCTAAGAGGAAGGCAGCGCACGCAAAGAGGGAGCGGGGTAAGAAGTGAGTCTATGCTATCCGGTTCGGCTGCTGCAAGGCGTTACGGCTACTCGAGTGCCAGGGCCCGGGCGATGGACAGCCTGCTCCTGAGCGGCAAGTCGATGCGCGAGATGATGAACGCAAAAGACATAGGTTCGATGGTCTCGATGCTGTATCAGGGTGACTTCAAGAGGGACATAGAGGAGTTCGGGGGCCTCGATATCAGGCATGAGATGATAGACTTCGCTCTGAGCAAGAACCTTGCGAAGAACGTTGGCAAGCTCGTGCAGATCTCTCCTACTACAGAGAGGAAGCAGATTAGGGCGGTGGTAGGCAGATGGAGCCTGTATAACATCAAGATGGCGATCGAGGCCAAGGCCAAGCACCAGCAGTACGAGGACATAGCACGGTACATAATAGACTATGGCACCTACAATGCGGCTGCGGTGAAGGAGGCGATGCGTGAGGAGTCGATAGAATCCATGCTGGGCAAGTTCATGATAAACTCACCGTATAGAGACATGCTCTCTAGCGGACTGGAGGCCTACAAGAAGACCAAGAGCATAATACACACCGTAGCCGAGATAGACAGGAGCTATTACCAGATGCTTGGCAGCGTGATAATAGGGCTGCGGGTGCTGGACAATGACGCGGCACGGGTAGTCAAGATGGAGGTTGACATGGCCAATATACTCTTCATGATCAAGGCCAGGAGGGCGGGCTTCAAGTTCCAGGAGATTGTACAGAACCTCATAGGCACTGGCAACATAGCCATGCCGGAACTGGAGCAGATGTACAACAGCAGCAGGGATATAGAGACACTCGTCTCGCAGATAAAGCAATACGACATGAAGGAGTCGCTTGAGATTTACAGGAGCGGCAAGACGAGGCAGCTGCTTGTCTTCGAGATAGGGCTGAGGAACAGGATCTTCGAGAGCAGTATAAGGCTGCTGAGCCACAGAATACTCTCCTTCGGCGCCATACTTGCGTACGCATACAAGAAGGAGCTTGAGATTTATACGCTGAGGATACTTATACACGCAAGGATGTACGGCCTTGGAAAGGATGAGGTCGAGAGGCTGATGGTATGGAAGAGCGAGTAGAGAGAAAGCGCAAGGTCGCCTACGTGGGCAACAGCATACTCGGCCTTGGCTTCAAGATAGCAGGCGTGACTGAATCGCACCATGTCAGGAATACCACTGAGGCTGAGGCTGCGTTCAGGGACCTGCTGGCAAGGGACGATATGGGAATCCTTGTTGTCTCGTCAGCGGCAAAGAGGATGGTGAGGGATAGGAGGCTGCTTGGCGTAATTGAGGAGAGCCTGATGCCCCTCATAGTCCAGGTGCCTGAGAAGGATGAGGACATGACTGAAGAGGAGACGCTTAGAAGGCTTATACTGCGCGCAATAGGAATAGACATAAGCAGGATGTTCAAGAAGTGATCATATATGGGAAATATTGAGAGAATCTCTGGGCCGCTTGTCATAGCAAACGACATGCTTGGCAGCAAGATGTACGACGTAGTTAGGGCAGGTGAATTGGGCCTGATTGGGGAGATAATTCAGCTGAGAAAGGATAGGGCCGTCATCCAGGTATATGAGGATACGACAGGCCTAAAGCCTGGCGAGCCGGTCAAGTCCACAAACCTTCCGCTCACTGTCGAGCTGGGCCCCGGCCTTCTGGGCAACACCTATGACGGCATACAGAGGCCGCTTGCGGAGATAATGGAGAAGAGCGGCGTATTCATTGCGAGGGGGATAGAAGCGCAGGCGCTGGATAGGGGGAAGAAGTGGAAGTTCGTTGCTGACGACAAGATAAAGAACGGCAGCACTGTCAAGGAGGGGGAGGTGCTTGGGTATGTCCAGGAGACCGAGCTCATAAAGCACTACATAATGGTGCCGCACGGCATTGAGGGGAAGATAAGTGGACTTAAGGACGGCACTTACAGGGTGGATGAGGAGATTGCAAAGATAGAGAATGGAGGCAAGTCGCATGCGATAACAATGATGCAGAGAAGGCCTGTGCGCAGGTCTGGCAGATTCAGGAGGAAGTTCAGGTCTGAAGAGCCTCTCATGACAGGCATGCGCGTTATAGATACGCTCTTTCCTGTCGCAAAGGGAGGCACTGCTGCGATACCTGGGCCATTCGGGGCTGGTAAGACGGTGTCCCTGCACAGCATAGCAAAGTACGCAGACACGGACATTGTAATTTCGATAGGGTGCGGAGAGCGCGGAAACGAGATGACAGAGGTGCTTACCGAGTTCCCCAAGCTCAAGGACCCCAAGTCAGGCAAACCGCTCATGGAGAGGACAATACTTATAGCAAACACAAGCAACATGCCTGTTGCAGCCAGGGAGGCAAGCATATACACAGGCATAACGCTGGCCGAGTACTTCAGGGATATGGGGTACAGCGTTGCACTTCTTGCAGACTCAACATCGAGATGGGCTGAAGCCATGAGGGAGATCTCGGCAAGGCTCGAGGAGATGCCGGGGGAGGAGGGATATCCTGCATACCTTCCGAAGAGGCTTGCTGAGTACTATGAGAGAGGAGGAAAGGTGGAGTCCCTTGGCGGGAGGGTAGGCTCGGTCACGCTGGTTGGCGCCGTATCTCCTCCCGGAGGCGACCTGTCCGAACCGGTCTCGCAGGGTACTCTTAGGGTCGTCAAGACATTCTGGGCGCTGGACGCATCGCTTGCCAGCACAAGGCACTTCCCTTCAATAAACTGGCTCACGAGCTATTCGCTTTACCTAAATGACCTGCAGGAGTGGTACGTCAAGAACCACGGAGATGAGTTCGTTGACAACAGGAACGAGGTCATGAGGATACTCCAGAAGGAGGCTGAGCTAAAGGACATAGTGCAGCTGGTCGGCGCCGAGGCACTGCCTGATTCGGAGCGGGTGCTCCTTGAGGTTGGAAGGATCATAAGGGAGGACTTCCTCAGGCAGAACGCCTTCGTAGACTTCGACGCCTATACAAGCCTGAAGAAGCAGGCTTTCATGATAAAGATGATCCTCTATTTCAGAAGGCGCGCAGAGGAGGCGGTCGGTCAGGGGATCGGGGTTGAGAGCATACTGAAGATGAAGGTCAGGGAACAGCTCTCGAGGATGAAGGAGGTCAAGGAGGATGAACTGAGCAAGCACGAGGAGAGGCTCAGGTCTGAGATAGACAATGAGTTCGAGACCATCGCAAAGGAGTACAGGCAGGAGGGGCAGGCGCAGGTCGAAGAGGATGAGAACAGGTGATACCATGAAGTTTGAGATTGAGTACAAGACGATCGAAAATGTTGCAGGGCCGCTCGTTGTTGTGGGAAAGGTGAAGAACGCGAAGTACGGGGAGATAGTCAAGATAAAGCTGCACAACGGCGAGGAGAGGCTCGGGCAGGTGCTGGATACCAGCGATGTCAACGCTGTGGTGCAGGTCTTCGGGCCTACTGACGGCATAAACATCAACGATACGACAGTCAGCTTCCTTGGCGAGACCTTCATGATAGGCGTAAGCGAGGAGATGCTTGGCCGGGTCTTCGATGGGCAGGGAAGGCCCAGGGACGGCGGCGGGAGCATATCGTACAGGGAGAAGAGGGACATTAACGGTGAGCCAATCAATCCCGTCGCCAGGGTCTATCCCAGTGATTTCATAGAGACAGGCGTCTCGTCCATCGACGGGCTGAATACCCTGTCTAGGGGCCAGAAGCTGCCGATCTTCTCGGCCTCGGGACTGCCGCACAACCAACTGGTCGCGCAGATAGTGAGGCAGGCAAACGTCAAGAACTCTAGCGAGGGCTTTGCAGTCATCTTTGCCGGCATAGGCGTCACATATGACGACTACAGTTACTTCGTCAACGAGTTCAAGAAGACAGGGGCCCTTGAGAGGTCGATCACATTCATCAACCTTGCCGATGACCCGAGCATTGAGAGGATAATAACACCCAGGCTTGCGCTCACAGCCGCAGAGTACCTTGCATACGAGAAGGGGATGCACGTGCTGGTAATCATGAGCGACATGACCAACTATGCCGAGTCGCTAAGGGAGCTGTCTAGTGCAAGGGAGGAGGTGCCGGGAAGAAGAGGTTACCCAGGCTACATGTACACAGACCTTGCAAGCCTCTATGAGAGGGCAGGGATAGTCAAGGGCAAGAAGGGCAGCATAACGCAGCTTGAGATAGTCACGATGCCAAGCGACGACGTCACGCACCCGATACCGGACCTCACAGGCTACATAACAGAAGGGCAGATCTTCCTCTCTAGGGATCTTACCAATAAGGGAGTATATCCTCCCGTCCAGCCGATAGGCTCGCTCTCAAGACTGATGAACGAGGGGATAGGCGCTGGAAAGACGAGGGAGGACCATAGGGGAGTCGCTGACCAGTTATATGGATTCTACGCGAGAGCGCTGGATGCAAGGAACCTGAGCGCGATAGTAGGCGCTGAGGCGCTCAGTGACACCGACAAGATGTACCTGAAGTTCGGGGACGACTTCGAGAACAGGTTTCTCAGGCAGGGCTTCTACGACAGGAGGACAATTGATGAGACATTGGACCTTGGCTGGGAACTCCTCTCGCAGCTTCCAAGAGAGGACCTCACCAGGATAAAGAAGGAGTATGTGGAGAAGTACTACAGGAAGGATGCGAAGGAAGGCGATGGCCGAGGCAAGGAGAAGCACCACAATGAGAAAGAGAAAGAGAAGGCGAGATAATGGCGCAGCTCAGCCCTACAAGAATGAACCTGATAACACTAAAGAAGAGGATAGCCGTGGCCAGGAAGGGCTACTCCATACTCAAGAGGAAGAGGGAGGTGCTCGTAATAGAGTTCCTCAAGCTCCTCAAGGAGTCAGGGGAGAGCAGGAGCATGCTAAACAACCTTATGCACCAGTCCTACACGATGGTTACAACGGCCTCTACGTACGTTGGCGACTATGAGCTTGAGGATATTGCCTACCAGATGAAGGAAGCGGAGCCTGTGACCATACACGTCAAGAACATAATGGGTGTGAGGATACCTGAGATCAGCAGGACCCAGTCCAAGCCCGACCTGGCATACGCGATGCTGCCGTCTAGTCTTGCGGTTGACGACATAAACGACACGTTCAGCAGGGCGACTGAAGCAATAATAGATGTAGCCCAGAGGGAGCAGGGGTTGCGCAGGCTGGTTCTTGAGATAGACCGGACAAAGAGGAGGGTCAACGCGTTGGACTATCGGGTCATACCTGGCATGGCAAGGCAGTCCCAATATATACGCATGAGGCTTGAAGAGCTTGACAGGGACACGTTCTCTGCACTCAAGCACGTAAAGAAGAAGCTTGCGAAGGGTAAGGACAAGTAGGTGCTATTTTTGGCAGCGCAGGCCTTGGCGGATTGAAATTCAGGCTGCCTGGTCGCTGAAACTACCGGTCGATACGGCAAGCATATATGCACCGGTTTATCATATTTAAAAGCTATTTCCTATGTATATATATATGGAGACAGTTGAGATAATGACCAATGCGGTTCTTTACAGCGGCGGCAAGGACTCCACTTTTGCACTGCACAAGGTAGTTGAGAGTGGCATCAAGGTAGATCTGCTGATAAGCATTCTATCCAGGAACACGCATAGCTACATGTTCCATTACCCAAATGTCAAGTATACCAAGATGCAGGCAGAAGCACTTGGCATAAGGCAGGTATTCGCAGAAACCGAAGGCAGGAAGGAGGAGGAGCTGGCCGACCTGGAAAAGGTGCTTGTTGAGAACGACATAGAGCTGCTGGTCACCGGGGCGACATATAGCAGGTACCAGGGCGACAGGATAAACGAGATGGCACGCAGGCTTAACATAGAGCACGTTGCGCCGCTGTGGCACATAGAGCCGATGGAGGAGTTGGGCGAGCTGGCAAAAAACTTCAATGCCATAATAACCTCGGTCTCCGCAGAGGGCCTTGATGACTCGTTCCTGGGAAAGAGGATAGATGCGGATATCATAGGCAGGCTGGCGCAGGCGAACAGGGAGCATGGAATAAACATGCTGTTTGAGGGTGGAGAAGCCGAGAGCTTCGTGCTTGACGCACCGCTGTTTGGAAAGAGGATAGAGGTAAAGAAGGCACGAAAGGAGTGGAACGGCTCCAGCGGCGCGTATTTCATAGAGGAAGCCGTGCTTGTAGAGAAATGAAGGCATTGGTTGCGTAAATCTTTCATAGGGTGTTCTATTGAAGAAGGAGAGACGTCTTGTATTCCGTGGCGTAGTCTTTGACGTATATCAGTGGAAGCAGAAGCTGTACGACGGCAGTTACGCAACATTTGAGGAGCTGGAGCGGCCCGATGCTGTGCAGATACTGTGCATGTCACGTAACAGGGTAGTCCTGGCCCTTGAGGAGCAGCCGAATCTTGAGAAGTGCATGAGCCTGTTCGGAGGCGTTATGGAACGCGGTGAGCGGCCGCTTGAGGCAGCAAAGCGGGAGCTTCTGGAGGAGAGCGGAATGACGGCCAAGAGATGGAAGCTGATAAAGCGCGTAAAGCATAACGGCCGGATACATTATAGCGTATACCTGTTTGCGGCGATGGACTGCAGGAAGGTCGCGGCCCAGGATCTGGATCCTGGAGAGCATATAGAAGTGATAACAATACCATTTGCCAGGTTCCTTTCCAGAGTCAATGGGATAAGGATGGAGGACGTGTTCAGGCTTTATCTCACCGAAGCGAGGTACGAGCCTGGCAAGAGAAGGAAACTTGAAGCGCTTCTGGGCATGAGGATACGTTAACGAAATATGAATGATCGTAAGGTGCCAGCCATATTATGGCGGCTGGCACCTCTATTACCTTATTACGTGATTGCTACACCCAGGGCCCGTCACAAGGCGAGTGGCGGATCCCGCCGAAGCCTTTCCCTGAATCTGGACTTATGTCCTGCCTCCATGGCTACCACCCGGTAGATTAGCTCTTGGAAAGTATTTATTAACTTTCTACAGATAAGTAACCATTGGTAAACCAGCATACAGTGGAAGTATAAGATGAGACAATGTCGATCCTTTCTTACAGGAGCAGGTATGCCATGAACCCGCTGCACGAGGGGGATGACCTCGCTAGTGAGTTGGAGGGGGCGGGAAAGCGGCTGATCAAGGTAAATATAGGCGACCCCGCAAGATACTTCAAGACGCCCAGGTACGTGATCGACGCATACGTAAAGGCGCTGAAGGATGGTCATACGAACTATTCCAGCCCGTACGGCATACCAGAACTCAGGGAAGCCGTGGCGGAAAGGTACCGGCGCATGTACAACGTGGATGCCAATTCTGACGACGTGATAGTGACGCAGGGAGTGAGCGAGGCCCTTGTCTTCCTCAATGCATCCTTGATAGACTGGGAGGACAAGGCAGTGATATTCAGGCCTTATTACACGCAATATGCCCCTGATCTAATGCTCTTTGGCGGCAGGCCGATAATGGAGCGCTACAGGGAGGAGATAGAATGGGGTATAATGACAGACGACCTGGAAAGGCATGTGAAGGCGGATATATCCGAAAGCAGGAAGAAGCCAAAGTACCTGATAATAACAAACCCAAACAATCCCACCGGCACCGTGCTGCCTGCCAGAATACTCAGGGAGATAGTTGATATAGCCAACAACTACGGAATGCTTCTAGTAAGTGACGAGATATACGATGAGATCGTGTATAATGGGGCAAGATTCACCAGCGTCTCGCAGATAGCAGATGGTGTGCCGCACCTCATACTTAACGGCGCCTCGAAGGACTTTGATGCAACAGGCTTCAGGCTCGGGCTTGCACTCTTACCTGGTGAGGACAAGGCTTCAGTTGAATTGAAGGAGCAGTTCAGGCGCTTTGCAACCATAAGGCTCTCATGCAATACGCCTGCCGAATACGCACTGGCGGAGGGGCTGAGCAGACACGCGGAACATGAGAGGGCTGTGGGGAGGATGGTACGCGAGATAGCTGACCGGGCAAACTTCGCAGCAAAGCTCATAAACGAGAGCGAGTACATGCACGCGGTCGCTCCTAAGGGTGCATTTTATATATTCCCGAAGCTACATATGAATAGGCTTAAGCTTAGGGATGACCGCGATTTTGCCATGCGCCTGTTGGATGAGGAAGGGGTGCAGCTGACACGCGGTTCTGGGTTCGGAGAGCCCGGTCATATAAGGCTTGTCGTGCTGCCCGAAAAGAAGGTACTTGAGCTTGCCATAGAGAAGATTAATAGGTTCTGCAAGCGCCATTCTAAGTAATAAAGGAGGCATAGTCTATTGGTAGGACGTCACCCTTACACGGTGAAGAGCTGGGTTCGATTCCCTGTGCCTCCAAACTATAGAAAGCTATATATAGCTATATTCCTATATAGTAACTATGGAGACAACGACTATACAAATAAGAAAGGTTCTCAAGAAAAAACTTGAAAACCTAAAGGCTTACCCAAACGAGACTATGGATCAACTCATAGAAAGACTTGCTGATAGCAAGATTGACTATGAACCTCTTTCTGAAGAAGATATAAAAGGCATAGAGAAGGGATTAGCTGATATAAAAGCTGGACGAATATATACACTAGATCAGGTTAAAAAGAAATATGGGATTAAATGACATATATGGTCATTTTGTCTCAAAGCGCAGAAACCGAACTTGGATTGCTAGAGCAACGTGACAGGAACAGAATAATACTGAAATTGGACAGTATCAAAGAACAACCGCTAAATTATGTTAAACACCTTACCGGAGTTCCACTCTATAGTTTGCGAGTAGGTGAGTATAGGGTGATCATGGACATAAAAAACAAAGAAATGGTAATATTCATAATTAAGGTAGGGCATAGAAGTAAGGTATACGATAATCTATGAAACTATACTGATTGCTAGCTAATGTACATTCGACTAGAAAGCGGCTTATCTGTGCCTCCAAATGAACTACTCAGACGACAAGAAGGGTTCAATTCTCTGACATTTTCAGATTTATGGAAGATATTCTTGATCTAATGCAAGTCGCTTGCCACATAATAAAGCATCTTAGATGGATGTTTATAAAAAGTATAAAATTATCTGGAGTTGGAAGTAACCCAGAAATAATCCTTTTATTAGGAACTTGACAAATTAAGAATCTTTCCGTCTAATTGAATTTGGAGGTTTTCTCTTCTCTTTTTATCGTCGGAAAACAGTGAGTATGAGGTCTCCTGTTCGGACATTGGTCGTCC
>JAKAVK010000011.1 GCA_021817325.1 Microcaldota archaeon | reverse complement strand
TGTTGTACCAGCGCCCTCGGGCCTCACTACCTGACATGAGCCTGGCGAAGCCTTCGGTGCAAATGTCATAGGGTTGAACACACCTAATTCGAAAAGCGCAGCAAGAACAACAGCGATAATTAGAATGGCCCAGCCGTAGGTCATGAGGTACTCCATTGCGGATTGTGATTTTATCATAATATCACTCACGGTGCGCTGTATCCAGAATACCAATTGCTTGTGTATATGACATTTGTAGGCACGCCGTTGTTGCCGTTGCCTGAGTAATCGTTCGCGTTGCCGTTGAGCGGCCACCAACCCACAAGGCTCTGTATGTTTATGGGCGCGCCGCCGATGCCCTCTTGGTAGAGGGCTTTTATGTCATTCGGGGAGAGAGAGGTATTGTAAAGTTGAATGTCAGCCAAAGAACCATCCCATTCAGAGAATCCAAGACCATTCCCTATAGTCATATTTAGAGATGTGTTGTAAGTAAGTGGTCCTGCAAATGTAACATGCGATTCATTTACGCCATTCAAAAAAATTGAAACAGTGTTACCATCATATATTCCTGTTAAGAAGTACCACTGGTTCGTATTGAGTGGAGGCGTGGATGTGTATGTATTTCCATCTCCAACTCCGAAGGCTATTTGGCTTCCTCCAGGCACCTGCATCATATAAAAGGTGCCCCATCCTGCATATTGATATTCTGCGACAAGCATCCAAGTGAATATCCCTGCAGGCTTTACCCATGCAGCCAGTGTAATCTTTTGGACGCGCAAATCATACTGATTCCCAACAGAAATTTCCCCACCTTGCCCGTTTTTCAAAGTAACTGTATACTGCGGCAGCTCTCCCTGGCATTCTCCTTCAATAGATATAAAATTAGTAGTGCCCGCACCTTCGGGTCTCACAACCTGACACGAGCCTGGCGAAGCCTTTGGTGCGAATGTCATTGGGTTGAATACACCCAATTCAAAAAGCGCTGCTAAAACGACAGCGATGATAAGTATCGCCCAGCCGTATGTCATGAGGTACTCCATTGCGGATTGAGACCTGAAACTCTGATGAAACTCTCTCTGAGAGTTTCCCTTGCGGAAAGATTTCATGTGCCTCACAGTAGGTTATCAAAAAAAGGCATAAAAAGCTATCTGCCACCAACTACGATGTTGACTAGCTCCGGCCTGTCCTTGAATGATATGCTGTCTACCACGAACACTCTCATCCTGTCCTTTCTCCTCAATGTTACTTTGTACATCTTTATGTATAACTTTCCCATGTCAAATATTCTGCATCCCGGAAATATGATTTTTGCGGTTGCTCCGATGCCCTTATCGTTTATAGCAACCATATCCTCTTTTCTTACATCTTTGACTTCTATAAAGTCAAAGGCGTGCCTTGAGGCGGATTTTATCCCGCTGTTGATGACTATGTGCTTCCCTGTGAGCCTTATGGCGCCAATGCCTGCAAGAGCTTTTATGTCGCTGTGCAGGAACCTTGATTCGTTGTGCTTCTCGATCTTCTCCATGCTGGGCTTGCCTAGGACCTGCAGCTGTTCCAGGAGCCTTTCCTGGGACTTGGAGATGCGCGCTCCGATTTTGACGTCCTGCTTGACGAACCTGAGCTTCCCGCCAATGCTTGCTATCCTTGCCATTGGGTCGAGAAGCGCGTACCTTTCGCTGAATTCGTGTGAGTTGCGCTTCGGTACCAGTATGCGGAAATGCTTGAGCGGATAGTAGAAAGTGCTGATGCCTTCGACAGTTTCAGCCGGGTGCATCCCAGCTATTGGTATTACATAGTGGGAGGCCATCCTCTTAGCATATGCCATTGCATCGTCTTCCGAGTACGAGGGCTTTATAATGCTAATAGTGGGTTCCGATTCTTCGCTTGCCTGAACATGCCTCTTTCTTTGTTGTTGCGCGCTAGCTCTGATAGGCGCGCTCACTTTATTCCCTGAAACCCTGCTTATTATGGCACTTATGTCTGCCGATGAGGATCCTGCGACGACCTTTGGAGTGCCTCCGTAGTGCGAAAGCATCCTGCTTTTTACTTTGACTGCATGGTCTATCCCTATGCCGAAAGGCACGAACTCTCCCTGGCCAAGGTGCACTATGCTGTCCCGCAGCTGCCTGCTGCTGAACAGTATGTCTATCGCTGATATGTCGTTGTCTATAGTCAATCTTCCTACGAAGCCATAGGAGCATTGGGAGAGCACGTTCTTGCTTATGTTTGCGGGCCTCTGCGTTGCTATCATCAGACCTATGCCGCGCTTCCTTCCTCTGACGCTTATCTCCTCTATCATGTTCTTTTTGATATGCGTGACCTGGGGCGCGAGCTTGTCCGCCTCCTCAATCATAACCAAGTAGGGAAGGTGCATCTTGTCCTCTAAGTCATATAGGGCTGAGAGTACGCTGTATACATAGCTTGCCTGGTCCACGACATCCGATACATCGAATATTATCGGCACGTTGCCACCAAGGCTTTCCGAAAGGAGCTTTGCATAGTCCACATCCAGGCTAATATCAGCTTCATGGGAGTTCGAGACCCATATCGCTTTGAATGCATTCTTCAGGTTGTGGTACTCCCCTTCCGTGTCTATCACAAGGAATGGCAGGCTCATCTTGCACAGCTCCTCGGCTATGACACCCAGTAGGAACGACTTGCCGGAGCCGCTCTGTCCTATGACGCAGCCCCTGCCGGTCATGACAAGCTGTGCGTCAAGGTCTATCCCCTCGCCCACGTTTATTTTCATCGGACCACAATCTTCTCCATATGCGCATGCCTCTCATTCATGCGCTTTGCCGGGTTTCTTGGCGCTGCCAATGCTGCTGTAATCC
This sequence comes from Microcaldota archaeon, assembly GCA_021817325.1. Lineage (GTDB taxonomy): Archaea > Micrarchaeota > Micrarchaeia > Micrarchaeales > CABMGC01 > JAKAVK01. Next base: position 604 of record JAKAVK010000011.1, on the reverse strand, counting down.
AGCTCCTTGATTCTGCCGTTTGGCTCTTCCTCCTTGAATATCTGCGTCTCGAATCGGTACATCTTGACGTTTTGCTGCGTCCAATATGTGCTAGGCAGGCCCGCCTTTTCGCATACCGCAGCGAGGAACTCCTTCTTGTTGAACTTCTCTTCAACAGCTACTTCTGGCAATAGGAGGCCGCTGTAGAACCCGTACCTTATTATAAGCCCGTCCCTTCCTATCTTTATGCCCCTCTCGCGGCTCAATGCAGTCTTGCCCAGGGGTATCTCGTTAGATAGTATACTCACCTCTATGAGAAGCTCGTTGAGCTCGTAATGAGATACTGGCACGAACCTTGGATCCTCTGTCGCTGCGGCTATCGCCGCTTCTACCACCGCTTCCGACATTGGATACGCACCGTTAAGAAAGCCTATGCATCCCCTAAGCGTGTCGGTCGGATAATGAGTCAGGGTGACGAACACGCCGTACTTGTCAGTAAATCCCTTTAAAGCATCTTTTATTATGCCCCTGTTGAAGTGCGGGCTCTTCAGGTGCAGCTCGATGCTCGACCTTGCCGCCCTAACAAGCTCCTCGCCATCCTGCAGCGTGTATATTTTCATCAGAT
>JAKAVK010000003.1 GCA_021817325.1 Microcaldota archaeon | reverse complement strand
TCTCCTGGCAAGGACGACCAATGTCCGAACAGGAGACCTCATACTCACTGTTTTCCGACGATAAAAAGAGAAGAGAAAACCTCCAAATTCAATTAGACGGAAAGATTCTTAATTTGTCAAGTTCCTAAATTATCCTCATGCAGGGGTGGCAGAGCCTGGCCAAATGCGACGGGCTTAGGACCCGTTTCCTTTGTGGATGCGAGAGTTCAAATCTCTCCCCCTGCATATTCAAATCACGACTTCAAAAAGCAGGGTTCGAAAATCCGAAACGGAAATCTTCAAGAAGGGAAGATTTCGAGGATTTCTCGGAAACCCTCAAGCAGGTGTCCATGAACGTTTCATGGCACCAATTACAGCAGTTGCAATCAGTGCTGCACAAGACCCAAACCAAGAGGTTTGCCGGCAAGAGGAAGACGCCGAAATATGGCTCGCTCTCAAAGGCGTTCTCCGACATTCAACTTCAAAGGTTCCTTCACGTTATAGACTCTGACAAGTTTCGATTACTATTCAGCTACCAAGCGCAGCTTGGGCTTAGAATAGGCGAGGCGGTCAGAGTGAACATAAACTCAATAGACCTAGAAACGCGGGAACTTACCTTGAAGACCGAGAAGGCTCAGGTAATGGACTCGTTATTGATTCCGATGCCTTTGTTCAAGGACACCATAGCCCTCATCCCGAAGCATAGGGCGGAGATTGAGAAGGCACAGGGCTATCTGTTCTATGCGGACAAGCTGAGAACCAAGCGTCCTGAGCCATTTCTTGAACAGGACTACGTCAGCAACAGGTTCAGGCACTACGTGCGACTGGCAGGGTTGGACGAGGTATACGATACATCAGATGAAACCAACCCAGACAGGAGCGTAAGGCACCTCCATAGGCTGACTACTCACAGCCTAAGGCACTATGCCATAACCAGCTTTGCCAAGCAGACAAACGGGAATCTGGTGCTTACCAGCAGGTTCGCCAGGCACAGCGATCCCAGCACCACGATGACCTATATAACCACTAGAAAAGAGGAGCTATACAAGGAGATAGACAATGCCTTTGGCCTGAGCCAAGCAGTTGATTTGAAATCAAGCATTTCCAAGCGGTTTTAGGCCTTATGCCTGGCCGTGACTAGCTTGCCGTTTACACTCCACGCTTTCCTGAATATCAGCTTCTTCTGCCTCTGGCACGCCTTGCATTCATCCTGCATCTTGAATCTCTCTTGCTCTGTCCTCGATTTCCCGCCTTGAGGTCAGAAGTCATGGCATTATGCTTCTTGCAGAGATTCCAAACAATTAGGGAATCCTCAAGCGCATCAAGTTCGCTATCGCTTACCGTTATTGTAATTCTATGTCTCTTATCCCTATTTTCCATTCAATCCTAAATGGTCGCAACAGCCACGCGCTTCTTTCCGCCCATAATGGTGCTCATCATCTTCATGGCTGTCTTGCTGGCCTCAAGTATCTCGATTTCGAGAGGTTTGCCCTTCTTGTCGTAGTGAGTTATGATATTCTCCCTCTGCTCGCCGAAGTCGAGCCTGCCCTTACCTAGGATTAGAACTAGTATGTCTGTCTTTGGATCATATTTATATATCATAGCGAACACTCTTTGCCTTGTACGTAGTAATTACGACTAGAAAGCTTTTATGCTCTTCTACTATCACACGGAGAACGTGGCCGTTTAGCCTCTTTTGGTATACCCTGCGCTCCGTGTGGCCTTTGGTAACTGAGTCTGGAGCCTCAAGCGTCTTTTCGACCATTGCCTTATCCACGCTGTACTTGCGCATGCGCTCCAAGGCGTGTGCGGTGAATTCTACATCCATGGTTAGCATAGCGAATTCAAAGCTTAAATAATTGCCGCACAGGCGTCTCTACATACTCCAAAGTTCTCTACATGCTTTATTGTTTTTATGTAGAGAAAAGTCTCGACGGAAGTCCTAAAAATGGCATGTTTTACGAGTGACTACTGCACATCAATATTATAGCCGCCCATGTAGAGAGGCGTGTAGAGAATCTCCCGCTTTGCAGCCTCCGCCCGCCGTGCGACACCGAAGGTGTCTTTTGGGCGGACGGAGGCTGCTGCGGCTACCTTGTAGGACATGGCGGCGTTAAGGCTGATCTTGCAGGGGTCAAAATCAGCTGCTAGATACCTTGTCCTGCCGGGTTGTCAGCTTACAGTTCATCGGAGCGACCCATCTAAAGGTATTTGCGTAGCAAAATCAGCTTTAGAGGAGGTTAAGGCCAAGGCTTAACGGATGGAATATTTACTTTAGGTTTCGGCCAAAAAACAAATATAAACCTTTGCATGACATATAAACCTGATTCTTGTGGTGTCATGGCAACTTCTAAGTCTATAAGCTGGATAATAGGAATCATAATAGTGGTGCTTGTAATTGCTGTTGCAATCGGCTCTCTGAGCAAGCCTAGCACTGCGCCAAGCACAAGCATAGCACAATCTCAAAACAGTACCACTACCATACGCGCACCACAGGTGCCATCACAGTTGTATGTCAGCACAGCAGGATCTGACTCAGCAAACGGTACACTCTCTGCTCCATTTAAGACAATAAACCGGGCAATAGCGCTAGCTAGGCCAGGCCAGATCATAATAGTGGAGCCCGGAACCTACAATGAACAGATAAACATAACATCAAGAGTCATAATCGAAGGTGAAAATGCCAATACGACAATAATAAACGCCTCGGGTAAGATGAATGGCATAAACATTATCGGTCCTGGGGCTAATGGCACAGTGGTAAGTAATCTCACTGTAGAAAATGCGGATAACCACGGAATATACGCTCAGGATGTAGGCAACGTAAAGATCATAGATAACATAGTAGAGCACAATGGCGTCAACGCTACGGTATGCCCTCAGCCTCCGGCAAAGCCTGCAGGCCCATGCATAATTGAGGACAAGCCGATAGAACTGATAGGAACAAGTAATGTTACAGTTGAGAAGAATGTGGTCGTAAACAACCTCGCTGATGGCGGTATAGGGGTATCGGATCTCGGCCCTATAAACCCTGGAAGCTTGACGCAAACTCACATCTTTGCCAGTTCCATGGACAACAAGATAATAGGAAACAAGGTTGCGTACAACAAAGGCGGTTGTGGTATAGTAATCGCATCGTATAACAAGGACGGGATAATAAACAACTTAGTAGAGAACAATACTGTCAGCTTCGGGGTAGCCGGAATAGTTATAGGCGACGGGGCTCCAAATGCTACTGCTATAAACAATGTGGTTGTGAACAACACCGCATTTGACAATTTCTTACCAGGCATAATAGTGCATGCCACAACGCCAGGCGATGTACTATCCAATACTACCGTAGAATTCAACAGGGTGAGCGGCAACAGTGCAGACGCAGAAGTAGGGGATATGAACAAGACCGGCATAGTTGTTTCAGGAGATGTAATGCCGGTACTGAATGCCACAATAAAGAACAACAACGTAAGCAACGAGTATTACGGGATATGGCTGAGGAATGCTCCAGGTGCAGCTATACAGAACAATACCTTCGCGAATGTTACTGTAGAAAATTATGCAAAGTGATTGTTGCCGCACACGGTGGCTTTCATGTCCAAAAAGCGAGGTCTTCCAAAACATCCCGGTAGCTCCCTGTCGGGCGTAGCCAAAATAGAATCCTCTCAACATATAGGAGCAGAACAGGGCAGTTTCCCTGCTTATACGCACCGCCTCCTATTACAGAGCTTCTTGCTTGGGCTTGTACCTCCTATTGTTCTGTTAGCCGCAATCATCCTAAAAAGTCTGACTCTACTGACCTACACGCATGTCATGTCTGCTGTGATGTGGACTGGTTTTGACCTCTTCATGGCCCTAATACTCGGGCGGGTGCTCAGGTCGCTTGACATAGCGGGCAGAGTAGAAGTGGCCAAAAGGCTCACTCCATCTACCTTCTTCATATTGCCTTCCCTTGCCGCAACGACCATAACTGCGGGCATATATCTCGCAATGTCACTTGGAGTTTTTAATCTTTCGTACCTCTGGATAGTGGCTGCATTGTTAATAGTCACCATATTGACTGTCCAGGGCTTCGTCATTCTCATGCCGAACAGTATGAGAATCTTCATAGAGCTAGCTAAGCCGAATCCTAGCAAAGAGAGGATAGCGAAGCTCAACGGCATAAACATAAGGCTTGCTGGGGTCCAGGGGGTATTCCAGATTGTGATAGTCTTCATAATGGTGAACATCTCCAATCTTCCTGGCGCAGCAGCGCAACTGAACCTTCCAATGATCTTCTACTCTCTCATTGCCTTCGCTGCGCTGTTCTTGGGCGTGTACCTATTCATATATCGCGGCGTGCTGGCGGACTATAAGAGGGGTGAGCTGAACGAAAAGGCAACCAGCACGCTCAGGTTTGGATTATACGGTCATATAATCATATTCCTTATATTGGGGCTTACATTACTGTTCGCATAACCTTATGCGAGGTTCAAGGTTCAGATTCTCCGGAAATCTGAACGCTAGCTGCTTATATACCTTGCTCGGCCATTATTCATGGTTCAGATGAACCTGCTTGGGCTTAGAATCTTTTGTTGTTTTGGTGTGAAATATGGCTAGAAATATAGACGTGAAACAGCTGGGAAACACTCTCAAACCCTTAGCAGGTTCGAGAGTTCAAATCTCCCCCTGCAACTAAAAATTAAGACATCAAGACCAGAGTTCAAATCCGAAAATGATTTTTGCCACTTTTTGCAAAAAGTAGAGGAAAGGGGCTCTGTAGAAATGCTAATAGCCTATTAGAATTGTGAGACCCAGATGTTTCAAAAATATGAAAGATGCAGAGGCTTAATTGGCACAAAAGGATCCGATCAGAACGCGTCGAATAAAGGGATTGCACATTGCGGCATGGCTTATGAATATAATATAAAGCTCGTATTTGGCATTGCTGCAGTATGGCGCACTGCTTATAGTGCCTACACCCTCCCTAAGTACAAGGAGCTAGTTTCATTGAACTTAGTCTCATTGAAATGGAAGTTTACAATCTGGCCGCCAGACATTTTTGCGTAGCCGTTTAGATTTAACGGCAGGTTGTACTGGGCAGATATGCATGTGTTGAAGTATACGGTAGCTGGGACAAATCCTAATGAATTTACAATGGATCCGTTAACCATGATGGTCGCCGTGCCATTCATGCTATAGCATGGTTGCCCTTGGTACATCCGCAATCCGTATGAGCTTGTGGATACGTTGCCAATAGTGCTGAAATTTGCTATTTCATCTGCAAGCCTAAGCATATGGATGTAAGGCTTCCCGTATACGCAGCTTGGGAACGGGTATGGCTGGCCGTTGTACACTGGTTCATGATAAGTAGTGCATACTAGCCCTGAAGCTGATATGTTTGCCAGTTTCGCATTAACTTCATCATAGCTATTGCTATGCAGTATGTACAGCGCAAGATATGTGCCGCTACTGTTCTTATTATATGAAAATTGTACATAGGGATCAGAGCCGTTCACCGCAATGCTGCCGTTGTAGCTTAGGTTAAGAGTCTTTGCAGAATTTATCCTTGAAAGCATTATCGATTGCAGGGTACTTGCATTGAGCTGTTTTGCCGTTAGCAGCGAATAGGGCAGCGATCCGTAAACCAAAAAAAGATATGCCAACACCGCTATAATGACAACAGATATGATAAGCCCTATATGCCTGCTCTTTCTCTTAGCCGGATGAGTGCCGCCGACCTTGTCGTTATTTGCCTTGTACACAGATAGGCTTTGATGCTAAAGGTTATAAAAGCTTACAAATAACATAGCCGGTTGCGTAAAAGCAGGCTGTCAGATGCCAGTGCGATATACGAGTGCCCTTCACTACCGTGCTGCGTAAAGGAAGGACACCGAAGATTGTATATCTTGACAATAGAAAAATTTATCTCCAGGTTGTTCAAAGCTGAGGAGGATCCAGAAAAAGGTTGTATTCTTCGGGAAGGGGTACAAGGACAACAACTTCTGGATGGTCTTCCAGAAGGCATAATCCCTGATTTTATCAGCGCAATAACGCATAAAATAAATAACTATCAGTTGATAGTATAGTGCTATTTGTCGGTGCCTTAATGAATACCTTGGACAGACCATGGACAGAGAAATACAGGCCATCAAACCTAGGCGATGTAATGGGCCAGGAAGCTATAGTCGACAAACTGAAGGCATTTGTCAAGGCGAAGAACTTTCCTAGCATGATATTCGGAGGCCCGGCGGGGGTCGGAAAGACGACATCTGCAATCGCGATGGCAAGGGAGCTGTACGGCGAGCAGATCAATGAGGCATTCCTCGAGCTCAATGCATCAGATGCGAGGGGAATAGATGTCATAAGGGGAAGGGTCAAAGAGTTTGCGAGGACCGTTGCGCTCTCGTCAGGGCTTGTAAAAATAATTTTTCTTGATGAGGCCGATGCGCTAACATCTGAAGCACAGCACGCACTAAGGCGGACGATGGAGAGATACTCATCGACAACACGCTTCATCCTCAGTGCAAATTATGCCAGCAAGATAATAGAGCCGATCCAGAGCAGGTGCGTGGTGCTTCGCTTCAAACCGCTCAAGGAGGAGGAGATGAAGCGGTACATAGAAAGAATCGCAGGCTCTGAAGGCATAAAGGTAGATGACAAGGCGGTCGAGGCGCTTATATATGTAAGCGAAGGCGACCTCAGAAAGCTGACCAATGTAATGCAGGGTGCAGCGGTATCTGAGAAGGAGGTCACGGATAAGGCCATATACGATATAGCTTCAAAGGCGCGGCCAAAAGAGATAGTTGCCATGCTACGCTTCGCGCTTTCAGGAGACTTCGTGAAGGCTAGGAACGAGCTCAACACATTGACGCTTTCATACGGAATGAGCGGCGAAGATATACTGCTGCAGTGCTACAGGGAGGCGCTGAACCTGGCGGTCGAGGACAAGGCCAAGCTGAAACTGATAAGTATGATAGGAGACTACAACTACAGGATAGTCGAGGGTGCAAACGACAGGATACAGCTCGAGGCTATGCTTGCAAACCTCGCCCTCATAGGCAGCAAGGCATAATAATCTAATTAAACTAAAATGGCATATGAAAAAGGATACCATACTCGTTCTAGATTTTGGAGGTCAATACTGCCATCTGATAGCGCGCAGGGTGCGTGAGAACGGCGTTTATTCCGAGATAGTGCCATCGGATATTTCAGTAGACGCGCTTGCCGGGATAAGAGAGCGCCTCAACGTGAGGGGCATCATCCTGTCCGGTGGTCCTGCAAGCATCTATGAGAACGGGGCACCGCAAATGGACAGGGGACTGCTCGACAGCGGCCTGCCGGTACTGGGCCTATGCTACGGCCATCAACTCATCGCCCATTACCTCGGCGGCAAGGTCGATTCATCCGAAATCAAAGAATTCGGAAACGCGATCGCAAGCATCAAAGAGAGCAGCGGCATATTCAAGGGATTGGACAAGAGGGAACAGGTCTGGATGAGCCATGGCGATACCGTGCTTGCGGTGCCCGCGGGATTCGTGGTGATGGCATCCACGGAAAGTTGCCCTGTGGCTGCATTTGCAAGCGCGAAGCGCGGCATCTACGGGGTGCAATGGCATCCTGAGGTGGTGCATACTAAGAACGGCGCAAGGATAATCTCCAACTTCCTTTTCGGCATATGCGGGTGCAAGGCGACCTGGAGGGTTGACGATCTGATTGGCGGATATGTCAGAGAGGTGGGCAGGGCCGTTGGCCAGGGCAGAGCCATTATAGCGCTTAGCGGAGGGGTGGATTCGATGACCACTGGCGCAATAGCGTCAAAGGCGCTCGGAGCGCGCCTGATAGCAGTGTTCGTCGATCATGGATTCATGCGCAAGGGGGAACCAGAGCAGATAGACCTGCTGGCGCGGAAGCTGGGAGTCACTTATATTCACGTGGATGCGAGGCAGAGGTTCCTAGAGAGGCTCAGTGGGGTGACCTCTCCAGAGGAGAAGCGCAAGGTAATCGGGAATGAATTCGTGAAGGTATTCGAGGAGGCCGCTGGAAAGGTGGATGCGGATTATCTGCTCCAGGGAACCATCTATCCGGACAGGATAGAGTCCGGGAGGTCAAAGAACGCGGTTGTGATCAAGACCCACCACAACGTCGGCGGAATGCCTACTAAAATAAAGTTCAAAGGTCTCATAGAGCCGCTCAGGGAACTATATAAGGACGAGGTGAGGAGACTCGCATCTTCTATGGGCCTCCCAGAGGACATAGTCAACAGGCAGCCTTTCCCTGGTCCAGGGCTTGCGGTAAGGATAGTGGGCGAGGTTACCTACGAGAAGCTGGAGCTTCTCAGGCAGGCGGACCATATAGCCACGAGCGAGATAGCTGCAGCCGGCAGGCCGCCATGGCAGTACTTTGCGGTGCTCACGGATACCAAGAGCACTGGAGTCAAGGGCGATGCCCGCGCCTACGGATATACGGTGGCTATACGCGCGGTGGAAAGCGCCGACGCAATGACAGCGACATTCTCAAGGATACCGTACGATGTCCTAGAGCGCATCTCCACGCGGATAACCAACGAGGTCGGCGATGTGGTCAGAGTCGTATATGATATAACTAACAAGCCCCCTTCCACGATTGAGTGGGAGTGAGCTATTTGAGGAACGAGGATGCAAAGGCCTGCTCGTTCGCCTTGGCAAGCTCGTCCTTGGTAAGTATATTGCTGTTCAGCAGCAGGTGCATCTCATTCCTAAGGTGGGTCATGAGCATCTCAGGGCCATCGGTATTTATCGTGTACTTTATGCCCTTGCTTCTAATCCTCTCGAAGATCCACTTCATCTCATCAAGGTCCTTCACGACATGGGTGTTTAAGTTCGATGATGGGCATATCTCAAGCGTGACCTTGTTCTCCCTTACAAGGTCCATCGTGCCCTCATCATGCACTATCCTGACCCCATGCCCTATCCTGTCCGGTTCAAGAGAGTTGATTACCTCTACCACAGAGCGGTAGTCGTCATCCTCGCCTGCATGTACCGTAAGGCCAAGCCCGCCACCTCTGGCCTTGGCGTATAGTTCCTTGTAATCTGAATATCTGAAGCCTTCCTTGGCAGGGCCGGCGATGTCTATGCCAACGATTCCCCTGCTGCTGTACTTGAGGGCCTTCTCAACAAGTATCTGGTTCTGCCTGTACGTGAACGTGCGGTCAAGGCAGACTATCAGCCCTGCCCTTACAGGATACTCTATCGAGGCCCTGTCGAGCCCGCGTATGGCAGCCATCATTATGTGATCAAGGTCCTGCTCCCCGTTCCTATTCCTCTTCATCGGGTTGAACCTGAGCTCTAGCTGCGTTATGTTGTTCTTCCTGTAGGCGCCTGCTATTGTCTGGTAGACGGCACGCTCTACAGCGATGGGACTGGATTGTATAAGGTCTGTCCAGGTAAAGAGCTTGAGATACTCCTCGAACGATTTTATCCTGCTTGGATTTACTGTTATCAAATCAACGAATGCCCAGTAGTCCTTGGTTGGCAGCCTTATCCCCTGCAGGTGCGCGATCTCCCACATCGTTGCCGGATCAACAGAACTGCCGAGATGGACGTGCAATTCCGCCAATTTCATATTAGGGTCTAGCTCCTGCATCGGCTCATCCTGTTAATCGTTATTGGATCCCCACCTTCTCCTGGGTTGCCGTCTTCACGACTATCCTGGCCACGTTCTTCATCTCCTTGACGCTCCTTGCGCCTATGTAGCCCATAGTGACCTTGAGTTCGGAAGAAAGTCTCTCGACGACTTCGTCCACCCTGCCTTCGAGCGGAACATGCATCTTTATTCCCTCATCAACCTGCTTTCCTCTACCGAAATCCTGGTACCTGTCCGCTACGAGCCTCTTCTTTCTGGCCTCTGCGCTTCCCATACCCCAGTATACCTTGTACCTGTTCCCGTCCTTGGTTATCGTCTCGCCGGGGCTCTCCTCGCATCTTGCGAACAGGTTGCCCAGCATCACCATCGAGGCTCCCAGCGAGAGCGAGAATGCGATGTCGCGCGAATACCTTATGCCTCCGTCGGCTATTATCGGGATCTCGTCGAGTAGGCCCAGCTCCTTCAGTGCGAGGGCTGCCTGCTCCACGCCGAAGGTGACCGGCGAGCCAACGCCGCTGACATCCGTGGTTATGCATATCGAGCCTCCGCCCATGCCCATCTTCACAGCGGCTATGTTCTCCTTGCCTATCTCCTTAACCGAGTGAATGACACCCTCCTTCGTGCCAAGGTTGCCGATGACTATCTTCTTGCCTGTCATCTTCACAATCTTCTTTGTTCCCTCTATCAGTTTTGCGTTGTGGAAGCTGGCAACATCTGTGAAGAGCAGGTCCACCTTCTCCGCAAGCGCTACAGCGCGGTCGATATCCAGAGGCGAAGTGCCCGCTCCTACTGCAATATGCCCGTTCTTGTCTTTTAGCGCAGTAGCATTCCCTTCAGGTATCTGCGCCTTCTTCACCTTCTCTGCCATTGCGACGGCTTCATCAACGCTGCAGTTCCTGTGCACCACCCCAAGGCCTCCCTCAAGGCCGAGTGCGATGGCAAGATCGGCCTCGGTGACGGTGTCCATCGGAGCAGAGATGAATGGAACCTTGAGGTTCAGCCCTTCAAAGCTTATGCTTGTATCTATTTCCCGCGGGCTCAGGGTCGCATATCCTGGCAGAAGCATCAGTTCCCCAAACGCATAAAGGCGCTGCGGGGTGTCCAATCTGTGTCCTATGATTTCCATATGAACAATAAACAGAATAAGTTTATAAATTTTATTGCAAAACAGGCACAAAGGCACAAGATTGCCACAGTTCAAAAATCACTTCTTTGCCCGTCTTGCCTTTAATAAGCTAATCAGGATTAAAGAGATGCCTACGGCCATCACTATTATCCCTGCTATAAAAGACACTAGATATCCTGGCGGGATAAATCCGGCTTTCATTCCGCAATCCAATGTCCTTGGAGGACAATATAGGAAATGTGTGATCTGCAGGTTTGCAGAATAAACAACATACGATCCAAAAAAGAGCGCAAACGCCCCAATTATCAGCAGCCATCCCAGTTTCCTGTTCACGATTGCTGCACCATATCTAATTCTTATCTGCTGAAAATTGCTGCTGAGGCTTCCTTGCGAACACAAGATACGCAGTATGCCAGAGGCCTGTATTAGTGGGTCTTGTGCCTTCCTTCCTGACCAAAAAATCCCTGACAATGACCTCGACAGTGTGCACATCGGCGAACCTGAGCGAATCCAGCTTCTCGACATACTTCTTCACCTGCTCCACATGCGGCAGGTATCCAACTACGCACCCGTTCTCCCTCAGCGCAGCCTTTGCGTTCTTCAGCGCCTTTTCCGATGACGGCAGGTCGAGGACCACAAGGTCCACATCACTCTCGTCTATCTTCTTCGTAACGTCGTTATTCTTGAATGTCACGTTGTCCAGGTTCCATATCTGCCTGTTCCTTTCAGCGAGAGCAAGGAAATCATCGCGTATGTCATAGCTGTACACGTGCTTGCAGAACCTGCCAAGCGTCAGGGCTAGCCATCCGCTGCCTGTTCCCGCATCCACGCATACGCTGTTCTTGTCTATGCCCGAGTATGCTAGTATTATTCCGATATCCTTTGGGAGTATTACCTGCGGGCCACGCTTCAACTTCCTGTACGCGTGCGGGTAGATGAACATTCACTCGACCTCTTCTTCAGCCTTCTTCTTCCTGTTCTTTGCCTGGGGTTTCTTTGCCCCAGCACTTTTCCTGGATCTCCCCGCTTTCTTAGCACTCTTCCGCTGCTGCCCGGCTTGGCTGCTCACAGCAGTCCCTGCCTGCACCTTATCAGCAGTCTTGATCTCGCTCGCCTTCTTTACCTCGATCTTCTCATTGCTGTCCGGCTTGCCCCAATCCTTCTTTGTCGGGCAGTTGGGATCAAGGCACATATCGAAAGGCCGCCTCCCCTTCCTAAAGACCTTGATCCTTGGGGTCTTGCACACCTCACACGCCTTGCCTATCGGAACTATTCCCGCATACTGGGGAAGAGGGTAGGTGTTGTTGCAGTTGGGCCAGTTGCTGCAGCCAACAAAGCTCTTGCCTGTCTTCGACCTCTTAATTGCGAGATTGCCCCCGCACTTGCTGCAGACACCCAGTATGTTCGAGTCCTGGAACTCCTTGAGGCCCTTCTGCAGCTCCTCCCCTATGCCCTTCTCATTCTGCTTGAAGTCCGTAATTATCTTAGTGAGCATCTCCTTGCCCTCGTTCAGCACCTCTGCCTCTTTGATTGCGCCCTTGCTGATCTTATCCATGTCGTCCTCAAGCTTGCGCGTCAATTCCTCATCGAGTATCTCGCCGCAGTACTGGCTCAGCGCGTTGTAAACGCTCATGCCAAGGCCGGTCACCTCTATCCGTGAGCCCTTTATGTACTCCCTTTTGAAAAGAGTGTCTATTATCTGCGCCCTGGTCGCCTTTGTGCCCAGATCCTTCTTCTCAAGAAGTGCGATCAGGCTCGCCTTAGAATACCTCTTCGGCGGCTCGGTAACCAGCTTCTTTGAGAAGGTGTCATCAGGTGTTACCACAGTTCCCAGCTGCATCTCTGGTAGCGTGCTGTTCCTTGGTTTGTAATAGGTGTAGAACTCTAGCCAGCCGGCTTTCTTGACCTTACTTGCAGTCGCCTCATACTCTTCGCCGCCTGCATCAAGTATGATCTTCTTGGATTCTATCGTGGCCCACTCGGCAAAGCATGCCAGAAACCTCCTCACAACAAGGTCGTATATCTTCTCCTCCTCCGCACTCAGCTTCTTTGCCAACTCGCCTGTAGGGTATATTGCGGGGTGCGCCTCGTCCTCCTTGAGGCCCTCTGCAGGCTTGTATCTGTTCTCTTTGATAAGCCTATCAGCATGCTCCTTGTACTTGTCAACCGCAGACAGCGCCTTTATTACGCGCGGCAGATTGAGCGTGTAAGGCAACTTCTGCGAGGTCGTCCTCGGATACGAGATGTACGAGCGCTCGTACAGGGCCTGCGCTATCGCAAGCGTTCTGGACGGATCTATCCCAAAGACCCTGCTGGCTTCGAGCTGCATGGACGTGAGGTCGAAGGGAGGGTACGGTCTCATGTCAGAGTCCTTGGCCTCCACCAGCTTTACTTTCGTCTGCGCCTTCCTGGTTTTCTCAAGCAGCTCATCTGCCTCCTGCTCCTCGAAGATCGCGCCCCTCCGGTTCTCGAAATCAGCCTCTTTGTATTTTATGAAGAGCTTCCAGTAGTCTCTCGGCTTGAAGTCCCTGATCTCAAGCTCCCTCTTTGCAAGTACGGCAAGCGTCGGGCCCTGTACCCTGCCGACGCTGAGTATCTTCTTGACCCCGGAGCTTGCCATCGCTCTGATAAGCGCCCTTGACATGTTTATGCCCCACATCCAGTCTAGCATGTGCCTTGCCTCGCCGGCCTCGAAATTGCCTTCATCGAACTGGTTGACCTTCTTGTATGCCTCGACAAGGTCCAGCTGGGTCGTGGTCGAGAAGCGCATCCTCTTTATCTGGCTGCTGTCTACAGGCTTTGCCATGTCCTTATTGTTCAGTATGTATCTTATCGCATTGGTGCCTATCACGGTTCCCTCTATGTCGTAGTCGCAGGCATTGATGAAGTAGTGGCACTTCTTGCTGATCTCCCATATGGTGTCCAGGTACTTCTTGGTGAAGTATGAAGCCTGGTTGACCGCGTAGGAAGGCACCCACTCGATGTTGAAGATCGGGAGTTCCTTCTGCTGGTCCCTCTGCCTGAGCGTGAAGAGATGGCCTACCGCAGCCACTATGTATAGGAGATCAGCCCCGTTAATGGTCTCATAGTAACTGACGCCATTGAAGTAGCCTCTCTTGGGCTTTCCGTCGCCAAGAGAGAGGGCCAGCCTGAGTGCAACGCTGGGCTTCTCAGCAATTATAAGCTTGTTCATCACATATCAACGTCTGGTTACCTGGACTTCCTGCCAGCGGCCACGGTCCGCCGGTCTTGCGGGACGGTTTCCTGCTTCGAGATCCTGTATGTCGTGTATAGCGCGAATATGATGGTGAAGGCGCCGACCACAAAGAAGACGGCCGTAAGCCCTGCAGAGAGTATAACGATCGATATTATTATCAGTGCCACAACTGCACCTGACATGATGAATAGCCGTTTCTCTGAATCGTCCTGGAAGTCCATTTGACCCAACCTATTAGAAACTCAAACATTCTTATATCCTTTCATGCATAACGCTAGAAGTATATGGTAAGCGAATTGCTGATAGTTGCGCTCACCCTGCTTGCTGCTTTCCTCGCCGCTGTCGCGCAGTATCTTTTCAAACTGCACCTGCCAAGGTTCAAGTTCAATTTAGGCGGCATACTGGCCCTGGTGCGCAGCAGAATGGTCATACTGGGCCTTGCGGTATATGCAATAAGCCTGCTCATCTACCTTGGCGCGCTCAAACTGGGCCAGCTCTCTTTCGTATATCCAACGTTTGCAAGCGTCTTCCTATTCGTGCTGTTGATATCGAAGTTCAAGCTACACGAACACATAAGCATAACAAGGGCGGCCGGAGTGCTCGTCATACTTGCCGGAATCCTCCTTGTTGTGTTTACCTATTAGTGGTCGCATGGATAAAGAGAAGAGGCCTGAACACAGCAAAAGATTCTTCGTTGTCCTGTTGATAATCAGCACGACCCTTGGCGGGGTAGGCCAGTTCCTATTCAAGGCCGCGTTTTCTGGCGCAGGAATCATCGCTGCGGTATTTATAGCAGGGCTGATAGCCTATGGCATATCGACCCTGATGTACTTCTACGCTCTTGGCAGGATGCATCTGAGCTGGGCGTACAGTTTCGGAGGCATAAGCTATATAGTTGCCAGTGTCCTTGCCGGACTCTCACTCGGCGAGGCGATCTCCCCTGTGAGATGGGTGGGCATACTTCTAATAGCCGTAGGCACGGCAATAATAGGGTTAAGCTGACAAAGGCAGACCGGGTCTGCCGATGATAAGATAACCGCGCAAGCCCTCCCCTTGGTTCTCTACATGCCTGCCAGCTAGGGCCAGCAGCCTTGTCTGTCGTTGCAAACCAATTTATGGAAGTATGATACTTCCCTTATAGTGGGCCACCTGCTATGTTTTTAAAACCCCCACATCGCTACTATACTGGCGATCAAATGGCTGGCAGGGAGCTCAGACGAGCTGAACGAGTATACAGCGGTAGAGAGCAGGTCTGGATACCGTCCATGCCTTGGACTGGTATGGACCGCTCAGAGAAGATATATATCAAGAAGGCGGCCCGCAGCAAGGATAAGAATGAGGAAGACTACTTCCTGTTCGGCAGCGATTCCCCTGAGAACTGGGATCCATGATCCTGGTTCACAAGGCCGCAGCCGCCCCGTCAATTGCCTTTGCATCGCCCTTCTCCTCAATTGGCTCTTCAGGGAGGGTTTTTAAGCTTTAAAGCAGATAAGGGTAACGTGATAGAGATGTTTCTGTTGGGTGTAGTGACAGATGTCCTGATAGGCATAGGCGCGATAATTCTGATACTGCTCGTGTCTGTTGTATTGATATACAACGGTCTTGTCGGTAGGCGGAACAGGGTACAGGACGCATGGGCACAGATAGATGTGCAGCTCAAGAGGAGATATGACCTGATACCGAACCTTGTAGATACTGTGAAGGGTTACATGAAATATGAGAAGAGCGTGCTTACAACCGTCACGCAGCTGCGCAGCTCCATAGTATCTGGCTCTGTGCAGGACAAGGCAACGGCAAACAACCAGCTCAGCCAGGCGCTGAAGTCGATCTTCGCGGTCGCAGAGAATTATCCAGACCTCAAGGCATCCGCAAACTTCCAGAACCTGCAGTCGCAGCTGGAGAGTACAGAAGACAAGATCGCTTTCGTGAGAACCTCTTACAACGATTACGTGCTTGACTACAACAACGCGATACAGCAGTTTCCCGGACTATTCTTCGCGAATATGTTCGGCTTCAAGAGGCAGGACTTCTTCCAGACGCCTGAAGAGGAGAGGGGTGCAGTCAGGGTGAATTTCGACGATGTAAACGGACCGTCGCAACCCGCGGCGCAGGAACCTGCCAAGCCCTCCGGGCAACCAAAGCAGCAGAAGAAATGAGAACTTGATTGGTGAGCTATGATGGCGAGCTACTTCGACGAGATAGCTAGGAACAGAAGGAAGACGATACTCCTGTTCATATTGTTCGCGCTTTTCTTCTTCGCAGTAACCTTCGCCGCAGTCTGGCTGCTCGGCGGGGGACTGCTTGGCTTGATCGTTGGCTTTGTGATAGTGCTCGTCCTCTCGCTAATCTACTATGCGTATGCAGAGAAGCTCGTCCTTGCTGTCTCAAAGGCGCAGCCTGCCGACAAGGCCAAGTACCAGCAGCTCTATGATATAGAGGGGGGTCTATCCAGCGCGGCACAGGTGCCGATGCCTAGGATGTACGTGATAAACGATCCTAATCCAAATGCCTTTGCGGCCGGCAAGAGGAAGAATCCGTCAATCTCCGTCACAACCGGTCTGCTCAACACGATGGACAGGGAGGAGCTCGAGGGAGTACTTGCCCACGAGACATCGCACATAGCCGACAATGACATACAGTACATGATGGTGGCCCTGGTATTCGCAGGCGTGATAGGCATCGTCGCTGCCTTCATCAGAAACATCGTCTGGTTCGGTGGCTTTAGGCGAATCGGCGGCCAGGGTGCCGCAATTGCAATAGTGGTCGCCATAGTGTTCAGCCTAGTCGCCTGGCTTTTTGCGATGCTAATACGGATGGCGATATCAAGGAGCAGGGAGAGCCTGGCGGACGCCAACGGGGCAAGGATGACCAGGAACCCGGCATCGCTGGTAAGCGCACTCCAGAAGATACAGAAGTACGATGCCAATCCGCGTGCTACCAGCGTTCAGCACGCAACCGAGGTCACGGCGTCGCTCTACTTCTCGAATCCATTCACAAGCAAAAGCCTGCTCAACATCTTCTCCACCCATCCTCCGATTGAGGAGCGCATAAAGAAGCTGCAGCAGATGTACTAGATTGCATGCTACGCGTTAAACGGCACTAGGCGCATTTGGCGAGCTGGAGGGCCCTATGAAGTCCACAAGCATCCTGCTAGTCTCCTCTGGATTGCTGTAGTGAGGCGTGTGCCCCGCGCCTTTGACGATCTCCATCCTGCTGCCGTTTATGTATCGGTGCATCAGCTCTCCATACCTGAGCTCTACGGTGTCATCCTCCTCTCCCCAGATGAGCAGCGTGGGGGCGGAGAGCCCGGCAAGCATCTCCTTGGTGAGCACTTCGCCTTTGTAGGCGCTGTCAGCCATGCTGGTTATAACATTCCTCCGCGGATTCATCAGGAGCCCGTTCTTGATCATCTGTTCCCTGTATTTTGGATCTGCAAGTTGCTTCTCCTCCCTGAACTCATACAGTCCGGCGCAGTCCTCAAGCACAATTCCGCTGACTCTGCTGCGAATCGCGTAAAGCGCAGCCACCCATCCTCCGTACGAGTGACCGAAGAGATAGAATTCGTCAAGATGTTCCTTTTCTGCAAGGCTCCTGACCGCCTGCATCTGCAAAGTTATGTTATATTCTACCACTGGCGCATCGGAGCTTCCATGCCCAAGCAGATCTATTAGGTATGCGTCTATCCTGTCAGGCAGGTATGGGACAAAGCGCTTCCACGTCCTCGCGCTAGCCGCAAAACCATGCAGGAAGATTATCGTGGATCCATTGCCCCTGTGGTGCCTGTAATGCATCCTTCCCCTGCCCGTATCCACAAATGTATCCTCAAAGCTGCCATCGAAGTCCATATAATAAATCCCCGCTAAAGTTAGTTCGGCATTTAAATAGATTGCATGATACTTAATATGATAAATAATTCGCCCCGCAAACCCATAATTTCAATGGTGGGTTAGGGGCGTAAAGATATATAAGGATGGAAAACAAAAAGGAGAACATGGAAGCAATGCGTGCTTACAAGTTCAGGATATATCCTGACACGAAGAGGCAGGCAGCCATAGACGACTCAATTTCGATGTCCCAAAGGCTATACAACAAACTTCTTGAGAAGACGA
>JAKAVK010000013.1 GCA_021817325.1 Microcaldota archaeon | reverse complement strand
AGGATATATCCTGAACTTGTAAGCACGCATTGCTTCCATGTTCTCCTTTTTGTTTTCCATCCTTATATACCTTTACGCCCCTAACCCACCATTGAAATTACGGGTTTGCGGGGCGAATTATTTATCACGCTAATATTTCTGCTTAATGGTTTTAAATATCTTCAGGTTATTTCATCCTACTTATTGAACATGGCCATGCCTGAAGCGCATCGCCCGATGCAGACTCACTACTGTGGGTGTGCTTTGTTCTTTTTAACTATATGAAAAGCCCTGGAAATATACTGAGATATATGTAGGCCTAAAAGTTACATGAGAGTTAAGAACTTAATATGGATAATGTGCCATAACCTCCAGGAACATATACATAGCCATTTACTGGATCATATACTTCCAAGCCTACATAAGTACCCAAAGGAATATTGCCCAATATTGTGGTACCGTTAATAAATGAAATGTCTCCGCTGCTCTGTGTGACATAAATATAACCATTCTGAGGATCATAAAGCGGAAACAATGGCGACTGGATGCTAACGTTACTTAACAGCGCGGTTCCATTTACTACAAAAATCTTATTTGAAGCTGAGAGTGGTATGTAAATATATCGATTCGCAGGATCATATAGCGATGGCTGTGGGTCACCTAACTGCCCCCCTATAATATTGCCAATTAATATTGTGCCATTAATTGCAGAAACTCCAATCTCAAAACCATATTTTGAGCTGTTGTAAAAGTACAGATAGCCATTGCTTGTATTGTTTACGAGAGGGTTTGGCTGTGGTCCTACAGTTAAATTGGTTACTATCGAAGTGCCTGATATTACAGAAATCGTTCCGTTTCCATAGCCAACTTTACTGAAATTTTCAAAATAATAAACATAGCCATTATATTGATCGTAAGCTAGTCCATCCGAACCAAATCCTGCCGATATGTTTGCAATTACTGAAGTACCGGAGATTACATAAAGAGTACTTGGATACATAGGTAAATATGAGTTAAGATTGTCGGTCAGAATGTAAATATTGCCATTTTTGGCGTCATATATGGGAGTTTCTGGACTACCTGATAGAGTAATATTTGCAATGATAGATGTTCCAGATATTATAAGCACCATTCCTGAGAAGTCAAAGACATATGCATATCCATTTAGTGGGTCATAAACTGCTTGTAACGCGAAACCTCCATTAAATGGAATATTTTGTATCACGGATGTTCCACTAACTACTGCAATGTCATTGCCGTTAACCACATATATATAATCATTTTTTGAAGCATATACGCTAGAATATAGGCCATCAGATAAATTGTTAGGCACATTTAATTTGCCTATTATGGAATTTCCACTAACTACGTAGATTGTATTTGTATTCTGAACTGCAGCATAAATATAGCCTGTTTTAGAATCTAATATAGTACTAACACTTCCCCCTGCACTTCCTATCGTGAGCGTACCTATTAGAATTGGTGTATGCTTCCCTGTTCCAGCTGTTTCCTGTGTACTATTTGTTGTATTAGACACTTGAGTCGAAGAAGTATTTTTCTGGCCTGTGTTTGTTACGACATTGTTATGCCCTGAAGTTAAAAAGAATACAACACCAACTATAATTACAATGATTATTACTCCTGCAACAATCTTAGATATGCTCATAAAAATTTGTGAGCATCAGGTTTAATAAATCTTTGTAATTCAGGAGGATTGAACTTCAAGTTCGGTTCCTATAGCGGGATCGAACCTATTTTTACAGATCCTGTGGATTTCTGTCGAGGAAGGAAAAGCAGGATCTGATTCCCCAAAATGGTAATATTCAACTGAGCAGGCCAATAGAAATATTTAAAGTCTATCTATAATTATAGAAATCTTTAAATAGGGCAGAGAGAATAGCTTTTATTGCAATATAATCAATTATATGGTAGATTAGATGGCAAACGTCGCAACAAGATCCATGGAAATAAAGATGTTCAGCAAGGCAAATGCGTCTATGCTGCTGGAAGATTCGAATACACTGAATGTACTGGCTGACAAAGCATTCAGGAGGTTCAATGGAACAGACCCTACAAGCAGGCAGTGGTACCCTTATTTCTGGAATCTGTCAAGGTCAGAGTCAAGGGAGGGATTTGGCAAGCTGGCAGAGGCAGTGCTCTCAAATCCTGAGGGCAGGGTTGCCACAGTTACTATAAGGGGAAAGCCGGCAGGCTTCGCAGTGGTTACAGGCTTCGGAATCTTCCTTGATGCTCAGGAAAAGATGGGAAGCAGGGCAGTGGAGAAGTCAGAGGATTATGCCGACGTAAACAAGCTTCTTAAGAGATACGAGAAGACTGCTGCTGGATATGGCGTTAGGCTTGAGCAGCTTAGCTACTTCGCAGACATAGCAGTCGCAAGGAAGGTTGAGGGCAGAGGAGTTGGAACTGCACTTGTCAGGACTTCCATAGTAGAAGTAAGGTCAATGGGCAAGGAAGGATGGATGGCATGGACTGTGCAGCCGGCCATGGCACACATACTGGCAAAGGAAGGCGCAACTGAGATTCCAAGGCTTGGGAGAACAGGGAAGGGAATTGACTTTGCGGTCCAAGAGAGCACAGGAATGATAGTGCCAACGGTCTCAGCGCCTGACGGAGAGCATGGCAAGGCTGTAGCAAGGCACTTCATCTTCGTAGGACTGCAGAGGTCCTAGATGTCTAGGCAGTAAAAGGGTATGGGAATATGCCACACTATGGTTACCAGAGATGGAGAGAACTGCCTGAAGACATGGCATGACTCAGAAAGCTGCTCCTGCGACTGAGAAAGAAATGGACCCGCTAGCCAGAGGCGAGGCTTTTCTGAAACTAGCAGATAAGGCGAAGGCCCTGAAAGATTGGGCTCTGTTTGAACGCGGCACACTCTCGGCCATGTGTATAACGTATCGTAGAGCCGCAACACAGGCATTTGATGAAGCCGGAAAAACATCCAGAGCCATGGATACACATTCATCTAAATGAATTTACAAGAGTGTATATCGTTTAAATTCATGTATATTATTTAAATTATAAGGAGCGTGGGTGTCTGGGCAGGCAGATGGCATGGTCCTAAACAATATCTAAGTTTGTACTTGGTCTTCATGTATTCCAAGAACTCTTTATCGTATTGCTCCATACAGTATGCGTTGTCTTTTAAGCAATTTAAGCGTTGCGGGATGAAATATGTGCTGTAAATCCCATCGGACTGTTGAGCGTTATGATTGTACCTGAAGGGCGTCGCCCGATGCACAAGATAGGCCACAGGCGCATCTCCGGCAAGGAAATTTTAAATAATGTGTTTTAATTGATGTAAATCGTATAGCTTTATTTAAATTATTTAGACATATAAGTAATGTACAGGGTAGGGTACTAAAACAGATTAGTATGGTCCGATTTATGGCTAAAAACAAGCAGATGATTTTTACTATAGGCCACTCAATACGTAAGCTTAGCGAATTTGTGAGGTTGCTGGACGCATACAAGATAAAGGAATTGGTAGATATACGCACCATACCAAAGTCCAGGGCCAATCCGCAGTTCAATGAGAAACGACTTGCTTCTAGCCTAAAGAGGCATCGCATACGCTACGTGCATATGAAAGGACTTGGAGGTCTCAGACATCTGTTGAAGGATTCGGCCAATACGTACTGGTACAATGCGTCATTCAGAGGCTTCGCAGACTATATGCAGACCAGCGAGTTCAGAGAGAGCCTTCTCGAGCTTATAAGCCTGGCAAAGAAAAGGCAGATAGCCATAATGTGTGCAGAGGCAGTGCCATGGAGATGCCATAGATCGCTTATAGCGGATGCGCTTCTGGTCAGAGGCATAGATGTCAGACATATATTTAGTCCAACAAATTCAAAGCCCCATGAGCTTACAAAAAGCGCAAAGGTAAATAAGCTGAATATAGTGTATAAATAACTAATATGCAAGAGATGCTTGGTGCTGTTTATGGATAATGTTACTGCAACTAGCAAGATGGTAAGGCTTTACATAGCTACGGGGTTCTTGTACTTCGTAATAGGCACAATACTTCTTGCTTTTAGCCTGTCTGGCACAGTTGCTGTGGATAGGGATCCGATATTCATACTATTATTGTATGGTTTTGTCACGCAGCTGATTTTTGGCGTTTCGTATATTTTTGTGCCTGGTGTCTCACGCCATAGCGGAGCAAATTATAAGGTCATAGCCGCAGAATACATCCTCCTAAATGCAGGGATAATTGCATTCGATGGTATTGCACTCACAGGACAGAAGGATGCCGCAGTAATCCTTGGGGGGTTGATGGCGATGATTGTAGCTGTTCTGTTGCATGCAGTCAACATATGGCGCACGATAATAGGCAAGAAAAGTGGGAATACGGCATAGAGTGAGGGTTATACCATTCTTGATAGTGCCTCCTTCTTTGCTTTATCATCGATATAATTATCTATCCACGGATACATGTCTTCTTCCTCCATCTTATCATGTGCTGCCAGCAACTGTTCCAAGTCATTCTCAAGGGTTGTATCTCTGGCTTTTAAGCAATCAGCCAATCCCTTTAGATCATCTTTAATCCTGTTATGCTGCACTATCAGTTCGTCTATCATTGGTGAGTCGTCTCCCATTTTCTTCTTGGCAAGTGGGAATAGGATATCTTCCTCCCATTTTATATGACGCTCAATGCCTGCCCTAAATTCCAAAAAGAGTTGCTCTGCTTCTGCCGCGTTTTTCGATTTCCTGAACTCCTGGAAAATGTAGTCAAGCCTTGAATGGTCTCTGGACATGAATACGTATATGTCTTGCTCCCTCTTAGAGTAAGCGCTCTTTGCCTGCTTCCATACATCCCATGCAATGGCAAACTTTATTATCTGCGGTTCTGTACCTTTTGTTGCTTCGTTCAACGTAAGTTTGTACTTGGTCTTCATGTATTCCAAGAACTCTTTATCGTACTGCTCCATATAGTATGCGTTGTCTTTTAAGCAATTTAAGCGTTGCGGGATGAAATATGTGCTGCAAATCCCATCGGACTGTTGAGCGTTATGATTGTACCTGAAGCGCATCGCCAGAAGCACAAGATGCACGCCAGGCACATCTCCGGTAGTGCATTTTTATAATGTCTTCCAGAAAGTCAATATTTAAATATTTATGTCTTCTATATAAGACATTATGAAAGAGGAGTTCCGCTACGTGATAAGTGAATGGCTTGCTAGGGAGCTGCCTGAGACCGTAGCGAGAGATGTAAACATAGACCTAAATGCAGACAAGATCATAGCAATAGCAGGGGTAAGGCGTGCCGGCAAGACCTATCTACTTTTCGACACGATAAAGAAGCTGGCTGGAAGCGATGTTCCTAGGGAAAACATGCTTTACATAAATTTTGATGATGATAGGCTGATGGGCCTGACGAGTGGCGACCTTGATGACATACTAAGCGCTTATTACGAACTGGCGCAGCCTAAAAAGGATTCTGGCATTTTTTTGTTCTTGGATGAGATACAGAACGTGAAGAACTGGGAGCTGTGGGTAAGGAGGACATACGATTCGAAGAAATGCAGGATATTCATAACGGGATCTAGCTCTAAACTCCTAAGCAGAGAGATTGCCACTTCACTGGTAGGGAGAAATGTAACCTATGTGTTATACCCTTTCTCTTTCAGAGAGTTTCTCTCAGCAAAAGGCGTAAGGCTGGGGAAAGATATATTGCATAGCGATGACCGTCATAGAGTAAATGCCTTGGCTAAGGAGTATATAACAAATGGCGGGTTTCCAGAAACGGCGTTTGAAACGGATAGTGAGACAAAGAAGAGGACAATAAGCTCATATTACGATGCAATATTGTACAGGGATATAATAAGTAGGTATAGGGTTGAGGATGCGAATAGGCTGGAGATGGTCTTCAGATATGCAATTAACACGTATAGCAGCGGGTTCAGCACTGTGAAACTCTACAACTACTTCAAGAGCCAGAACCTTGGGATAAGCAGGCAGACTATAAGCAATTTTATCAAGTTCGGAGAACAGACGTTCCTCTTCTACCAGCTATTGCAATTCTTTAAGGGCTTCAAAAGATCAAATCAGTCCAGGAAGAAGTTATATGTTGTTGACAATGCAATAATAACTCTGCTGATATCTAGCCCAGAATACGGAAAATTGCTAGAAAATATAGTCCTGATTGAACTTCTACGCAGGAAGGAAAGAAACCCGTCTATCGAGCTAAATTACTTAAACAACAAAGAGGGTGAGGTTGATTTTGTAGTTTCAGAAGGCGGATCTATAAAAGAGCTTATACAGGTGACTTACGAGCTTAATCAAAAGAACATGGAGAGGGAACTTAGACCTCTCTTAAGCGCGATGAAGGAGCTTAAGCCCGAGAGATGTGTGCTAATAACCTTCAATGCCATAGGCAGGGAAACGGTTGTGGAAAAGGACGTAGAGGCATTGACATTCGTGCAATGGGCACTTGGCGCTTATGATAAGAAGCTATAGCTTGTGGAGCGGGGTCGTACCTGAAGCGCGTCGCCCGAAGCACAAGATGCGCTACAGGCACATCTCCGACAAGAAGGATTTTTATACCGTCGAATTTTGCCCTGTTTCGCATATAAGTGTGTATACCAGATATACATTCATTTAAATGAATTTATATAGATATAAACTATATAAATTCATTTATATCATTTAAATTATAAGGGGCGTGGGTGCCTGGGCAGGCAGATGGCATGGTCCTAAACAATATCTAAGTTTGTACTTGGTCTTCATGTATTCCAAGAACTCTTTATCGTATTGCTCCATACAGTATGCGTTGTCTTTTAAGCAATTTAAGCGTTGCGGGATGAAATATGTGCTGTAAATCCCATCGGACTGTTGAGCGTTATGATTGTACCTGAAGGGCATCGCCCGCTGCACAAGATGCGCGCCAGGCGCATCTCCTACAAGAAGAATCTAAATATCGGTTGGCCTGCTCATCTTAACTGTCTGATCAAAAATAAAAAGACTGGGCTGAAACAGCCCAGTCCAAGGCATTGCACCTTGGCTGTTAGTTGCCGCTAGGCAGCGTGCAGTCTCCTGATACTGCAGAGTTGTCGTATCCTGCAGCTCCGGGACCGGCCGGTACTCCGCCTCCTATGCTAGACGCTATTCCAGTTGTACCAAGATAGCCGAAGTTGCCATTTACGTTGGCAAAGGCACCATGGCACGCTCCACTTGAGCTAGGTGTTGGTGTTCCTGTAGCTCCAACCATACCTACTAGCATGGCCATTGCTATCGCAGTTATTCCTATAGCTATTGTTTTATTCATACTTTCACCTGTTTAATAGTTATAGTGCATATGGTATTTATATCGTATGTATAGTAGCTTATTTAGGGACTTGATATTTGATCTCAACTGGCCTTATTTTATTTCGTACATCTAAAAATTCTAAAAGACTTTCATCTTAAAAGTAATTTTGCATATTCGTTACCTAACAAGGCTCTATTCGCTTCGTGCCTATTTGTCAAGTTCCTAAACTTGTTGAATAGGAGATGGACCTGAAGCGCGTCGCCCGCTGCAGGGATTGAACCTGCGACTTCCTGGTTAACAGCCAGGCGCTCTACCACTGAGCTAAGCGGGCTTAAAAAATTGGAAAGGTTCTGCAAGATTTATTATCTTGACGTAGATATAAGAATGTTCCTCAACGGTGTCAGTAAAATCGAAGGTATTGTCCAAGTATTTGTACCGTGCAAAGCCGGCTGTGCTCCTCGAGCCCAGGACAGAATAATACAGGGTTTTTCTGTCATCTGCAAGCTCGTCGAAGAGATCGAAGCCGCAGAGATACCTCTTTTCGCCATATTCGAAGGAGTACAGGTGCATGAAGTTTTCCTCGCGTATTGCCTTCTTTATTGCCGCCGCCATCATGTCCTCTGGCAGCCTTATCTCCACTAATGAGACGTCATCCTTTCCAAGCGACCTTGCACGCGTAAAGTGCGAGAGATCCAGGCTTATTATGCGCAGATATCCTCTGCCCTGGTCGTCCATGCGCTCGGCGAATGCCACTTTCTCCCTATTGTCTGCTGAAGATGGAAATGTGTAGTGCAGGATCTTACTTCCTGGCTGGGCATGCACATAATAGGCTATTGTCGTATCGCCTATGCACTCCCCAAGAGCGATTATCTTGTTATCTCCGTTTGGCATTAAAAGGCTCTTTGAGGCAAAGTCGAAGCTAAAGGCGTACCTGCATATGTCAGCAAGGGACGCGACCTTTACGTACAGTATCGACTTGCCCTGCTTGGGCTTGCTTTTCGGCATTGTTTCTCACGTTATTGCTTATTGACCTGTGGCGATGTTGTATAGGTATGAGAGAAGGAGCATGAACGCATATGCAGGCTCCAGGATTACAGGGGAGATTATAACCCCCTGACCTATGGCTGAATAGTCGTTTAGCAAATTTGAATTGACCTTGAGCATCATCGGATACGTGCTGGAAACCTCATTACTTGTAGTTGAGGCGACAGTGATGTTGAAGCTGTACCTGCCAGGCTCATCTACATAGACAGGATATGTGAAGTCTGTTACAGCCGCATGCTGCGCAATCACAATGTCAGAGACATTCCATGCTGGCAGCCCGTGGGCCGTTATCACAAAAGGGTCATCAGATATGCCAGTGTTGTTTATCGATATGCGTACATTAGTAGGCTGGCCTGGACCTGCGCTTAGCTGTGTGGGACCGATAGTGGTGGAGAAGACGTCCGGGGTCACGTTGACATATGCAATGAAGGTCAGATTGCCTAACTTTGAGTAGTTACCAACGTTGACCGCGCGAAGGGTCAGATTATATATCCCGATAGGCGCATTAGGAGAGACAGTCACCTTCATCTTCATCGGATTCTCGTATAGTGGTGAAGGCTGCGTTGACCATCCTGCAGGATGACTGACAGCCTCAAGCTTATCCCACCCTGGATATGTGTATGTGCCTGTCGCATTGGTTGTGCCTGACCCGGCCATTACATAGAAACTCTCTCCTGGAGCCACCTTGCCCAGGTATATCGAACCGCCATTGTGGAGCGTGTTGGACACTGGCCCCTGCACGCTCAGATATGTGGCATTTGCTACGCCGGCAACCAATGAGGCTATGAACAATAACAGCATGTATCCGCGCGGCATCCTTATCGTAAATCTTAACCAATGCAAGATTATTAACCTTTATCTTACAGCTTGCCTATATCATTTACTACGTCTATATCGAGCGTCCGCTTGCCAAGTTTCCAGTTTGCAGGGACCGCACATATGTGTCCAGCCTCTGTAGGCGTGTCCCTAACGAACTTCAAGCCCATGAATGCGGTATAGATATGGTCGACATCCTTGCCAAGCGCATCGTTGTGTATCGCATAGTATTGCAACTTGCCGTCTGGATCGACTATTACCGTACCTCTTCTGGCGGCCCCAGTCTCATTGTTCAGAAAACCGTATTCTGCGGAGATCTTTTTATTGAAATCGTCTATCAGCGGTATCTTGCTTTGTTTTACGCGGGGAGATGTCTCGCTCCACGCTTTGTGTGAGAATATGCTGTCAGTACTTATTGCAACTATGACCGCACCGTTCTTGGAGAATTCGCCGTATGAAGTCATGAATGCCTCTATGTCGGTAGCACAGACAAACGTGAAATCACCAGGATAGAAAGTTATTATCACCCACTTCCCCTTCTGGGCGGATAACTTGAATTCCTTTATTGCTCTTTGCTCTGGGAACCAGGCCTTGGATCGAATTTCAGGAACTGGTTCGCCTATGGATAGTAGATTCTGCATGGTATCACTGATTTATATACTACATGAAAATATATAAGTTGTGCAGAATAGTATTGATGGAGAACTCCGTACCAGCATGGACTATGCATCTTTGTCTCAATCTTCTTTAGTATTATGTTTATAGTCTCTGCCGCATTTCTACGCTACAGGCCTTGCAGTAAGAGCAGGCTTTGGCCCTCTCTGGCGCAGCCCATGACTGCGGATCTGGCATTTGCATAGATTCCACAATAACGCTAATCACACTGCCTCTGGCATTATACAGATTGCAGCAGCCGGCAGTCAGAGAACGGTTTCAAGCTCGACTATCTCAGAATCCCATGCCATGCTGCACCTGTTGCCATGCTCTTCGGCGTACCTAATTACATGCCCCTTGTTGGCATGCTTTATTTCATAGCCGCATGGGCAATAGTACATGTACTCTCCCACGAGTCCTCACCCCATTATTTATTCTCATATCATGTTATTAAAGGTATTGTACGGGGATATTGAATCTCTGGTAAACGCTCTGCCTTCCTCATCCATCGTGCGGACTTGGTAGAAAACGTTTAAATAATGGGTAGCAGATGAGAATCAGTAATAACATGGCAATGAGGCAATCGACAGCCGAGGTATACAATGGATACCATGCCCAGGGTGGATCCTTTGGGCTTTTGCACGACGGAGCTCGTGTGAAGGAATTGATGCGCGAAACAGGCAGACCCAGCGAATGCGCAGGTCTCATTGAGGCGCTGCATGCTGTACGCTCTCTCCTCAGGGAATCAAGAACCGATGCCGCAACAGATACCGCGGTGGGTTTTGCTCAAGCTGCAAGAAAACAGGCCGAGGTGGTGCAGAGCCTTGATGATGTGGCACTGAGATTATTCCTCGCAGGCATGAATGGCCCGGCGGTGATGGTTGCTGGGATAGCGGAGCACATATGGGTTGAGGGAGCGTACAATGACCATATGATGGCAGTTAGGAGACGAGATGAGGCTGGCAGGAGATGAGACGCACAGGCAGAGCGAAGTACGAGGTGCATGAAGGTACAGGAAACACTGGCGGACCTTGTGTAAACCATAGTGGACCTTTCATGACAGTTGGCAGCGACCTCTTCGATGCGCTCTATCATGAAGGCAGATTCAGAAAACTTAGAGACGACGGCCGTATCGTGGTACGCGACGACACGTTCTGGCTTCTTAGAATGGGAAAGCCCGGGCAGGATACCGAGCGTGGAGTGGGAGGGCAAGTCATACGCGGCCCAAGTACCCGTGTCGCAGATTTTAAGCCCACATACAGCACGCTCCTTGCAAGGGCACGCAGAGCGAAAATAGCCGGGCAGGCGGTCCGATAGGATATTTGTTGCAGAATATTGGAAAACGGCTTGGGAAGCTAACTTTATATATGCTTTTATTGATAATAATTAGTGCTATTTGCTGCTATGGCAAATTTTAATAAGGTAGCATGCATAATGGTTTAGCAAATGCCAGGGTGGCAGAATCCGGTAACGCGTGCGCCTGGAAACGAAATCAAGGCTTGCAAGCGCATGACTCTCGCGAGTCTTTTGGGTTCAAAAGCATATAGCATATGCTGAATATCCCAACCCTGGCGTGGTGCTTAATATGGCTATGGCTAATGCAAACGTACCAGACAAGAAAGGTGCAAAGGAGAGCGAAGAGCTAGGAATAATAAGGATGGCTGGAAGGGACATCAACGGCAATTACAGGATTGTCAAGGCCCTTATGCAGATCAAGGGCATAGGATACAATATGGCCCATGGGCTCTCCCTCGCGATAGAGAGGAATTTGGGCATTCCGGCCTCAACTAAGATAGGTGCGCTGAGCGACGAACAGGTGGATAAGATAGAACTTGCGATGAAGGAGCCGCTGAAAGGCGGCCTCCCCAACTACGTACTCAACAGGAGAAAGGATTATGATACAGGAGCCGACCTCCATGTCGTTGGAACAGATCTCATAGTGGCAAACAAGCAGGACATAGACAGGGACGTAAAGCTGCAGACATGGAGGGGCTTTAGGCACATGTATGGCCAGCGGGTGCGCGGACAGAGAACAAGATCCACTGGCAGGACAGGAACGACTGTCGGTGTCAGCAAATCCAAGGTTGCAGAGGCCGCAAAGCCTGCGCCGAAGACAGTTCCAGGAAAGCCTGGTGCGCCTGCGGCCGCCCCGGCAGCTGGTGGCGCTCCGGCAGCTGCACCGGCTGGAAAGCCGGCTGCTGCGGCAAAGTAATGGTGAATGAATGGGAGACCCACGGAGGATTAGGAAGAAATATCAGCCCACCAAGATGATGTGGAACAGGCAGAGGATAGATGAGGAACACGCACTCAAGAGGAAGTACGGGCTAAAGAACCTCAGGGAATTGTGGAAGGTTACAACCGAGATAAGCAAGATAAGGAGGAATGTTAGGGAAGCACTTGCAGGCAGGTCTACTGAGGGAGATAGGATAATAGGCAGGCTTGCCAGATATGATATAGTCAAGAGCGGTGCAACGCTGGATGACCTTTTGGTGGTCAGCCCGGAGGCGATACTGAACAGGAGGCTGCAATCTGTTGTGGTAAGCAAGGGCCTCGCCAAGACAATGAACCAGTCAAGACAGCTCATAACACACGGCTTTATCGCTGTTGAAGGGAGGAGGGTCAGCGCACCCGGCTACCTGGTGCAGAAGGACGAGGAATCCAAGATAGGATATTACAGACCCATAGACATAGACCATGCGAGCAAGGCTATACAGGCAAATATGGTGAAAGGGGCAGTCGCACAGGCGGCAGAAGCCAATGCACCAAGGAAGATTGCAGGAGAAGGTGAATGATTATGGCCGAGAAGAAGAGGAATGCACAGCAGGAGCAGGCTAAGGGAAAGGAGGAGAAGAGTAAGAAGGGCCAGATTGCGTATGAGAATATGGTAGCTGATGCGCAGCAGAAGACCAAGCAGAAGGGCACCCGCTGGGGCGTAGCCCATGTCTATTCGTCAAAGAACAATACCATAATAACTGTAACCGATCTCTCAGGGTCGGAGACTATAGCAGTAGGCAGCGGCGGGATGGTAGTAGATGCCGATCATGAGGAGGGCTCTCCTTACGCGGCCATGCAGGCGGCCTACAAGGTATCTGCCATTGCAATAGAGAAGGGGGTCACCCACATAAACATAAAGATAAGAGCTCCGGGAGGCCACAGCTCAAAGACGCCAGGGCACGGCGCGCAGGCGGTCGTCAGGGCCCTTGCAAGGAGCGGCTTTAGGATAGGCAGCATAGAGGACGTGACACCGATACCGACAGACACCACGAAGAGGCCTGGCGGCAGAAGGGGAAGAAGGGTATAAACGCAGCTGCAGCTGAAGGAAACAATATTAATTAGTAGAGCGAAGTTTAGCTTATTCTTCAATGCGATCGTAGTCTAGCCTGGTAGGACTTTGCCCCTCCAAGGCAAAAACCCGGGTTCAAATCCCGGCGATCGCACCTCTACCATGCCCAACCAGGGCATTGGGCAGACGCGCCACGCAGAAGCTTTATAAGCATGCGTAGCATATAGAAACTGGTGAGTAAATTGGCTGGAAAACCTACAGCGGCTCTGGTACTCCTGATTTTGGGAGGCTTGCTTATACTGGTTGGCGGTGCAGTCACCATTGCACTGGGCAACGCAGCGAACAGTCTGATAAGATCGACAAATGGCACCTATACTGTGAATGGACAGGCCACTAACAAGAGCGTGGCTGCGGG
The DNA here is from genome assembly GCA_021817325.1 of Microcaldota archaeon. Taxonomy (GTDB): domain Archaea; phylum Micrarchaeota; class Micrarchaeia; order Micrarchaeales; family CABMGC01; genus JAKAVK01. The sequence continues at coordinate 65,828 of JAKAVK010000013.1, read as the reverse complement.
AGCGGTTTCGGGCTTGGTTGGACTTGACGGTGCCGTAGGCCTGGTTGCTGGAATCATAGTGCTGGTTATGGGACTGCTAGTCTTCAAGAGCGCATCCAATGTCGGCAGGGTGAAGGCATATGGCATAGTGGCTCTTATCTTCTCGCTGATAAGCCTTGCGAATGGCGGCGGGTTCATATTGGGCTTCATACTGGCCCTGATCGGCAGCATCCTGGCACTTGTGTACAAAGGCTGATCTTGGTCTTTGTCGCTTTCTCTTTCTTTTTATCTTTCTTTTTACTTTTTTCGGTTTTGTGCAATTAAGATATGGAGTTGGTGATGCATGCGCATCTATCTGATAGTGCACGGCTTCGTGCAGGGTGTAGGCTACCGCTATCTCGTGAAGCGCGCCGCGCAGAGGCACAATATCAGGGGCATGGTAAGGAACATGCCTGACGGCAGCGTGACCATACTTGCCCAGGCAGGGCAGAGAGAACTGTCAGAGTTCGAGAAGGAGATCAACGTGAGCATGAAAAATGGCCCTCAAGTTGCGGCTATAGAGAGGTTCGGAGAGTCGAGCGGCTCGTTTCCCAAGGACCCTGGCAGCTATGACGGGTTCGTGATCCTGCACTCCGATGACTAGAAGGTGAAATCCTCGCCAAGCGAGGGCACCACCGCATCGTATTTGTTCTTCAGCGACTCCTGGAGCTCCTTTGACTTGTGGAGCTCGCCGTGCACTATGAAGACATGCCTGAGGCCTTCTATCCTGCCCATGAAGCTGAGCAGCTGTCTCTTGTCTGCATGCGCGGAGAGATGGAAGGTCTCGACCTTTAGCTTGACGGGATATCTCTTGCCCTCTATCTTGACCTCTTTCGCGCCGTCCTGTATGGCCCTTCCAAGGGTCCCTACAGCCTGATATCCCACAAGGATCATCTTGTTCTGCGCCTGGCCGCCCAGCCTCTGCAGATACCTTATGACAGGACCGCCAGTAAGCATGCCACTTGTAGTGACGATTATGCAGGCCTCGCTATCGGTCATTATCTTGGATCTTTGCTGCCTTGTGGTGACGGGATTGAAGTTGGGGCTCTTGAACGGATCGTCCTCGTTAAGCAGTATCCTCTTCTGCAGCTCGTCCCTGCAGTATATCACGTTGTGCCGGTGTATCCTCATTGCTTTATTTATCATACCGTCAATATAGATAGGGACCTTCTGGAGGACTCCGGATCTTATGTAGTCGTCCAGCTGCAGCAGCACCTCCTGCGCCCTCCCTGAGGCAAAGCCCGGCACTATCACCTTGCCGCCCTGCTTGATGGTCTCGTTCATGCTCGTTACCATGCTGTCGATGACCTTCCTCTCAGGCTCAAATGCATCTTTTTCGCCTGCGTACGTAGACTCTGTTATCAGCGCATCAGCATGCAGGTGCTCGGTGTAGGCTGGATCCAGCATCTTGGTAGACCTGAAGTTGACGTCACCTGTGTAGAGCAGCCTCTTCTCGCCATCATCCACCTCTATCATGGCGCTGCCCAGTATATGCCCTGCAGGCACCAGCTTTATCTTGAGATTCTTGATGGCAAACTCGCTGTGGTACTCCACAAGCCTGTGGTGCTTTTGCATCTTTGCTATGCCCTCCTTTGTTATGTTTGAGGGATTTGAGATGCGCACATAGTCGCTTACAAGAACATTTGTCAGTTCAAACGTGGGCTTGAGGGTATAGGTGTAACCCTCGTATCCGGTTGAATATATGTGGGGCAGGTAGCCGGAGTGGTCTAGATGGGCGTGGCTTATGATAATACCGTCTATGCTGCCGAGGTCCTCGTCTGGTATCAGAGGATATTCGTCATGTTCGCCTATTTTCACACCCGCATCGAGCAGTATCTTGGTTCCTTTGCTCTCTAGCAGAATGCAGCTCCTTCCCACTTCCCCTGCTGCGCCATAAAAAGTAAGTTTCAACATCAAGCACCGTTGCTTTTTCCGCTCTCCTTGGTCTTGTCCTTGATGGTGGCTATGTCGGCCAGGCTTATCTCAGCGTGCTTTGGAGCAGGGGTATCCTTCCTCTCCGGCCTTGGTCTCCTCCTCTGCTGGCCATTTATCCTCCTCAACTCCGAGTAGAGCTCATCGAGCTTCTTGTCCACCTCATCTACCTGCTTCTCTAGTGCATCTATAGAACCCTTCAGGAATTCTATGTCCTTCTCCACGAAGCCGGCCTTCTTCCTGAGCCTGTAGCTCTTGAGCGCCTTGTTAAGCTCCTCCTCTATAGCATTCTTCTTGCGTATCAGATCCTTCTCAGCCTCCAAGGTGAATGCCTCGGTGGCTATCCTGAACTCCAGCCTCTCCTTCCTGCGCCTGAGGTATCCTATGTCCTTGGTGCGATCCTGGCTTATTGCGGCCAGCTTGGAGACGGCATCCTTCTCGGCCAGCTTGTACGCAAGCCTGTGCCTCTGCCTCTTTATGTTGTCTATAAGCGGAGGTATCTTCTTCTTCTCGACGTCTATGCTCTTCCTGAGCTCCTCTGCCCTGTCCGGTTTCTGGGGCTGCGCTGGGGCTGCACCAGATTGCACGTTGCCCGTTGCTTCTGCCTCCTTCTTCTCTTCCGTCAGTAAATCGCCTGCCTTCTTGATAAGACAAGATTGTAAGTGTCAAGTAGTTTATCAGTTGCCCTCTCTACCGAGAACTCGGCTGCAGTCTCGACTGCGTTATCCCTATAAGCATCAGGATTATTTAAAACCTTTTCTATTTTATTCGCACACGAGGTATAATCGCCTGGCTTGAACTTTTCGCCGTTCCTACCGTTCTTTATAAGCTCTTTTAGCGCAAGATAGTTAGCTCCGACGACAGGTTTGCCGCTTGCCATCGCCTCTATTGAGACTATGCCCTGCGTCTCGAATGTTGAGGGCAGGCAGAGCACATCCGCAGCGGCATAGATGTGCGGCAGCGCCTTGCTATCAACAAAGCCCAGGAAGTCGACGTGTTTTTGTATGCCAAGGCTCCTGGCCATGCGCTTATAGTGTTCGATCATCGGGCCCGAGCCGCATATGACAAACCTTGCCCTGCGCCTCCTCTTGACTAGCTTGGAGCACGCCTTAAGCATGATATCTATCCTCTTCTCCTTGGATACCCTGCCCACATAAAGGACCATGTCCTCGTCGCTGCGCAGACCAAGCCTCTCCCTCACAAGCTTGCCGCTGACCCTGGGATTGAAGCGCTTGACATCTACGCTGTTTGGCACCACTGAGATGTTGCGTATTCCGTATCTCCTAAGCATCCTCTCTACTGTTGGAGTAGGCGCGATCGTCATAGTACTCTTGCGGTAGAACACCCTCGTGTATAGCCAGAGGTACTTCTTTGTAAAGCGCTTTATGTTCTCGTTCTTTGGATAATAGGCATCGACAACGTGCTTGTTGTTTATCAGCGTGTGGAAGGTACTCACCATCGGATATTTGCCTATTCTTGCCGAGATTATAGCGGCGAACCCCATCATGAAAGGGGTCTGTGCATGGACCACGTCAACGGAGAGTTCCCGCAGCTTGAGCGCGGAATTGAATGGAAAGGCCATAGTATACTGGGGATATGGCTTGAACTCCACCCCCTGATAGATGAATGTCTTCTTGTTTGAGTAGCGCTTCTTCGAGGCCGCATCTCCACTCGCAAATAGGTATACATTATGCCCGCGGCGTTCGAGCTCCTTCCTGAAGTTTAGTACGGAGGTCACCACGCCATCGACAGCAGGGAGATACGAGTCAGTATAGAACGCGATATTTAGTCTCTCCATGCAATCTGTGGCTCATAGCTTTACGGCTTCGCCTCCTGCAGCCTTGATCTTCTCCATGGCCTTCCCGGAGAAGCGGGTTGCCTTTATGACGAGCGGCTTTGAGAGCACGCCGTTGCTAAGTACCTTATATCCTGAAAGTTCCACCACCGGCTTGTCGCCCTCCTTTGAAGCTGCAGCAGATGCGGCTATCTGGCCCAGGCTTATCTCGAGAAGCCTTGAGCGCTTGAATGGCACGAAACCCTTTTTGTGGAACCTGTCCTTATCGTAAACGACTATCTGGGTCATCTTGTGTTTCTTTCCTGCACGACCCACGCCCCCGCGTGCGCCGGAACCTCTCCTGTTCTTCTTGTTGCCCCCGCCCCAGGTCCTGCTTCCGAAGTACTTTCTTGTCTTGCTCACTCTCTTTACCATGTGATCATCGATTCATGTCATCCTGCTAAGGAGCTTGCTTATCTCGGCTCCGCGGTAGCCAAGCGATCCGTGCCTTGAGTACACCTGCTTTGTATTCTCATAGCCATGCCTTGGCGGATGTAACCCTATCGGCAGTTGGAGCACGTCCTTTGGCCTCTTCTTGCCGCTTGCCATTGCATCAAGATCCTCCTTACTGACCTTCACGCCTTTCTTCTCAAGGATCTTGGCTGCAAATTCGCCTTCTATCTCCCCGTAGGTTATGAAGTCGCCGCACTTTTGGAGCATGCCTATGTTTGATTTTGTCCCGTAGACAAGCACCATGTTGTTCACACGCGTAAGATTCAGCCTGTTGAGCGTCTCGGTTATTGAGCGCCTTACCCCAATGCGGCCCCTAACCCTTATGACTGCCAGTAGTTTATTCTCAATGTTTACTGCCATAAAATACGACCGTAAGTGTTCGTAGATTCAGTATTTGATCAGCAGATATAGTGCGCCGATAAGGTATATAAGCATATCCATTCCATGCGTAATTTATAAATAGGATGAAGATATTTGTGTATTGTTAGGTGATTTTGTTCGCAAAACTAGGACTATGCCGTCAAGACCTGGAGTGAGAAGGTTGCTACGTGTAGCCTGCGCGCTTGTAGTAGTCATTGCAGTAGTTACATTTATAGGCACGTACACAGCAGCGCATTCGGTAGCAAATCTAAGAGCGCAGGAAGGCGGGCACGGAGGTACTAAGGGACATGCTGCGTATGGGATTGTTACTGAATGCTGCGAGGATACGTACTGGAACCTGAACACCCAGAACCCAAGCGGATACACCAGTATGGAAGTTGACGTTAAACCCTATTTCAATTCGTATTCAGCCAACCAGGCTTACTACTATGCTCTGGACGTCTGGAACTTCGAGAACACTACTAACGGAACGTATGCGGGACTGCAGACAAATGGCATAATAAACGGACAGACAGTAGGGAAGATGTTGATCTTCAGCTTGTGGGGAGCTGACAACGGGATAAGCGTGCCTGGTGGAACCGGGCAGACGTTCAGTGGGGAGGGCAGCGGCTACAGCGAGAGGCTGCCGTACAACTGGACAGGGGGGAACACTTACCTTCTTAAGATCTATCTAACAAACAAGACGCCGCAGGGCAATCTGTGGGCGGCATCAGTCACTGACCTGAATACAAGCAGATCACAGATGATTGGGGAGATATACGCACCGCTATCGTACGGCAATCTCTCAGGGTTGCCAGTCACCTTCGACGAGTTGTATATAAATAATCCCCAGACAACATGCAATGCCATAACCCCTAGCGAGGTTGCGTTCACAAATGCTGGCGCGGACAACGGCATGTATGTATCAGAATCATGGAACCATTACGTTGTTGCAAACGTGCCTACAGGGTGCTACAACTACATGTGGATCCAGAACATAACAAATGGTTATATAAGCGCAGTCGGGGTAGCGCGGAAGTAGCTGCTGCACCAGGTACCGCGATGGGCCTTCCAGCATGACGACTGGGAGGACTCTGCGCATTGCAACCTTTTCGAGGCGGCGGCAGGCACTACGATACGCGGTGATCCTAAGGGCGGCTGTGACGAGTTGCTTACCCAATATGCGCCGAGGACGGCCAGAGGTGCTGCCATGCAGAAAATATCATAATAAAAGTAGAAAAAGCAGAACTATGCCGGATGGCTCTTGTCCCTTCAACTTAAACCTTCTCTATTTTTTCTTTAGGACAAGGAACAGGTGCATCTTGTCATACTGCCCTATGTCTATCCTTTCCAGTACCTCAAACCTAACCGAAATGTTATTGATGAATTGGTCAAATACCTCCTTTGGCCTCTTGCCTACGTCTATGCTCTGCGATTTTATGGCCACATAGGCGTATCCGCCCTTCTTTAGCAGCGCGCTGTTCCTTAGCAGTATGTCATCCTGGTCCTTTGCTGCGACATCCTGGTATATTACATCCGCAGTTCCGATATCATCCGCGTACGCTTCGGTATTCCTGGCATCCTGCAGCAGAGGCAGCATGTTGGGCCTTACCTCACATAGCTGCAGTAGGTCCCTCATGCTTCTCTCGGATATCTCAACGCAGTACACCATTCCATCCGCGCCCACAATGTCGCTTACATGACTTGGAGTTGTGCCTGTGGCCGCGCCCAGGTAGAGGACCTTGCTTCCATCCTTTATCTGCATATGCTTCATGCCCTTCATCATCGCCGCTGCAAGCTTGCTTCTGTAGGGATTCCAGGTCCTGTACTCCTTTCCCTTCTCCTTGAGCAGTTCCTCTCCGTAGACCTTCCTGCCCTGCGCCAGGTTGAGCGTGGCCAGTTTCCCATCTATCCTGAATACGCCATCGAATAACTTCTCTACAACCATGAATGCATCACCATTTTATGTCTTGGCATTGTTATCTTGTACATTGTCTTTTTTAAGTGCTTTTATGCAGGATGGCGTATCAGTAGACAGGATCGTTGCGGAGATTCTTACTCTGAGCAGGGAATCCACAAGCCCCACCGACCTCCTCCTCAAATCCGGAGAGAAAATACGCGAATACATCAAGGTGGACAATGTCTACTATAAGGAGATCTCGATAGCCAGCAACCTCGGCGGGGTCGAGGAATTTGCGATGAATACCGGGAAGCCGTACGTTGACAATAGGCTGAGTGGCTATTCCGCGTTTCCGGAACTGATAAACTACTATAATACGGGCTTCAAGAGTTGCATGATACTGCCGATAAAGTCTGAAAGTAGGGGGCTTGGCATAATAACTATGCTCTCCCGCACGGAGGACGTCTTCGATACAAGATCCGTTGAGCTGCTCGGCATCCTGGCCGGCATAATGAGCACGACCGCAACGATGAAGATAGAGAAGGAGAAGAGCATAAACGTGGCGCGCTATTTCGACGCGGCGTTCAACAGCGTGATACCGCAGGCACTGGTGGACAGGGATGGCACCATAATGAAGGTAAACAAGAGCCTCATGAATTTCGCTGAGAAACCATCAAAGGAATTTGCCGGCAAGAACGTGGGGGAGCTCTTCAATCTGAGGCAGGATACTATTGATGCCTTATTTACCGGCAAGCCTGTTCTTACAGGCAGCATCGCCCATCCGGAGCGTATCTTCCGGATAACCTCAAGCAAGGTGAATGAGAGATTGACACATCTGCTGTTCGATGAGGTAACTGAGATGATGCAGCTGGAGGAGAAATCCAGCCTGCTCGACTACGGTGACGAGGTCTTCATGTTGCTCGACAACGAAACGCGCATACTGTGGGCGAGCGGCAACACCGATAAGCTGCTTAAGGTGAACATGGACTCGGTCCTAGAGAAGAAACTCGTGGATTTTGTCCCCGATCCCGATGAGGCGAGGGCGGAGATTTCGAAGATTGCCGATTCTGCATATGTCAGGCAGCTCAGGCTGAATATGGGAAACGATATATTTGCCGAGGTCAAGATGCTGCTTGTAAAGTCCGATAGGGGATATTACTGCGTCCTTTCCAACGATTACGAGAAGAAGGTAAACTCTGCCATGAAGGTTACAGAGGACCTAACGCAGCTCTCCGGCGATGTGGTTATAAGGCTGGACAGCGCGGGGCTCATCGTCTCGATAAACAAAGCGGCAGAGCACATACTCAAGTACAAGAATGACGAGATAGGAGGAACGCCTATATCGTTGCTCTGCGCAGACAAGGACAGCCAGTCAAGGATCGACTCCGCAATGATAATGTCCAGGAAGGCTGGAGTCGTCACCGACGTCTTCATGAACCTAATGTCCAAGGGGACTGGAGAGGCCATACCATTCGAACAGGGAATAATGAGTGTGAACGGCCCTAACGGTGAGCACATAGGCTACATAATAAGCGGGAAGGAGCAGCTCACGAGGCGCATGCTTGCGGAGCTCAAGGACGAGCGTGACGAAGCGGTAGGGAATGCAAAGAGATACATGTCAGAGAGCGAACTCAAAACCCAGTTCATATACAACATATCACACGACCTGCGCACCCCGATGACTAACATCAAGGGCTTCTCGCAGCTGATGCTCGACGGCGAGTTTGGCGCGCTCAACGAGGACCAGAAGAACTACATGACGATAATAATAACGGAGCTCAAGAGGCTGATGGAGCTTATAGAGAGGATACTTGACGTGGCCAAGCTAGAATCCGGAAAGATGAAACTGGATATGCAGCCGGTAGACCTGAAGGAGCTCACAGAGAATCCCAGCATACGGTCGTTCGCTGAAGTTGCCGCTGGCAAGGGACTCACCTTCTCGATCAACGTCGACTACAACGTCCCTGTGGTGCAGGCAGACCCGAACAGGCTCATACAGGTATTCGTGAACCTGATCGGCAATGCGATGAAGTTCACCGAGCACGGCGGCATTAGCGTCAAGATATATAGGAAGGGGAAGGAGCAGAAGGTGAGGATCGAGGTTACAGATACGGGCATAGGCATAAGGGATGAGGACAAACCAAAGATGTTCAGGAAGTTCTATCAGATATCAAGGAAGGGCCTGACAAGGCCGGAGGGTACCGGCACAGGCCTTGGGCTTTCGATAGTTAGGGATATTGTGCGGCTGCACGGCGGAAAGACGGGCTTCAGTTCTGAATACGGCAAGGGAAGCACGTTCTGGTTCACTATCCAGATCAATGGAAAGAAGAAGAGGAAGCAGCAGGACGATGAGGGAAAGGATAAGACGCAGCCTGCCGCACTTCAGCAGCCTCAAGGTATGTAGACCGCGCAGTCGCTAGCTATACCCGCCTGCGTATTGTACGTCGAATTGACCACGCTGTAGTCCTGCCCGCTGAAGATGCCTTCAAATGTCGCATTTACTACGGGGCTAGAGCGTGAGGAGTTTATCCACAGGTAGAGGGCAGGACCGCTCGCTGCCGTAGTGCGCCCTGCAGTATAATATGCCACCTCGTAATTTGTGCCCTTTCCATGGCTCACTGAAAAGTTTAAGCCTGTGGGAGTAATCGCAAGCTGCTGGGAGTATGTGTATGGAGCGGCCGGAGAGGAATGCAGGAGGGAGGTATATGTGGTATTGTATGTTGCAGACGTGCAGGCCGAGTCCTTGACATAGATGGCCTTGAGTTTAGACATAAGCATGCCGTAGCTAGTGGTATTCACTATACCCATCACCTGGGAGTCGGAGAGCAGTATAGCCTGCGGCGTGCTGGCGGGGCTGGTGTTGCCTGTAGAGTGGCTGGCGGCCGTGGCAGTGCTATTCTGCGTGCTCTTGGCTGTCCCCGTACTGGTGGATGCGTTTGATGCTGCTGCGCTTGTGGCTGCGGCAGGCTGTACTAGGGGAACCACAGTATAGCTGGGCCTGACTCCGAAATCAGAGGGAATAACAGTTAGCGTCAGCGATGCCTCGCCTCCGCTGAGGTAATTCAGCCTTACCTGCAAGTTAGCAAACTGTGAGCCGTTGGTACTCACATTCGCCACCTCACCCTGGATGAGCGTCAGCCTGTAAGCGTTGTTAAGCAGTATCGGCACCGTACTTATGTAAAGCACGGCACTGTTGTTTGTAGTATTGGAGAGGAGCATCGTGGTCTTGGCCCCGGCGTTCCCCGGCCTGAAGTACACTGCCTGGCCCTGTGCAAGCGTATAGCTCTTGTTGTAGCCTATAGTAGATACGCTGTTTGCGCCGCTTATGGCCAGCGCAGCGACTATAACTGCTATTATTATCAATGCGACTATTATGTACGGCAGGTCTACCTTCGGCATCCTGATGCCTGAACCCTTTGGCGATGGAATTACCGTTATCTTTTCATCCCCCGTGCGGCTAGCGTGCTCCGGCTTCCTGTCCTCATGCTGAATACCGGTTGCATGCGGCTTCTTTGGAGGCGCCCACTCCTGCCAACCTTTCTCCATGGTCTCTAATTCTGCGTATAATTTAATAATGCTGCCGGTAACGCAACGATCCCGCCGTTTATCAAAGGTGGCTGCGGTTTTGAAAAGGAATATTATACTTTCCATTCCAATCCCTATAGGCGATCATATGGAGGGCGTGGAGAATGTCAAGGCCGACATAATCTCTGTCATCAATGACAAGCAGCAGGTTACTTATAATGAGTTGAAGCAGTTTGCCGCATCTTCAGGTATAGAGGAGGGCGTGCTAAACGACAGCCTTAGGGAACTGGAGAAGGCCAGTGCGATTGCATCAAGGAGCAGCGGCGGCATTATGACGTATTATCTCTTGCAGAACGAGCCTCTGCTGCGGCGCATAATGGTAGTGGAAGATGACAAGAACATTAACAAACTTATGACCCTGTCAGTAGGCAAGGGCTTTGATGTCAAGCAGTTTTACGATGGAAAAGAGGCGCTCCAGAGGATAAAGTACGAGAAGCCGGATCTTGTGATACTGGACCTTATGCTTCCCGGCCTTGACGGCATGGAGATCTGCCAGACCATAAAGAAGGACCCCGGCCTTAAGGATACGATAGTAATAATAGTAAGCGCTATGGACGCTACATCAAACAGATTCAGGGGGATAAAGTACGGGGCAGACTACTACATAAAGAAGCCTTTCGACCCTGCGGAGCTTAGGAGCCTTGTGACCATCTTCCTCAAGAAGAAGGGCAAGAAGTTCGATCCGCTGATCGACCTGCCCAACGAGGCTAAGATATCAGATGCGCTGGAGCGCGCGCTGGAAGGCAAGAACAGCAAGTACGAGATAGGCAGGCTGCGCGTGGACGGGCTCGCAGAGTTCGCCAAGGAGTTTGGAAACGACTCTGGGATAACCATACTTAGGCTGGTATCGCAGTTGCTGCAGGACAAGGTTGGTGGAAGCAGCGAAAAGGTTTTTGTTGGATTCCTTAATGGTGATGATTTCGTGATTGCAGGGGATTCACAGAATGTGGAGGCGATGGTTGCCAACATCACCTCGGAGTTCAACGCTGTTCTCCCATTCATCTACCAGAGCGAGGGCTACAAGCCGATAGAGCTTGGAATAGAGGATATCTATGGCGCGGAGAAGCCGCAGATGGAGCTCAAATACACGGCAATAGAGAAGGATTCGCTCCTGGAGAGGAGGGCGGAGGTCCTGAAGAAAAAGAAGAAGGAGGATGTTGGCGACTACACGTATGAAGAACTCAGGCACATGCTTGGTAGCGATGACCTAGATATAAGGATAACCAGGGACCCTGACAATGGAGTGAGGCTCTCGCTTGGAAAAGGCGGCGGTGACAAAGGAAACAAGGGAGGATAGCTTACTGCTTTTCCTTCTTGGACCGTTTAGCACTGCTTTGTGCCTTTCTTGATTCAGGAGCCTGTGCAGGGGAGCGGTGCTCGAGAAGGTCTAGTACATGGGATTCGTACTCCGGCCTCGATTCACCTGCGCTGTTCTGCAGCGCCTCGCTCTTCGTAGTGGTATCCTGCCAGAGCTTGTTTATTCGCTCAGACGTATCCAGAGCCGCGAGCTTCTTAGACAACCTGCTATTAGATTTCTTTGCCATACAGATCAGCTTGTATTTAATGTAGAGATAACTCTTTAAACTTAACCTCGCCACTTTAAACCTTAAAAAATGGTAGGTTGCGTATTCTCATTGATAACATGAAGAACAACGTAACACTACCATTAGGTAGTTTATCTGTGATGGATAAAATAGAATCGGATTACGGCCTGGCATAGCTTTGTTCATCTGTTTCCTTGCAACTGCCATGATAGATTTGACATTGAATTCATGCAAGAATCCTAACGTCAAAAATTTCAAGTTACTCAAAAAATACCTTGGAAATTTGACACTTGCTGTGATTTACCCTGATAACGGGTTCAGAATCAAAGTTGTGAGCAATCTTTCACCTCCAATTCGTGCGATTTTGGGCGACTTTCCCCTCAAATATGGGGATAAAAACCTCAATCTGCGCTGGTAAAAGTCGATTTGGCGAATCGAGTTGGGTCAGAGGGTTAAGACTTCGCTACTCAAAGTGGCGAACTTAAGTCTTTAAATGTTGCCCCGTGTTTAGCATGCGGCACCGGCGCGAGGGCAGTTTGGGACGAAGATGGCAAATATATATGCTTTATTCGACAAATAATAGTGCTGCTAGTTTTGTAGGAGACTACGTATGATAGATTACTGGAGAGAACCGTTCAGCAGGGAGGAGAGCCTGGATACGCTCAACATATTCGTAAGAAAGTGGTTTGAGAGCAGGTATAAGGAGCTCACTCCACCGCAGAGATACTCGCTTAAGCTGATAAAGGAGGGGTACAACATACTGATAACCGCGCCTACGGGCAGCGGAAAGACTCTCTCGGCGTTCATAGGCATACTAAGCGACCTGATGAACCTGTCGCTGAATGGCAAGCTGGAGGAGAAGGTGTATTGCATCTATGTCTCGCCGCTTAGGGCGCTGAACAACGACATACACAGGAACCTGAGCGTTCCGCTGGAGCAGATATATGATGACATAAGCATAGACCTCCGCAGGATAACTGTAGGGATAAGGACAGGGGATACCCCGCAGAAGGACAGACAGCGCATGCTGGCGCATCCGCCAAACATACTGATCACGACCCCTGAGACGCTGGCAATAATGATCAACTCGGAGAAGTTCTCAAGGCACCTGAATGGCGTCAAGTACGTGATAATAGATGAGCTGCATGAGCTAGCCAACAACAAGAGGGGTGTGCATCTCTCGCTCTCGATAGAGAGACTCAGCAATATGATAGGTCACGATTTCATACGCATAGGCATGGGCGCCACTCTCTCGCCGCTGGACAACGCCGCACGGTTCCTCGCAGGCTACAATGGTGAGAAGGAGAGGGATTGCTACATAGTGGATGCGACGTGGGACAAGAGGATGGATTTTATCGCGGTATGCCCAGTACCAGACATAATAAATGAGAGGGACAGCATTATAGAGAACTCGATATACAAACTGATAGACAGTATAATAAAGAAAAACAAGACGACTCTGGTCTTTACAAATACAAGGAGCGGTACCGAGAGGGTGGTCTACAATCTCTCGAAACGATTCAAGTATAGCGATGACTCCATAGCTGCGCATCATGGCTCGCTCTCGAGGGAGATGAGGCTTGGCGTCGAGGACCTCCTCAAGAAGGGCAAACTGAGGGCAGCAGTCTCGTCTACCAGCCTGGAGCTTGGGATAGATATAGGCACAATAGACAACGTGGTGCAGATAGGATCTCCGAAGAGCGTTGCAAGAGTCATACAGAGGATAGGCAGATCTGGACACAGCTTCAACGACATAGCAAGGGGAGAGGTAGTGGTGACCAACAGGGATGACCTTGTTGAATGCTCGGTGATGCTGGACGCTGCTATGAAGAGGCACATGGACACATTCACTACCCCAAAGAATGCGCTTGACGTGCTTGCACAGCATATAGTCGGCATGTCGCAGAACAGAAAGTGGAATGTTGATGAAGCATATGATATGATAAGGAATGTATATGCATACCATGAACTCCCAAAGAGGGATTTCATATCGCTTCTCGAGTACCTCTCAGGCATGTACGTGGGCCTTGAGAGCAGGAGGGTCTACGCGAAGATATGGTACGATACCAGGGAGAACACATTCGGTAGGAGGGGCAGGCTCACAAAGCTTATTTACTACCTCAACCTGGGCACCATACCGGACGAGGTTGCAATAGACGTAGTGACCAGCGCAAACAAGTGGATAGGCAGCATACAGGAGGAATTCCTCTCGAAACTTAAGCCCGGAGACATCTTCGTGCTCGGGGGGAAACCTTACAGGTTCGAATACTCCAGGGTCATGAAGGCCTACGTCAGTGATGCACAAGGGCAGATACCGACCATACCTCCGTGGTACTCTGAGCAGCTTCCGCTGACATACGAACTTGCCCTTGAGATAGGCCAGTTCAGGGAGAGGATGGCAATAGCTGCCGGACACGCGAGGGAGAAAGACATTGGTACCCTAAGGCTGCTGAATAAGAGCAGGCTCAAGCCCAATGACGAGGCAAGAGAGATACTGGACCAGATGCCGCTTGATGAAAACACAAAGAACTCCATCTTCAACTATTTCGTCGAGCAGCTGCTGTACACGGGCTATGTACCCAATGACAGATTTATAATTGTGGAGAGGACTGCAGACGAGGAGCAGGAGCGCAACCTCCTCATATTTCACGCTCTTTACGGCAGAAGGATAAATGATGCGCTGTCCAGAATATTTGCAATACGGATCGGAGACATTTACGAGACAGACGTCGCAGTCAACATAACCGACAACGGATTCGTCCTGGTAACAGAATTGGATGTGAAGATAGGCAGGGATGACATCTCCCAGATAATAAGCGAGCTTGGCAGCACTGACGCGAGGGAGCTGCTCAGGGAGAACATAAGGAGGACGGAGCTGATGCGCAGAAAGTTCAGGCACAACGCGGCACGCAGCTTCATGATACTGAGGAACTACAAGGGCAGGAAGATCAGCGTAAGGAAACAGCAGATAAGCTCGCAGTACCTGCTCAAGGCTGTTGAGGAGATAAGCAGTGAGTTCCCTGTGTTAAAGGAGACATACAGGGAGATCTTCGACGACGTCATGGACCTGCCAAGGGCCGAGATGATCATAAGGAAGCTTGTCAATGGCGAGATAAAATACAAGACGATAGAGACCGTTGTGCCCTCGCCTTTCTCCCACAACATGATAACGTTTGGCGAAGCCGACATAGTAATGATGAAGGACAGGAGGAAGCATTTAAGGGAGCTGCACAGACAGGTGCTGCAGCAGATGAGGAAGTTGGCATGACAATGATCACAAGAGACATCGAAATAGTCGACGGACTCCCAGTGTTATACATAAAATCGCTCTCTGCAATTGCGTGCTCGGACCTTCACCTAGGCTATGAGGGAGTGATGGCGGACAGGGGAACTTTCCTACCGAAGATGAACCTGAAGAAAGTGAAGGAAACCGTAAGCAAGGCGCTTGAGGAGACGCATGCCGAGAGGATAATTATAGACGGCGACATAAAGAATGAGTTCTCTGACGTGCATGTTGAGGAATTCAACGAATTTTATGACTTTGCTAACTTTCTCAGGAAGGAGCATGGCCTCAGGCACATAACGCTGATAAAAGGCAACCATGATAACTTCATTGAGAGGCTAAGGGAATCACTGAAGTTCGAGACGTATACAGAGGAAGGCTTGCTTGGTGATTATCTCTTCTTCCACGGCGATGCACTGCCACAGGGCAAGTCGGGAAAGACCCTGATAATGGGACATGTGCATCCTGCGATAGCAATCTACAACAAGCTCGGCGTAAAGGAGAAGTTTAAGGCTTTCCTGTATGGGAAGATGGCGGATGGCAGGGAACTTATAGTGCTTCCTGCAATGAACTACTTTGCGGAGGGAGTGAGCGTGAACCTGGAAGATGTCGGCGTGATGGCACCTGTCTTCGACACGATGGCAGATGTTGATATGATGACCGCATACTGCATAGGCGAAGGCGAATCGCTGAATTTCGGGAGGGTAGACAGGCTCAGGAAGATAGCGTTCCAATAAAAACGTTTGCAGAGGTATTTTATAATGCAACTTTATATCTATACGGACGGCGCATCGAGAAAGAATCCTGGAAAGAGTGCGTCAGGTTACGAGATCCTAGACGATGCGCATAATCTGGTTGTTAAGTACTCCTTCTATAATGGGATAAGAACCAATAATGAAGCCGAGTACCTGGCGCTGATAGAGGCCTTGAAGAAGGCGCAGGCTGAGTACGGCAACGACGTCGAGATAATGCTTTACTCTGACAGCGAGCTGATGATAAGGCAGTTGAAGGGAGAGTACAAGGTGAAGGGCGAGGGGTTGAAGGTACTCCACGCGCAGGCCAAAGAACTGGTAAGCAAGTTTAAGTCGGTGAAGCTGAACAGCGTGCTAAGGGAGAACGAGCATATATCCAGCGTTGATGCCAGCCTTAACGAACTCCTGGACAGGATCGGCTAAGGCAGCTCACTGGAGTACCAGACAGGTATGAATGTGACATTCCCCATTTTTGTGTCCAGTATGCCGGTGCTCAGCCTGATCACATCCCGCCTGTTTTCCTCAGATATCGCTATGTAAGATACACCTTTCTTCATGGCCTGGTACAGCACCTTCATTATTCTCCTATCGAATTCCTTGAGCGGCAGGGCTCTGCCATCCGGACCTGCTCCGCAGGTAGCGTCAAGAAACTTTATATCACTGCCAAGGCGTTCACGCTCTTCGTAAAGGAACCGTGGGCTCTCGAAGCGCGCATTGGCTACGGACAGTTGTGATTCGCCCATACTCCTCCGTAATCCGGCGAGCTCTTCATGCCTGCGCAGCGATGGAAGCGCTTCCCCAAGCCAGTCGTTCAGGATGCTATCGGGATCCGATATTATGGTCAGCGCCCTCCGCCTTGCTAAGTCTAACTCCCGCAATGAACCAACTTGACCAGGGAGGTATGAGTCCATCTTCCTACCTATGCGCTCGACAGCTTCCCCCTTACCCTCAGCCATGAGCTTCTCCTCCGCAATGTAGACCTTCTCTAGGGCTGTGCTGTACATTATGTCTGCATAGCCAAATCGCTTGAGGCGCACGCCTATATCGCCTTCCTTCTCTAACTTGACGTACTGCCTCACTGCGGCAGCCTCGTAAATTATGCGGTTTGCCATTTTGTCAACCTTTTCTCCGGCCATATCCAGCACGGAGCCCATAGATGTTCTTTACGGCATCAACAGCAAGGCAGTTGTTGTCAGTGGCGTGTGCAGTAGTTAACATAGGTTAATCAACACATAGAAGGGGGGCTTTTTATATATTTAAATTGTACCCGGCGTGCTGCGGCTACTGCTTGCCCTGGCCGGTGATTTTGCTATTTATACCCCTGGTCATCTTTCTGACACTCACTGCGAATGGATATACCCACCCGGCCATTATGGCCAGCTGGACAGCTATGAGCGTGGGTATGTTCTTCATTGCAGCGTATGTGAGCCAGTTGGATTGGGCGACAGAGTCGTATGCATATGCGCCTGGGGACAGGGCCTGGGATGCAACATCTAGACCCTTCCTCTTCATCAGCTTTGCTGTGCGCGCGGTCTGGCATAGGTATACAAACGGTGCTGCAGCCGTGCCTACTGCACCAGGAACATATGATGGCGCATGCGCGGCTATGGAGGCAGCAACAGTACCACCTGCTATGAGAAACGGGGTTATTGATGCAGCGTAGAATCGTGCTACAGGGTCTGACATACGCCTTCGCACAAAACCATGCACCCCGGGCTCAGCTCTTTTGACAGTACTTGCATTCCTTGCTTGCCTTTCCATATATGCAGCCTTGAGCTGCTGGCTGAAAACTAGGGGTATTGCAGGCGCTGCGAAGGCCACGCAGGCAAGATTAGAGACTATTAGAGGCAGTGAGGCTGGATGCAGCATAAACCCGACGTCGGCAAAATTAGCTGTGACAACAGTATCGAAACCGAAGGCAGGTATTGATGGCCCCATGACTTGCTTTTCCTTCAATATTTTATGAGTTATGGGAAGATAGACGGTGCTTGTAACTGCAGTGGCTATCCCCCCTGCTATATTTGGATTACCTGTGATCAGGGATGCCGCTATTGAGGCTGGCGCTGATACGGCCAAGCCGCAGACTGCTGCGAGCCTGGCCTTTTTATTATTCTTTATGTCCTCATAACGCCTTTCCAGGTTTTTTATATGGGCTATTCTGCCCGCTTGCCGCTGCGCTGCTGCAGGCTGATGGATACCTCCTTCCCTTCCACGCGGCATTTGCTTCTCCATGAGATCAGGCTTGGTCTTTTACCAATCCCTGCTTGGTAGATCCCTTATCTGATACTTTGCCCGGATTATACTACGTTATGCGATCCTCTAAGCGCTGCGCCTGAGTATCTCTGTTCATAGCTAAGCTGGCCTGCGCTAAAACTATACGTACCGGACCCCTGTCCGCTGCTCGGTTGGGCGGCTTCTGCTGCGGGCTTTGGGGACTCCTCCTGCGCAACGCGAAGGACTGCTTTTATAGGGTTCTTGGCGGGATCAAACGTCATTACGGCATATATACCCTGGTTTTCCTCCCATCCGAAGCGTGGCTTATCCTTAGCTGCAGATGCCCACTCTATTCCGCGCATTGGCTTCTCCTTGCCATCCAAGGTCGTTATCTCTACAAACCCCGCTTCTGGCCAATACTTCTCCCTTATTGGAATCTTACGGCCGTCGACCAGCTCGGGGCTGGTCCATTCTGCAATTCCTGCAAAGCCACGCTTTGTCTGGTCGCCGAGTGTTGCAACCCAGAGCACTTTGCCAGAGCCATTTCCTATTGTGGTAAGGTCTATCCCATAGCCCATCTGGCCCAGAAGATCTGCACCTACCCTCCGGGTCATAAGCTTCACTGTTGATTCAAGATCCTTATGATAGCTGCCAAGGATCTCCTTCCATCCTATCAGCAAGTTGCTGCCTACCACGGTGCCCGTATTTCCATCCATAGCGACTATCACGCTTCCTGTGGGGCTACCGACTATGTCCTTTGCTATATAAGTTGCCCACCTGTCAGGTATATCATCCGGGGACTTATATCCAGGCCAGAAACTCGCTCCCCTAAACTTGCTCGAATCTGCAGGCAATCCAGTTGCATTGCCGATCCTGGAGTTCTGCCCGACATATGCGTATTGGTATATAAGCGACAGTTCGAATCGTATCCTTCGTGCCTCAGGGCTGTCAGACAAAAGCTCTTCTGCATTTTTTCTGTCGTAGACTCTCACCTCGGTGTTTTCCGGGGTCCACCTCTTATCACTCACTATCAGTTCTGCGATTTTCTCGGCACTGTTTCTAGATCTCAATTGCATTATATCACATAGGACTGTAGTGGGCTTCCTTATATTTAAACATTCCGCATATTATTAGATTAGACATATTTCTTTGCTAATTTGTACAGCAGGCATATCTTCTTTACTGGCTTGTGTATCGTTGATAGGAACTGGTATAGTCATTTTTGCGAATTGTCGTGGTTTAGGCGATTAATCTTATGGTAAGTTATATAAACCAAAAAGAGCCTAGATTTATATACGGCGATGGACAAGTGGTTGAAGTGGCAGAATCAGCTGATCATGCAGAGGAAAAAACAGAAGTTAACCAGGATAGCAAAGAGAAGAAGTCTGGAACTACAAATCCGCAGGCCAAGGAGGTCTATACCAAGGCTGGCGCAGCGTTCGAGGAGAATAGGTTCGAGGAAGCGATAGAGTTGTATACGCAGGCAATAACCCTCGACCCAAAGTACTCGAGCGCATACTTCAACAGGGCGCTATCGTATGCCATACTCAACAAGTACCAGGAAGCGCAGCAGGATGCAGAGCATGTAATGGACATAGAGCCTGACAGCTTCGATGCACCTTATGTCATGGGGATAGTTGCCGAGTACCAGCAGGACTACCAAGGAGCAAAGGAGTGGTATCAGAAGTCGCTGAGCAAGAACCCCAATTATGAGCAGGCCAGGGCCAGGCTTGATCAGCTCAAGATAAAGCTTGAGAAGCAAGCGGAGCCGCCCGGCGCGAAGAGCGCAGCTGCAGGCCCAGCGGCAGCTAACGCAACCGTGATGGAAGAGGGCCAGATCAAGAAGGTGAGATGGCACAAGTCCAATTCCAGCTTCGCAGACCTGGTGGGGATGGATAAGGAGAAGGAGCTCATAAAGAACAATATCATACTGGCAATCAAGAAGCCCGGCCTACTCAAGGTCTACGGAAAGAAACTGGGTCTTGGAGTGATCTTCTACGGCCCGCCAGGAAATGGTAAGACTTATCTTGTCAATGCCATAGCCGGCGAGACAAACTCAAACGTCATAATAGCAAGGATAAACGAGATAGTGGATATGTATGCCGGCAATACCGAAAAGAACATGCACGCGATATTCGAGCAGGCGCGGAAGAATGCGCCGTGCATCATATTCTTCGACGAGCTCGATGCACTGGGTGTAAAGAGGGGCGGTGGAGACAGCGGAGGTCAGGAAGGTGGGCAGAACTTTATGAGGATGGCGGTCAACCAGTTCCTGCAGGAGATGGATGGGGTCGAGGCAAACCCCGAGGGTCTCTTCGTCATAGGGGCTACAAACCAGCCGTGGGACATTGACCCTGCACTGAAGAGGTCGAAGAGGTTTGGCGAATCGATCTACATACCCCCACCAGACTACAAGACAAGGAAGGATGCATTCAAGTACAATACCAGGAATATGCCAGTAGGGCATCTGGAGTACGGCAGGTTGGCAAGGGCTACAATGGGCTTCTCGCAGGCAGACATATCGGAGATATGCGACAAGGCGGCGCTGATACCTGCTGTTGAGGAAGATAGGACAGGCAAGAGGAGGAAGATAAAGATGAATGACTTCCTAGGCATGATAAAGACTCACGGCGGAACCCTGGACGAATGGTATGCGATGGCAAAGAAAGATGTGATAAGTAAGCGGGAGGTGCAGATAGTCGACGGCAAGAAGCAAGAGATTGTCAAGGAAGGGAAGCTCTCGCCTGAGGAGAAGGCAAGATACAAACCCTTCATAAAGGATGTCAAGAGGAACAGCAACCGTGCGTATATTTTCGTTAAGAAGTTCGTGCGGAAGTTCGCCATCTATATAGGATAGGCATCGCCTCCCTATTTTGCGAAACTCTTGAATTCGAATGCCGCCGGACGCGGCTTGAAGTCCGATCCGTTGAACAGACCGTAGTCTACCTGCGACGAATTGTAGGGGTATACAGCCATGTCGAACCAAAAGATGCCGGTCACGTAAGGCTTGGAGAGCATTAGCCTGAAAGACTGGTTGAGGAATTGTTCCTGATAGAGTGTGCCGTTTGAGGCGTAGCCCAGATTTGCAGGAATGCCGACTTCGGTTATCCAGATCGGCTTCTTTGTGACATTCTCATAGGCATCGAGATTGCCATTGAATACCTCACCCACTGTAAGGTTTGTTTTGGGGATCGTGTAGTTAAGCGGGGCGCCGTCAGAATACGCGTGCAGGGATACGATGTCGCAGTAGTTGCTCGCATTGTATGACCAGAGGGCCTCGGCCCACTTGTAGTCGATCATTGTCTGGTTTCCGCCATACACGAATATGTTGTCGCCGCCCATGCATACGACCGTGTCTGAAGCATTGTGGGCTTTTATTATCTTGTACGCGCTCTTTAGGGTCAGCGAGTAATTGTATGGACTCCCGTCCTGGAAGCCGTCCTGAAAGATTGGGAATTGGGGCTCATTCCATATCTCCCAGTAGTGTATCTCAGGGTAAGCCCTGACTGCATTGTATACTGATGCGTTCCAGTCTGCCAGTGTCCAATTGCATCCGGAGACGCAGCCACTGGATGTTATCTTGGCGCCTACCGTATTGTAATCGAGTATGCCCAGTATCTTGAATCCCATGCTTGTTGCATTGAGCACGAATGAATTGAATTGCGGGCTGGGGGCCACGTCGGCGCGTATGAATTCTATGCCGTACGATCTTGCCGCCTGAAGGTCGGTCTTGTTGATGAGAGGAGATGTCACCCCGAAGATAACATTCCCACCTGAACTGCTGCCAGTGTTCCTATTTTGCGACACATTGAGTGTGCCTGTGCCCTGGCTCTTGTTATTGGAATTTGAAACACCGTGGCTGGCCAGCAATAGATACGAAACTACGATTACTATTATGACACATATCCCTATTATACCCCAGATCATGCTAGACTTCATATAACCGCACTTATATTGTCATTTATATTGCGCCATCGGTACTTAATAATCTGTTGATTGCCTATCTGACGCGGTTTGCATTTGGCGGCAGTGCGATGTAAAATCTGTTGCCGCTGTATGCGATTCTGTCCTGGTCAAGGCCACCTTGATGCAAACATCTGCGTGAGGAAACTCCTGGAATTGAGATAGTGGGCTACAAGATCCCATGAGGGACCCTGTGTTAGGTACATGTTTAGTATGGCGATCGCAGATAGTATATGATGAGCAGCACTATAAGCTGGTATTCATTGTCCAAGTCAGAACCCTCGATTGATGCTACAATATTCCAAAAATATATATAACATGAGAAAGGCGGATGTGCTATAAGCATACCTTATGATTCCGCATTTTTTATGGCATAGCGTGCCGGGGGGCTATCTAGGCAGCATCTGTGCAGCGCATTATCCCAGGTTCGTGCGCAGTCGGAAATGAGATATCGGCAAGGGCCTAGGCCGGGAGTCGAACCCGGTCCTGAGGATCCACAGTCCTCTATGCGAGCCGTTACACTACCAAGGCCATATGATACCTTATTGGCAGCGTCCTATTATATAATGTTCGCACTGCCTACTATCTATCTGCCCGGTAGGCACCGGGGTGAGGCCCTTGCAGAATCTGCCAATCCTAGCCGCATTCGGCGCTGCGGCATTCTGGACGATATCCAACATCATATCCAAAAAAGCGAGTGTTGATATGGGCAGCGTGGCCGCCGCTGCCATAGTCGTACCGCTTGGCATAATCCCGATGATCATCGGGGCTACACTTGTTGGCTCTTGGACAATTCCGCTCTCCTCTGCTGTGCTCGCGTCGATCTCAGGCATCTTCCTAGCAGTCGGTTTTATTCTAATATATAGGTCATTGCAGACCGAACAACTTACAAACACAGTAGTACTGAATGAGATGACGCCCGCAATTCTTGTGCTTTTTGGCCTGTTCGCACTCGGCGAACACGTGAATATGATACAGGCGTTGAGCATGGTCGCAATATTCGCCGGTGCTTTCTTCATGATATCCGTCGGGGGTTTCAGGATAAACAGAAGGCTGATTCCTGCAACCTTCGCGGTTCTCTCGTGGTCCATCTACTGGATAATCTTAACATATGCAGTGACTGGTGCAGGCGGCGCATTCGCGCTGCCGGTGATCGTATCGAGAGCCGCAGGTGCAGGCGTAGCGCTTGCATACTTGGCAATAAAGAGGAAGGAGATGCGCAGTTATATAGGCAGGAAATTCGGCGCGACTGCAGGATCTGGAAAGTATATGATCGTGTTCCTGCTTGCACTGGCAGCAATGGTAGATGCCAGCGGTGATTTCCTATTTTCATATGTGACCGGCACAAATGCGCTAGCGATAGGCAGTGCCCTTACCGCGCTAACTCCCATGGCTGCCGCATTTATTGGAGGGTTATTGATATACAAGGACAAGTTGACCGACTCTCAGCTGGTTGGTTTTGTAATAATGGTGGCAGGGGCATTGGTACTAAGCCTAGCATAGATTTACACTAGCGGTCCCTTTTGAGCCTCTTGTATATGCGTTTGTTGCGGTGCGAGCGCAGCAGCGATCCAGCCCTCATTATAGCCATAGCACCGGATGCGGCTCCCAAAACTAGCTCCGCGGCTTCTGTGGTATCAAATCCTCCGCCGCGCTTCACGAACCTGAATGCCGCGTCGGATGCATGTACAACAGCATCCTGCATCAGCCAGTTCATATGATGTTTTTGCACATTGGAACTATATAAACATTGTCTCGGATTACGACAATGATGGCGTAATTATAGCTGGCCCTTGCTGCGTGTGCCATCCTGCAAATTCAGTGCGTGATTAGCCGCATATATTATAACTTTGAACATCCTATTATATGGTATCCTTTTATGCATTCCCGTATATAGACATCTCTGTAACCTTGGCGGGGTAGCTCAGCCTGGTTAGAGCGCCAGACTCATAAGCCCAGCTTCATGAGTGAGGAGCAATTTGCTATGACTAAGAAATCTGGAGGTCGCGTGTTCAAATCTCGCCCCCGCCAAACCATAAGCATAGGTATGGGAGATTGATTTGTTTTGGTATACCCGGTCTATTGGTATTCATCAGCACATATGCAGGTCAGCCGCCGAGCATATCTGAACGATAGACCCCCTCGTTGGTGAGAACTGCCACCGATAGGTTGCTCATGTTGGAGTTATTCAATGTCTTCTCCAGACCGGACGGCAGCGTGCCAGTGTACCTGAAAGTGATGGAGGAACCTGCAGGTATTACATATCCATTGTTGCCAGAGGGCCTATCTGATTGGAACAGCAATGCGAGCGTTCTATTATTATGGTTGGTGATAAAATTAAGCTGCATTGGTCCCAATTCTGTTATTGCGGAATAGAGCCTGGCGCGTATCAGCGCTGCGGATGCATTGTCCCCGAATCCGCATACCAATATGTCAACCTTATCCCGCGGCGCATCTATAATTATTGGCCTGTGGCCATCGCCTAGATTGCATAGCTTTGTTGTATTAATAGATATTGTTGAATTGTCTGCTTTCTCTATTATCCCATTGTCTACAGCAATCTCATTTGATGCACCGTATAATGCACCCAATCCCATAAGCGCCATGCCGAATACAGTGGTGTTTGTTTTCCCCGTATTCTCCATTGTGATGTTTAGTCTGGTGACTCCTGCAGAAGTAGATAATGAGATATTTGTGATCTTGATACTGGTGTTGTTTTTCCCGAACAAAGCTAAAAGCGATGGCGGAAGGGGATGGCGCTCCTGCAAATATGAGATGTTTCCGGATTTTAGCCTAGTGTCGAATCTGCCTGCACTCACCATCACAGCCTGCAGTGACGGTAGCATCACAAACAGGGTCGTATTTTGATCGTATGCTGTGGTAACGGTGGGAGAGAAGTCAAGCATTATGTCTGAAGATGAATTGATCCTAGCATTGCTTCCGATTGACGCTGTTATCTGCCTGTCGACCATATAAACAGGGTATGTTATGTTATCCACCACTATCTCCCCGGAACTTATGTTGAATCTTACAGCCTTAACTGCGGCATTCGGACTGAGACCCACATCGCCTATTATCTGGCTTGTATTTACAAGACCCAGCAGGTTTATGCTTCCGCTGGCATTCGTAGGTATCCATTCGTAAGAGCCATGGGACATGGCAAGTATGCTGAGCGACGAGTAGTTGATGTATAGTGCCTGGGTGCCTGCAGGCACCTGCGGAGGATCAGTCAAGCTTATTGGAACATAGGTATAGGCATTCTGCTGGGACAGGTAGAACAGTGCGTATGCCACTATTAGCACGGCGGCTACCCCGGCTCCGGCTACTACAGAAGGGCGTTTGGTTGTTAGAAAACCGGCGTTTGGCATCCATATCTTCTGGCTTACAGGAGCCGATGCGAGTTCGTAATATTTCCACTTTTTCAAGTGGTTGTCCTCCCTCTGATGTATTACGCCTGTCTCTTCAAGGTCGTGGAGGTGCTTGCTGATCGTCGATGGAGCCATTTGCAGCCTTGCGCATATCTTGGTCAAGGAGTCGTCTCCAGCTGCGATCAATTCAACTATCCTTTTCTTTGTGTCCCCCTGCTTGCTCGTAAAATCAGCCCGTTTATATATTTGCAGCTGTTATTTTATTTGTTTCCATATACTTCGTTTTTAAAAAACGAAATGAAACACGAAAGATACATTGCGAAATAAACAGGAAAGGTATTTAATTAGTTGCTCTCAAATCCCATATTGTTATCCATGCCTTCTGATTATTCTGTTAAGGTTAGCAATATCACCAAGGTATACAAGTCTGGGGATATACAAGTCAATGCGCTCGACAATGTCTCGTTTGCGCTTAAGGAAGGTGAATTCGCGGCAATAGTAGGACCATCAGGAAGCGGCAAGTCCACACTGATGAACATATTGGGCACCATAGACAAGCCGACCACGGGGCAGGTGTACATAGATGGCATTGAGACATCGAAGATGACAGGCAGCCAGCTTGCCGAATTCCGTAACAGGAAACTTGGTTTTGTGTTTCAGGCCTTCAACCTGATCAATGGACTTGATGCGGAAAGGAATGTGGCGCTCCCGCTGATGGTTGAAGGGGTATCGGAGGCGCAGAGGAAGAAGAAGGCCGATGCGCTGCTGACTAGGCTTGGCCTTGGAAACCGTCTACAACTCAAGCCTACGCAGTTGAGTGGTGGAGAGCAGCAGAGAGTTGCCGTTGCAAGAGCGCTGATCAATGATCCTACGCTGATACTTGCAGATGAACCGACGGGAAACCTGGATACCAAGTCTGGAGATGAGGTAGTGAAGCTGCTTAAGGATATAAGCAGCGGAGGTAAAGTTACCATTGTTATGATAACGCATAACCCAGACCTTACTAAACGCTGTGATAGAGTGATACACATAAGGGATGGGAAGCTTGAGAGAGAACAAATAAACAAGTGATACGAATGAGATTTGGATTGCTGAGCCTGATTGCCGTATGCATGATCGTACCTTTGGCGTTTGCCACACTTAGTGGACCCGCGCCTATACCGAACCCGCCAAGCTTCCGCCTGACTACGCAGACAACGACGCTGTGCAGGGGGATGACCAATTATATACCTATAAACATCACTAACGGAGGCTCTGTAACCCAAGCGACAATGTCGTCCATAACCGTAGGTCTTGCACCCGGAGTGAAGGGGCTTTATGAGTCGGGAAACGGCACGGTTGCGGGCAGGGACCTCAGGCCCGGCCAGTCGGAGACTGTTTATCTGCCGGTCTTTGTATCTGCAAATGTTTCCGAGCTGGTCTTCGGAGGAATAACCATAAACTACTATTACAACACGCTGTACTCTGATTACGAGGTCAGGAACACCAGTTTTGCAACGCAGACATGCCCACAGCCGCTGTCCGTCTCCCTCAGCCCGCAGGTGCTTACGGCTGGCGTAATACAGAACATGGCACTGAACCTTACAAATACCGGAGCCATTCCTATAAACAGCATATCTGTTATCTTCACGCTGCCTGGCATCGATGGAGCGTGGCTCAGCCCACAGCCGCTGCAGATAACAACACTCGCACCGCACACGACAATGCGCGTGAATGAAAGCGTCTATATATCGCGCAATGCATCGCAGTCAGTACCGCTTAACGTGACCGCGAGCTATTACAATGGCACAAGCCTTCAGCAGGCGGCGATTTATGGGCAGTTCCTTGCAAGCGGAGTCATAAGCATGTCGCCATCAAGCTTCACGACTTCTCCTGCAGTACCTACGCCGCAGTCGGTCTTCTCCATATCATTCATCCTGACAAACACCGGCACTTCTGCGGCATCAG
The DNA here is from genome assembly GCA_021817325.1 of Microcaldota archaeon. Classification (GTDB taxonomy): domain Archaea; phylum Micrarchaeota; class Micrarchaeia; order Micrarchaeales; family CABMGC01; genus JAKAVK01. The sequence continues at coordinate 38,675 of JAKAVK010000013.1, read as the reverse complement.
CAGTCACAGTAACTCCGATTCCGCCAGCGGGTTTCACTTCTTATGGCACAAATACAGTATTTGTAGGCAGCATAGGGGTCGATACGCAGACGCCGGTGACAGTATCGCTCATAGCCAGCAATTCTGTAAAGAGCGGTAGTTACAGCATACCGATAAAGGTCAGTTACATGAATGGCTTAAGGCAGAGCGTTACCACATGGGCCAATACATCAGTAGTACTTGGCGAGGCGCAGGCAATAAACTACACGCAGATCGCCAGGGCCAGAGGAGGGGGCGGAGGAGGGCTCGTCATCCTTATACTGATAGTGCTGGTGATTGTTCTGCTTGTTCTTCTTATCAGGGAGAGAAGGCGTGCTAAATGAGGATAGAAGACACCCTCTGGCTGGGGTACAAGGACCTCGGCGAGAAGAGGGTCAGGACAGCCCTCACGATACTTATGGTTGTCATAGGGGTAGCTGCGATAGTCGCACTGATCTCCCTCACAGCTGGAATAAGTGCAAGCATACAGGATTCCCTAAATACTCTCGGTCCGACATCCATAATATTGTCCTCTAACAGGCCAACAGGCTTCACGCTCACTGATACCGAGGGCATAGCCTCGCTCCCTAACGTGAGCTCTGTCACGCCGGTAGTTGAAGGGTCAGGAACATTCACAGCGGCTGGGGTAAATACATCGGTCACTGTGGTAGGCATATCGGAACAGGGACTTGTAGGCCTACTCAGCGAAGTGAACCTCTATTCGGGGACAGTGTACAATGACACCTTAACGCCTTCAGCGATACTCGGGCACAGCGTCGCCTTTCCCTCTACGAGCGGTGGCATCCAGAAGGTCTCCCCAGGCCAGCCTGCAGCGCTTACGATCAATGCCGGGAGGACTGGAGGAACAACGTATACAATACCTGTGGTTGGGGTGCTGCAGCCTTACAGCAGTCTCATAGTACCTGTCGATACCTCGATACTGATGTCGCTTCAAGCCGCTGAGGAGCTGCTGCACAGGACCTCGTTCAATATAATACTAGTCAAGGCTGATAACGCCAGCCAGGTTGGGGCTCTGACTACAACGCTGACCAACATATACGGAAATAACGCAAACGTATTCAGCACCCAGCAGATAGCGCAGCAGGTCAACCAGATAGTCGGCTCGATAACATTCCTGCTTGTTGTTGTCGCTGGCATATCCCTGCTGGTGGCTGCGGTAGGCATAATGAATATCATGCTCATGTCGGTGATGGAACGGACTCATGAGATAGGCATAATGAAGTCGCTGGGTTTTACGAACAGACAGGTGCTCTCACTCTTCCTCACGCAGGCACTGCTCATAGGAGTTGTGGGGGGAGTCATAGGCATTGCAGTTGGCATGGGCGGTTCCTATACCCTAAGCACACTGGCATCCCATTCAGGGTCATCACCAAACTCTACTGGGACAGCTAGCGGTACGCCTAGCAGACCGCGGGAAGGGGGCGGAGGAGGAGTGATAATAGGAAGCGGTGCGGGGGGCTCCCCAGGCAGCAGCACATCGCTCTCGTTCAGCCCGGTGCTTACTGTTTCTACGATAATAGAGGCCCTTGTTGTTGCCATAGGCGTCAGTGCAATCGCTGGCATTTATCCAGCGTGGAGGGCATCGAAGATGGAACCGATAGAAGCGCTAAGGCAGCTCTAGTGCCTGCGGGCATGTGTGCTTTCACCGCCTTGCACACCTTCGCCCATCTCGTCTGGCACAGCCATCATCGCGTCTATCGCATCGACATGTTCAGAGGGTAGGGAGTAGGCTATCGCGCTCTCCTTTATCGAAGACAGATAGGCTGCATTCGGCTTGAATTCGCCATTGCCCTGCGCAATTGCGACGTAAGTATATACATGATCTGCGAATGGCTTGTTGTCTGCAGTGTGCAGCTCGTGGAGCTGTATCCGATTGTATGTTACCCCGTTCCAAGTAGCCTGGCTATCAAGCGCTGCGAGCTGCTCGGCGTTGATCTCGAATATTGTGCCCCACAGGTTCCTATCTTTGGAGCTTCCTAGGCTGGCGATACCGCACTGCCAGTGATGCGACCACGCAGGAAAGATAAACCACCTCCCTGGCAAATACGCGGATGCGATGGCCTTTTCCCGCAAACGGCCACGCGCATGCTCCTCGAGTCTCGCATACAGGTCGCTCTCGTACACGAAGATGAAGACCCCCCTACGGAATTCGGCAAGCATATAGTCCTTTATCCCCTGCCTTGCTTCCCGTTTCAGCTTCTCCATCGCCATATATTAGAGGTTGGGAGATTTATACCTTGCTCCCAGCCCGGAAAGCGCACGGTTCAATTTCGGTTCAATTTAAATATTTTGGCGGTAATCAATCATATCATATGGACACGGTTGACGAGAAGATAATAGCATTGCTCCGGAGGGATGGCAGGATGCCTTTCGTGAAACTTGGCAAGCATCTGGGCCTGACAGAGGGCGCGGTGAGGGCGCGGGTGAAGAAACTGGTAGAAGAGAAGGTCATAGAGCGGTTTACGGTTGAAGTGAAGGACAGCACCCGTGCCATTGTGCTTGTAGCCACTGCGCAATCAGTGCCGACGGATAGAATCTCCAATGCAATACGGGATATTGGCGCAGACCGCGTCTATGAGATATCAGGCAATTACGACATAATCTGCTTTGTGCGGGCAAAGAGCATAGACGAACTCAATAGCGTTATAGAGAGGATACGCGCAGTCGATGGTGTTGTAGATACTTCGACCAGCATGGTGCTCAAGTAGTTTGTTGCGGTTATCGTAAAATAAATACGAATACTTATGCATATTTATAGCTGCCTGAACTATTGTGCTACGTGGATTTGCATGCGTTCCCATTCCTCCGACGTAAGATTAGGTTGCAAGGCTGCACCGGCACGATTTGCGAATATCGTAAAACAATTGCAAAGGTTTAAATACCATATGAGCTGCATACTTCTTAGGAAGGGATGCAAATAGAATTGCATAATGCTGTGCATTGGCAGGTGAAGAGTGGACATTCTTCGAGGGTGGGATGTGGGTTCACTCGGTAACCGGTTATTGCACATGCACCCATTTGAAGTGTAGAAGGGCTTTAGGATTTGATTTGGATGCGGACCTTGATACGCTCTGCCAATATTCCAGAGATGCGCTCATTGGTGAGGCATGATACAGCAGGAGATACTGTAGTGAGGAGGACTACACAGGAGGACATACATAGTCTTGTGGATTTCATAAATGATAGAGCTTCACCCGGAGGGCTGTCTAGGATAACGCCTGAGCTGGCTGGGAAATGGATAGGCACTGGCACATCGGTTGTTGCTACAGTCGATGGTAGGATAATCGGACATGCAACCAGCCATTTGTGTGAGCCTGTCGCAGTTCCTGGGAGGATGTCCGGCTTTGAGATAAAATCCGTTGCAGTTGATGAGAGTTCTCAGAGAACTGGGCTCTCTGCAGTACTCGTCTCCGCAAGCGTATATTTTGCAAAACAGTATGCACAGCACACAGGGATGGAAGGGTACAGCTTCTTTTGGCACAGCGGCAATAATGCACGCGGGAAGACACTGGCCACATCCGACAGCGGCCTTGGCATGCGCGAGATGCTGCTTTTCGATGGCGAACGTCCGTTAATGTCAGTGGTAGAGAGACTGCCTGAGAAGCTGGAGCACGACGTAAAGAGGCTTGGTCCGAGTTTTGTACTATACAGCGGAGACGTACAGACACATTTATATGACTTATATGCCTCATTTAGAGGCAATGGATGGAAGCTCGAAAGATGAAGATGAATTGGTATCCTTATTCTGTAGGCTTGTCTCCATACCCTCGCCAAGCGGAAGAGAAGCAGATGTTGCCAGGTTGATACGATCAGAGCTAAGTAGGCGCGGTGTGCCTTCGCACGAGGACGGAGCTGCCAGGACGAATCAGAGCAATACGGGTAATGTGATCGCAGAATTAGAGGGAGGTAGGACAAAACTAATCTTCATTGCACACATGGATACTGTAGAGGCAGGGGATCGCAGGATAAAACCGATCGTGGGCAAAGACAGGATAAGAAGCGACGGCACAACGATACTGGGCGCTGACAACAAGGCAGGCGTGGCGCCGCTGATAGCGGCTCTTGGAGACATAGCAAAGATGAGTGGCAGGCCAACTGTTACCGGAATATTCTCGACAAGGGAGGAGGAAGGAATCATGGGCGTACAGCACCTTCCCCATGGCGCAAAGAGCGATTTCACGTTCGTACTTGACAGCGAGGGAGATGTGGGCTCATTCATCAACAAGGCGCTGGGCAGCACACTCTTCGACATAGAGATATACGGCAGGGAAGCACATGCGGCTCTGGAACCGGAGAAGGGGGCAAACGCAGTGAAGGCTGCGGGAATGGTGATAAACTCTCTCAGGCTTGGCAGGAGGCCGCACGATAGCATACTCAATATAGGCGTAATAAGCGGGGGGCGCAAGCGCAATGTGATACCCGGCTCTGTGATTATGAAGGGAGGCACGCGGGCATTCGACAACAGGACCATTGAAGCAGCACTGAAGGAGGTCGAGACCGCCACTAGGCGCGCATGCAAGGCCACCGGATGCAGCTATAAGATAAGGAAGGACTTTGATGAGGGGGAACCGCCTTTCCATACCAAAGCGGACGATGCGATAATGAAGTTGGCGGAAGGCGCTGCCAGGAAAGCAGGGGTTAGGTTTAAGGTGGGGAAGAGAATGGCCACGTTCGAGGCCAATGTACTTGCAGGGAGAGGCTATTCGAGGATACTGGTCATGTGCCATGGCGGGAGGATGCCCCATTCCACCCGTGAGGAGATACGCATCTCAGATCTGCAGATGACAAGGCGGCTGATAGTGGAGATGGCAAGGCTTGCTTCGCATCTGAGCTAGATTTAAAAGGAGTCCCCTACAAGATGATATCATGCCACTCAGACAGAAGCGTAGAGGCGAACGCAACGTAGGGGAGCTTGGAGTCACGGCAGGGGAGCTGGTAAAGCTGGCTGAATCTTATGGAACGCCGCTTTTCGTGACTTCGGAGAAGAGATTGCTTGACAATTACTCCAGGCTCAGGGATGCCTTCGGGAAGCATTATGATGACGTTGTCGTAAGATATGCGATAAAGGCTAATTCCAATCCTGCGATAATCAAGACCCTGGCAAACCGAGGGGCATGGATGGACGCCTCTTCCCCGGCAGAAGTTGAATTTGCGCTTGCGGCAGGCTCAGACAAGAAGCGCATAATGTTCTCGCCCAACTATGTGCCAAGGGCTGAACTGGAGCAGGCGCTGGACATGGGTCTTGTGATAAATTTTGATAGCATCGGGCAATTCTCTGCACTTGCTAAGGTAGGCAGGCCGCAGTGCGTCTCTTTCAGGCTCAATCATGGTTTTGGCAAGGGAGAATTCCCAGGCACCACGCTCTCCGGCCCGGATTCGAAATTCGGAATCCCCGATTCGAGGATAGTGGAGGCGTACAGGCTTGCCAAGGAAGAGGGAGTGAAGAGGTTTGGCATGCACATGATGTGCGGCTCTAACGTACTCGAGCCCGAGTACTTTGCAGCCATAACGTCAAGGATACTGGATACCGCAGGCAGGCTCAAGTCGGAGCTGGACATTGTGCCAGAATTCATAGACATAGGAGGGGGCTTCGGCGTACCTTACAGGCCTGGCGAGGTACCGCTTGACATCGAGAAGGCAGCGCAGCTGGTATCTAGGGAGTTCATGGAGAAATCCGCCAGATATGGGTTGGGAAAGCCACAGCTCGTCATCGAACCAGGAAGGTACCTCGTGGCGGATACTACCGTTTTACTTGGAACCGTCACCGAAGTAAAATCGTATGAGAAGAGATTCGTGGGCATCGATGCAGGCATGAACGTGCTCATCAGGCCTGCGCTCTATGGCGCATATCACCAAGTAGTTGCAGTGACCAAGCCCGATGCGCCGCTTACCATCAAGGCCGATGTGGTCGGTGAGATATGCGAGAATACGGATGCTATTGCAAGGGGCATAATGTTGCCGGAGGTGACTGCGGGAGAAGATGTCCTTGCGGTGATGAATGCAGGAGCATATGGCTATAGCATGAGCAGCTCTTACAATGGCAGGCTGAGACCTGCGGAGGTTATGGTGACCACGAATGGCAAGCCTGTTCTAATCAGGAGGAGGGAGACATTCAGGGATCTCATGAGTACCGTAGTGCTGGAGGATATCGGGACCAGGGCAAAGAGGGAGTGAACTGCGCTGTGGCAGGCTCTGCCTGCATTATATACTATATTCGCATTATTATTACGCTTTACGTGGTAATTTGGCCCAGTATGCGCACACTTAGAGACATATAGAGATTATTGGGATCTATGTCGACGTAAAAACTATCACTTATGATACCACCTCTTTTACGAATTGCGTAGAATGTTACGAATCTTTATAAAGAGTGTTGCTGTATTAGTTGGTACCACTGTACGCCGGTAACCTGAGGAGAGTATATAGGAATGTCTTATGGCAATCGCTAACAGGATCACACCAGAGCTTAAAAACGCAATTATAGATGATGGTGCTGAAAGGCTGAAGATGGCGCTGGACACCAAGATAGTCTTCAAAGATATACATAATTTATGGAGCATGCAGGATGAAGGCAGGATGTATGCCAGCACCTCGTTCTCGCACCCCAACCCGAACCAACCAAGCAGAGAGCAGCTAAGTGCAGAGATAGCAATGAACATGTTCGGCAGGCTTGGTCTTGCGATGAATGATTACCTTGTAGTTGCGCACGATCTGGGCCTTCCGCACAAGGACAATCCCAAAGGCTATGTGATAGAGCTTGAAGGGTTCAGCGATAACCAGAAGAGGGGCCTGCTGAAAGTACTGTCCAGTGATGTGGTGTATGCACTTCAGGATGGCAGCAGACTGCGCATTTCGGATATCGACATGGTGGAACAGGTGCTAAGGCGCGAATTCAGGGGCGGTGGACATTATGCCGACGAACGGATAGAGAACATAAAGGATATGCTTCTCTGTCTTGAGAGAGGGGGAGAGAAGGGAACGCAGCGTGCCGTCCCGAAGCTGCTTGCATTACGCGATGCGCAGCTCAGCCTGATCGGCATAGAGCACAGAATGGAGAGCTCGGCGGCGAACATGATGGACATATATGCGGATGCGCTTGAGACGTTTGCTACAGGTCACGGAAAGTACTTCTACCATATGCCGGTAACGCCAAGGTTCGAGCCACAGGAGAGTGAGTTTATCGCACTGCAGCAGGCGCTCCCGGATTATTATCCCTCTCCATACCTAAGGGGAATATTCCATGGCAGCAACGAGCAGGGCAAGAGCAGGTACGGTGTGCGCATGCCTGTTGTCTTTGATGGAAAGACATTTGCATTCTTCATCTCGGACCCGCGCTCGCCTCGCACCGAGAATAATTACAACACAAAATTCAAGATAGACAGAAATGGCATAGCGTATATAGAGAAGAGGGAGATTTTTGAGGCAATGAGGGACAGGTTGGTACTGCCCACCGTACCGACCATGATGCTAGTTGACTGCATCGGATCGCAGGTGCCGCAGATAGGGGCGCAGGACTGGAAGGTATATGCAGAGGACCAGGTGCGCATGACTGCTAGATGGCTTGGGATGGATCCGAGGCAGGCGAAAAACCTCACTATCTCAACGCATGGCCTCGAGGCGCTCGGAGTTAGGACGCCAAAAGGCGTACGCCACGGCTTCTTTGTCAACTACCTAACCTTCGGACGCGAGAACATGCTTAGGGCACTGCAGGAAGGAAACTATTATGAGGCGCCTTATGGAACGGTTGTAGAACCTGGCGGCCTCTCCAAATTCCTAGCAGAGAAGTGACTTAGGTCAGTCTATGGCAATAAGGAAACCACAATATTCACATGATGAGATAGGGCCGATAGGCCAGATACTTGATAGCGGGGTCGAGAAACGGAGGGGCTTTCTCACCGACCTCGTGACTACCAGAAGGGATGCCGCCAACCTGGCCGATATGCTGGAGGCGCAGAGCATGACTGCGGGGCATACGCGCTTGACGGTGAGGGCTTTGGTACGCCAGGATCTCATGGACGCAGGCATCTTCTCCGGAGCCCCTGTGAGGGTAGAGGCGCGGACCACGGTAGGCGCTATAAATTCGCAGAATGGCGACTATTTGCCGTATGAAATGGTATACTTCGGGAAAAACAAGGGGATCAGGGCGTCATTTGAGGACAGCGACATGGCAAGGCATACGGCAATGGTGGATGCGGCGAGAGAGCGATGCGAGCTGTATGCGGCGATAAACTATGACCTCAACTATCGCCTAATGATAAGGGCTGCGGTAAGGAAAGGTTACAGGATATGGATCCCCTCGCCGCAGGAGAAGCAATCTCTGCCGCAGTCGAATGTCACGGACCTGATCTCCTTGCTTAGCGTATTCCATTATGAAGAAGAGGACGTCAGGAGGATGCTGGCGCGCGAGTCCAGTTTGCTTTCCGTAGCATCGATTGCCGGAAGGGTTGTTGGAATGGCAGCTGCAGATCGCGTCGATATAGAGACCAGCGCAGGTGTTGTTCCGATCATGGAGATCGTAGGCGCATCGGTTAACGTAGACCATAGGAGGAACAGGATATATGGGGCGGTTTCGTCTGCGCTGATAAACCATGTGGCAATCAGCTCCACTGACATTGCAATACTCTATAGCGAGACGAATCTGGAGCATCCAACACTGATGGAGGTGGCTGCGGTGCAGCACAGGCAGTTCGCAAGAAGTGAGAGCGGCGACGGCTACGGCATATTGCCCGCACATGCCACAATAGGGGAATCTTTTAAAGATAGCATTGTCACATATCTGAACAGGGAGCACCTGACGAGGATGAGGATACATATGCTGGCGCGCGGCCACAGGCTGTAGTGGCCAGTAGATTAGTGCGTAGTTATGGCCGTTGAGAATCTTCTTAAGGAGATAGTTGGGATAAACTCGGTATTTCCAAGCGAGCTGGCGCTTGGAGTCTATGTGGAGAGGTACCTCAAGGATGTCGGCTTCAGGACACAGCGCCAGGAGGTCGAGAACAACAGGTTCAACATCCTTGCCGATAGGGGTGAGGGGAGGGACGCGATACTCTTCTACGGACATCTTGATACTGTGCCGACCTATGGCGAGTGGAGCACGAATCCGCTGAAATTGACGAGAAGAGGCGACAGGCTCTACGGGCTTGGAAGCTGCGACATGAAGGGCGGCCTCGCGGTGATACTCAATACCATCAAGCAGGGAGCCGACCGGAAGATCAAGGTGCTGATATGTGTCGATGAGGAGAATATCTCACGTGGGGCGTGGAAGGCAGTGAGGGAGAGGAGGGCGTGGTTCAAGGACGTCTCTCTTGCAATATCAGGGGAGCCTGGAGACTCGCACCGCTACACCGGAGGCGCAAACGTTATAACGCTTGGGCGCAGGGGAAGAGTGGTATTCAACGTTGACATCAGGGGACTGGCATCACATGGAGCAAATCCCGAGAGGGGCATAAACGCCATAGACCAGGCCTCTGCCATAGTCGGCAACCTCAGCGCAGTCAGGCTGATGACACATTCAAAGATGGGTTGCGAGAGCATATTCGTGAGGAGGATAGAAGGCGCGTCCACAAGCCTCTCGATACCTGACACCGCGCAGATGGAACTCGACATGCATCTGGTGCCCCCAGACACTATACCTGCCGCGCAGAAGAGGATAGAAGCATACATACTTAGCCTTTACAGAAAGGGCATACTAAGAAAGCAGACTAAGGTAAAGGTAAGTATTAAGAAGAGGGAAACGCCTTATATACCACCATACGTGACCGACGAGAAACTGCCGCGCATCAGGGAGGTTATGAAGCTTGTGAGCAAGCATGTCGGCAAGCCTGTTGTCAATTACGGCACCTCTGTTGCGGATGATAATATAATCGCAAACGTGATAAATGCGCCGATGTGTACAATAGGCCCCGCAGGAGGAAACGAACACTCGGCAAACGAGTGGGTTTCTCTCGACAGCCTAAGGCGGCTCTCTGGACTATACAGGAGTTTTGTCGATGAGATATGATGGTGTATTTGAATGGCAGCCATAATTAGAAGACCTAGCGCACAGCGCGCTGAGGAGCTGCTTAGGGACCTTGTATCCTGCCCCTCTGCCTTTCCCAATGAGGAATCGGTGGCGCTTAGGCTAAGTACTGAGCTCAGAGACCGGCAGTTCGAAGTAACTATGGTTGAATTCGAGAAACACAGGTTCAACCTGTATGCGCAGCTTAAGAACGAACCGCCGCGGACTCTCTTCTTTGGGCATATGGATACTGTGCCTCGCTATGACGGCTGGCGCACAGAGCCATTTGAGCTTACGGTTAAAGGTGACAGGTTATATGGACTTGGCGCTTGGGACATGAAGGCCGGGCTTGCCGCAATGATAGAGGCGGCTTCTTTTCCAACAAGACACTCCCCCAGCATCGGCATCCTTATAATGGGTGATGAAGAGAATATCTCAAAAGGTGCCTGGCACTTTGTGAATAATGAAGGTCGATACCCGATAGTTACGACAAACATCGGGCTTGCGATATCTGGGGAGCCGCCCATATACAGGCGCGCTGATGCCGATGGGATAGATGGGCCTGAACTGGTCACGGTAGGCAGATCCGGCAGGGGTGTCATAACGATAGACATAATGGGCAGGTCTGCCCACGGTTCCAGGCCGGAAGATGGAATAAATGCACTGGAGGAGGGAGCTAAGATAATAACTGCGATAACAACGATGGGCAAGAAGAGCCATGAGCTGCTCGGCACAGAAAGCATATACACAAGAGGGGTGGAAGGCATTGCAAAGGGCTTCTCTGTACCAGATACCGCAAGGATCGAGATTGAAGTAGTGAACACAGCCTCTGACCTTGAGGATGTAAGGCGGAGGCTGGATAGCATGATTTGCAATATGCGCAAGGATGGGCGTTTGACTGAGGGATTGAGGGCCGGCGTGGAGATAAAGCCAAGGGAGACCCCGTATATGCAGCCTTATGTGACAGACCTTGGAAATACAACCGTGCAGCGGGCTTTGGGGGCTGTTACGGAGGTCCTTGGTAGACCTGCCAATCTGATATATGCAAGGTCAATAGCAGACGATAACGTGATTGCCAATTCATCTGGATGGCCAGTCCTTAGGGTCGGCCCTGCTGGCGGAGGCGCCCATGCGCCCAATGAATGGGTCTCGAGAAGCAGCCTTGAGGAGACGATTGAGGTATACTACGCAATAATGAGGAAGCAGTAGGAGATACTTTCATGCACTACTTATATAGGCTTGTAGATTGACTCGCGCTTGTTCTCGTATGCCCATCTCCAGTCACCATACGACCAATGCCACCATTCCATCGGATCGTTGACAAATCCTGCCTTTTTCATAGCTTTTATCAGAATTCCCCTGTTCTTTCTGGCACGCGCTGTTATGTCTCTGCTTGAAGTGTATGAGCGCACATCAACCTTGTTTACAGCGGTTCCCATGTCCAGCTCTATGCCCTCGCCGTCCACTATAGTCAGGTCAATCGTCCCGCCGGTAGTATGTGGCGGTACGATCTTCTCAGGGTTCGACACCCATTTGTCCGTCTCAGCGACAAGTTCCCTTTCGGTCATCTCTGGATGCCTCTTGCGCAGGAGTTTGAGAAGGTTCTTGTATATCTCCTTTTGGGCTTTCAGCGGGCGGTAACCATCTATTACCTTGAATCGGTATTTGCCAGGAAGAAAACCCTGTGCAAGGCTTAGACGGATGGCTGCGCTATCGCGCAGAAAACACCGGTCCACTTTCAGGCCCTGCATTTTTTTAGACGTCTCCTCAAGCTTGACAACTATCTGTTTGTTGTACCTCCTGATATCAACCAGGGGCTCGCCACACTCCCTGACATGGATCCCCTGTGCGATCTTCATTTCCTCTTTTGTTGGCATGGTCCGATTACCGCTAGTCTTCCATATGGTCGTATACTTTCTTGTAGGTGTCTATGTTGCCGACATCGTACCAGTTGCCCTTGTACACCACGCACTCAATCTCGGTACTCTTCATCAACCAGCTCAGGAAATAGCCAGGCGCGTCGGGGTTGTTGTCATTGGCAACGTATTCGTGGAACTTTGGCAGCATCTCCTTTGGATAGATGTATATGCCCGTGCTTACAAGGGTTGATTTTGGGTTCTCAGGCTTCTCCTGGAACTCCTTAACCTTGCCATCCTCCATAATTATGACGCCAAACCTCTTTGCTTCTTCCAGCGAACCTATGTCAAATGCCGCTATGATCGGCTTCCTGTTTCTGCTGAACTGGGCAAAAAGGGCACGCAGATCGAAGTCGTAGTAATTGTCGCCGGCAATTATCAGCAGGTCCTCGTTGAACTTTACCGCTTCTAAAGCATAGTTTATGCCTTTTACCGCCCCGAACTTCTCGCCGTTGTGCATCGAAGGCTCGACAACCATGTCTATCTGCTTGTTTATTCCATCGGATAGGGTGTGATGACGCCAGTACTCGAACTGGTCCGCAAACTTGAGGTTCGTTGATATCACAATCCTGTTGACTCCTAGTGGTATTGTCTTCTCCACTATATAGTCGAGTATTGGCCTACCCTTTATAGGCAGTAGCGGTTTTGGTACGAAGAGCGTCAGTGGCTCAAGCCTGGTTGCAAATCCTCCACATAATATAAGCGCATCCAAATGATCACACCTAAGACTAGAAATTCTCTTCATTATACATGCACACATCATGTTTATTAAGATAATTATATTTCTGGCTTTTTACCCCCTGCATTCAAATACTTTTGCACCGGTAATAATTAGAGACGGGGAGGACGGTGGGTGCAATAACAAAGGCGCATGTGGTCGACTCTATAATCAGCCATTCGTACGATTTTGAATCGGATGGCAGGCGTTTTAGGAGGGATCTTGCTGCCATAGGATACGATCTTAGCAACGCGAATCTGGGTGGCGCAGATATGAGGCATGCTGACCTCCGTTTGGTTGACATGCACAGCTCTAACCTTGGAGGGGCCAGCCTTGTTGAAGCAAACATGGCAGGCTCGAACGCCAGGGGAGCCAGTTTTGGCGGGGCAAATATGGGTTATGTGAATATTTCCGGTGCGGATTTTGAATGCGCGAATCTCGGGGGGGCCAGCCTGGGCTATGCGAAGGGCAGCGGCGCAGACCTGCGCGGAGCGAATATGAGCGGCTGCTATCTGGGCTATGCCGATCTTACAGGGGCAGTTCTGGTAGACGCATATGTCTGGGGAGGGTTCCTGCGCGGATGCAGATTGCACAGGTCAGACATTCGCAGGGCCTATCTTAGGGGCGCTGACTTGAAAGGTGCACAGATGACACGCGCAAAGCTGGAAGGTGTGCAGCTCCAGGGTGCAAATGTTGAGGGATTGGTTATAAGCAGCAGCTCGGCACCGCATTTACTTGCGGCAATGGGCCTAGCATCACGCGATGCGCAGCGCACGAAAGAGGCTGCGTTGAAGCTGGTTGTGAGCCATGGCGTGCAGCTGGGCAGGTAGAACGATTTCTTTCTTGCTTTTTCCAATCCATTATTTAACCTTTTGTGTGCAATTGCCTTATGTTACTTGGTGTGGGTGTTCGATTGAAGACTAGTATATTCGATGGTAACGTCGACTACCTGCAGATACTTGATGAGAATTCAAGGATGGACGAGGCGCTGCTCCCAAAGGAGGTTGATGACAAGAAGCTCGTAGAGATGTATAAGCAGATGATGCTTGCCCGCGCATTCGATGCGAAGGTGCTGAGCCTTCAGAGGCAGGGCAGGGCGGTTACCTATGCGCCGCTCTTGGGAGAGGAAGCAACCCAGATAGGCAGCGCGCTGGCAATGGGCGAGAAGGACGTCTTTGTGCCGGCATTCAGGCAGCATGGTGTATACATAGCGAGGGGAACTCCGCTGGAGCTCCTTCTCACTTATTGGAGGGGCTACGAAGAAGGTTGCATGGTGCCAAAGAATGTCAGGGGCATGCCGGTCATAGTCCCAGTAGCAACGCAGATGCCGCATGCTGCCGGAATAGCATTCGCGCAGAAGTATCTCAAGACAGATGCCGCAGTCGTAGCTTACGTTGGCGATGGCGGCACTTCGGAAGGCAACTTCTATGAAGCGCTAAATTTCGCAGGCGTGTGGAAGGCACCGCTTGTCACGATAATAGAGAATAACCAGTGGGCCATCTCTGTTCCCAGGCAAAACCAGACCGCATCGAAGACGCTGGCGCAGAAGGCTATTGCGGCAGGGGTGCCGTGCATACAGGTCGATGGCAATGACGTGCTGGCCGTATACAAGGCAACCAGAGACGCCCTTGCAAGCTCTGGAGATGGACCTAGTGTGATAGAATGCGTGACCTACAGAATGGGTATACATACCACAGCCGACGACCCAACGAAATACAGGGATCAGGCAGAGGTCGACTACTGGCAGAAAAGGGATCCTCTGCTCAGGGTAAAGAACTACCTTACGCACAAAGGTGTATGGAACGATAAGGCGGAGAGTGAGACCGTAGTCGAGCAGGCACGGGCGATTAACGCCGCAGTGGCCAACGCAGAGAAGTTCAAGCCGGACCCTAAGGAAATGTTCAAGCATATCTATAGCTTTATGCCGCAGACCCTGCAGGAAGAGATGGACGCAGCTGTGGCGGCAAATTACTGGCAGGGCGAACAGTTAGGGTGACTATCATGCAGGCGAATATGGTAACCGCGATCAACAACGCGCTTGATCTGGGAATGCAGGAGAACGAGAAGGTCGTTCTCCTGGGAGAGGACATCGCCAAGGACGGCGGAGTCTTCAGGGTGACTGACGGACTGCTGGCAAAGTATGGAGAGGGCAGAGTGATAGACACGCCTCTTGCAGAGGCAGGCATAGTAGGCGCCGCAGTGGGCATGGCAACGCAGGGATTGCACCCGGTGCCCGAAGTGCAGTTCGCAGGGTTCATGTATCTTGCTTTCGACCAATTGGTAAACCACGCGGCAAGGTATAGGAGCAGGACAAGGTCTGAATATACTGTTCCGATGGTTGTAAGGACGCCGGTCAGCGGCGGTGTGAGGACCCTCGAACACCACTCAGACAGCCCGGAGGCATACTATTCGCACACCGGCGGGCTTATTGTCGTGGAGCCGTCTACGCCATACGATGCCAAGGGTCTAATGATAAAAGCTCTGCGCATGAACGATCCGGTTGTATTTCTTGAACCGACAAAGCTTTACAGGCTCTTCAAGCAGGATATACCGGAAGACACGTACGAGGTGCCGATCGGCAAGGCAAACCTTGTGAAGGAAGGCACTGAACTAAGCGTCATCACATACGGGACCATGGTACCTGTGGTGAAGGAGGTCGTAGAGAAGAGGAAGCTCAATGCCGACATACTCGACCTGAGGACCATAAACCCACTGGATGAGAGCGCAATACTTGCCAGTGCAAAGAAGACGGGGCGTGTGGTAATAGTGCATGAGGCGCAGCTGAGCTTCGGCGCTGGTGCCGAGGTAGCGGCAAGAATAGCGGAGAAGGCGATATTTGAACTTGATGCTCCGGTGGTTAGGGTTGGCTCATGCAGCTTCCCTTACCCATTCCCTGGATACGAGAACAATTACATACCAAATGCGCTCAAGATATCACAGGCGATAGACAAAGTGCTCAAGGCGTGATTATGAAGGTACTGAAATTTGTTGATGTTGGCGAAGGCATAACCGAAGGCCATGTGCAGAAGTGGCTTGTGGCAGATGGGGATATGGTGAAGGAGGACCAATCCCTGGTGCAGATAGAGACAGACAAGGCGGTAGTCAATCTTCCCGCGCCGGTTTCCGGAAAGGTGAAGATAGTCGCCAAGGAAGACAGCGTACTCAAGGTAGGCGACGTGATAGCTTATGTTGGAGAGCCTTCTGAACTTGACAATGTCAAGGCCGGCAGCACGCAGCTGCACGTGGAGGCCGCTCCGGTAGCCGCGCCCGAACAGCACGTGCAGAGTTCCGCTACAACAGTAGAGAGCACAGATGCGGAGCAGAGGAAGGAAACTATAGCGACCCCATCAGTGAGGCGCATGGCCCGTGAGATGGGAATAGACATAGGCAAGGTCACCGGAACCGGACCCGCAGGCAGGATACTCGAGAATGACCTGAGAAGGTTTGCAGGGCAGGGCCAGGCGCAAAAACCGGTGCCGAAATTCTCAGAGGTGCTTGAGGAGCAGCACACCGCAGAGATAGAGAGGCTGCAGTTGACCCAGACAAGGAAGGCCATTGCCAGAAACATGGAATTGTCCTGGACAATACCGCGCGCGACGCATATGGATCTGATAAATGCAACCCATCTTTATAACCTGCTCAAGAGGGAAAAGCCAAAAGCAGAGAAATTTGGAATCAAGCTGACCTTCCTGCCATTCATCATAAAAGCGCTTGTAGAGGCACTCAAGGAGAATCCGCGCTTCAATGCCAGCTACGACAAGGACAGGCAGGAGATAATAGTGAAGAAGTACTATAATATAGGACTTGGTGCTGAAGGGCCAGATGGATTGAAGGTCATCGTAATAAAGGACGCTGACAAGAAGAATATACTGACAATCGCCAAGGAGATACGTGTTCTTGGAGACAAGGTGAGGAACCAGACAATAACGCTTGATGAGATGAAGGACAGTACCTTCACGATAACCAACATAGGCAGCCTTGGAGGGGGCTTTCTGTCAGTGCCTATGATAAACTATCCAGAGGTCGGCATACTCGGAGTACACCTGATAAGGGATATGCCGGTTGTTGTCGACGGACAGGTTCAGGTAGGAAAGGTGCTTCCATTCTCGATCGTGTTCGACCACAGGGTTGTGGATGGTGCAGAAGCGGTGCTGCTGGGAAATGCGCTCATAGAATACCTCGAGGATCCGGAATTCCTCGAGATGCTTGGCTGATCTTATGGTTATGGGCTCACTGCCTGAAAAGGTGGACCTTGCAGTGGTAGGTGGGGGAGTCGGAGGCTACGTTGCCGCGATACGCGCAGCCCAGCTCGGTCTCAACGTCACACTCGTGGAGAAGGAGAAGCTGGGAGGCCACTGCCTCAACTACGCATGCATACCATCAAAGACGCTCATACACATAGCGAACCTGTTCTATGAGGCACAGCACTCGGAGAAGATGGGTATACACATTGATAATGCGACGGTTGATGCGGTCCTGATGCATCAATGGCGCATGTCGGTCTCTAAGAAGCTTGAGGACGGCGTTGCCTTCCTGCTCAAGTCAAACGGCGTTGAGACGGTAAAGGGCACAGCGACATTCATCTCGTCCAATACACTTCAACTAACCAATGGGACCTCGCTTGACTTCGAGAAGGCCATAATAGCCACAGGCTCAGTTCCTGCCGCGCTCAGGGGCTTCGAATTCGGGGATGCGGTAATTGATTACAAGCAGGCGTTGATGCTTGATAGGATACCAAAGAGCATGGCGATAGTTGGCGCAGGGTATGTGTCCGTTGAGATAGGCACGCTATATGCTAAACTTGGTGTTGAAGTACACATAATAGCCAGATCCGATGTGCTCTCGCATTTCGACCAGGATGCTATTGCACTGGTAAAGAAGAGGATGCAGGAACTCGGGGTCAGGGTGCATGCAGGCACTATGCCGGTATCGCACTCTGGCGCAACACTCCTTCTGGACAGCGGTGAGACTGTCAACGCAGAGGTAATTGTTGTGGCGATAGGGCTCTCTCCTTATACTGAAGGCCTTGGGCTCGAGAACACCAGGGTGGAGCTCGACGGCAAGGGATTCGTAAAAGTGGATTCCGCGCTCAGGACGGCTGACGGCAACATACTCGCAGTAGGCGATGTAATAGGAGAGCCGCTGCTTGCACACAAGGCGATTAGACAGGGGATAGTTGCAGCAGAGGTTGCCGCAGGACAGCATTCTGCCTACGACAACCAGGTAGTTCCGGCGGTGATCTTCTCCGATCCTGAAGTGGCGGTCGCAGGCACGCTCTCTGGGGAAGGCATAAGCGTTGCGAAATTCCCGCTCACCGCGCTGGGTCGTGCGATAGCGCTTGATACACAGAACGGATTCGTTAAGGTTGCCTATGACTCGAATAAGCTGGTGAGAGGCGTTGAGATCGTCTCGCCTGATGCAAACTCAATGATCGCTGAGGCAGCCCTGGCAATAGAGATGGGTGCAACTGTGGAAGACATTGCAGACACAATACACCCGCACCCAACGTATTCAGAGGCGGTGCAGGAGGCCGCGGAAGCGGCACTCGGCAGGCCGATCCATTTCTATTATGGGAAGAGGAGGTAACCGATGAGGGTAAAGCTCGTGGCGAATAGGGATTATCCCGGGCTAAAGCTCATACGCGATGCTTTCGAGATAAGTGACAGGGCTGGCATCTGCATAGCAGTCGGAGGTGACGGGACGCTCGTCAAGGCTGCAAAAGAGTTCGATGGGCCGATCCTTCCGATAAGGAGCGGGCTTCCTGGAAGCGCCGGGTACTATGCCGACCTCTGCCTTGACGACGTAGCCTTTGCTGTTGAGAGCCTTAAGAAAAGAAGGTATGTAGTTGAAACTCTTGAACGCAAGATAGAGATCTCCCATAAGGGAAGGAGGTATTACGCAGTCAACGAGGCAGTGCTGAGAAACATGGTACAGGAGATCAACTTCAAGATATACGAACTGCGCAGCGGAAGGAAGATGCAGATATATCCGTATGTGATGGGCGGCGACGGCCTGATAGTTGCAGGTGTGATGGGCTCCACCGCCTACAACAAATCCGCTGGAGGGCCGATAATGCTCTCCCCGAACGTAATCTGCATGACATTCCTAAATGTTGACGGGCCTTACAGTAACCCGATAGTGGTTGACGCGAAGAGCAGAATAGAGGTTGACATAGTGAAGTACAGCGGTACCCTAGAGTACGATGGCGAGGAAATAAGCGTGCTCGGCCCCGGATCGAGCTTCTCGGTAAAGCTCTCCGAGAGAGAGCTGAAGGTGGTAAGATTTCCATCCAGAAAGGAGGGTGTGGCCAGCAAGCTGGACAGGATCATCAAGAACAGGATCGTTGAGTAGGCTATACTTTCTTCTGCGCGAAGGCATAGCCAAGCGTCAGGTATATCAACTTCGCAACTGTAAAGCTTGGCGCAACCATGCCGCCTATCGGGGAGAACTCGTTGAAGTCGATTCCTACAAGCTTCTTCTTTGCGAGGAGATCCCTCAGTATGGATGTGATCTCGTAAAATGAGAGTCCGTCAGGTTCTGGGGTTCCGGTGCTCGGCATTATGCTCGGATCCAGGACGTCAACATCTATGGTTATGTAGACGTTCTCCTTCGTTCGCTCTGCGAGCTGCTCGACTACCTGCTCTATGCTCTTTGTGTGCATATCCTTGCGGTATATGGTGCTGTCTCTGTGCTTCCTGTAGCCGTCCTCTTCTGTGCTCCTGACTCCGATGCTAAAGCAGCTGTTGCACACCTCGCGCGCACGCGCCATGATGCAGGCATGGCAGTATCTGCTGCCCATGTACTCGTCCCTGGAATCGCTGTGGGCATCAAAATGCAGCACGCTAAAATTGTCCCTCCCATACTTCTTGCTTATTGCACGTATCGAGCCTATCGCAATCGAATGTTCACCACCTATCAACAGAGGGAGCTTTCCGTCGTCTACGATGGCGCTGGTCTCCAGCTCTATCGAATTTATCGTCTTCTCTGGGGAATCCAGGTTCGGGGAGAGCTCATCGAGCGTAAAGATACCTAGCCTTGTCATGTCATCCTCAAGCTCCTCACTGAAGAATTCGAGGTTCCTGCTGGCATCTATTATCGCATGCGGACCATCCCTTGCGCCTGACTTGTAGGTTGTGGTCGAGTCGTACGGGACGGGGAGCACAACGACCTTGGCGTTTGCGTAATTCTGATCCTCTATGCCAAACAGGTTGTAAGGCGGCATCGCATTTAGAAGTTTCATTCAACTCACTGCGTATCTATATGATATGGCTTTGGATTTAATCTTTTCCTTTTTGCATTTGCAGATGCAAGCTGGCCCTCTTTACTTAATGATCGCGATGGTTATTCAAAGCCGCAGTGCGTGCCTCCATCGGCATTTTATTGGACATATGGCTGCGTGTATCATATCCTCCCTTTTGACTCTCCGTGTGCAACTCCGCTTGCTATGATGTGCGTAGCCCTAAGCAGGTTTACCGCATCGGGCATGAACTTCTCCGCAGCCTTGGGGCTTATCCCTATGCTCTGGATGTAGAAACCCTGTAGCCTTGCGATGCTTATCCTGTCCCTGATCTTCCTAACCAGCGCAGCGCGGTGCCTGTAATCGTCAAGCCTGCGCATGGCTGCCAGCAGCGCGGTAACTCTTGGCCTCTTCCTTGTTATCGCGACTATAGGCAGGTTCAGTGACTCGTTTAATCTGCATACATCTACTATGTTCAAGCCCCCGACAGTTATGCCGTTTGTCACGATCAGTGCGATCTGCGACGAGTACTTAGATCTCCTTACCATCTCCTCTATTCTCATGGTCGCATCTGTTCCGTCGATCTTGGTACTTGACGATATCGCGCCTTCGATAAGGCCCTGCCTGCCGATTATGCCGATTACCAGCGCCTCGCTGTCCCCTCTCTTGAAGGAATCGTCTATTGCAAGTATCCTTATGCCGCGCTTGAGTGCTGGCATTGAATTACTTCTTTGGCAGCTGCGAGGCGAGCTCCTTTAGTTCGTCTTCCAGCTCCTGCGCCGCCTTCAGGACCAGGTTTCTCGCATTCTTGCTTGACTTCACAATCAGCTTTGGCTTGCTGACCTCGAAATGCTCCTTGACAACACCAACGAAGTCTACATCCTTGGACTTGCTAAGCTTTCCCTTTATGAGCTCGGCTATGCCCCTGTCCACGTCTGCAAATTCTATTATGAGGCCCTTCTTTCCATCTTCAGTGACATTCAGTTCCATAGGTTCACCGTGATAAGCAGGCAATAGCCCAGAAATAAGTGAGATTAATGAGACATAGCAATAAATATATACCTAATGCACCTATATAAATCCGTATAGTTCTAGTATCTATACTATTTGTGCTCTTTAACTGTATAAATAAGGTGCTGTTTAATGGCAAACGTATACGAGGTAGATGCAGGCGAGTTCATAAAGAGGTCAGCGGAGAAGCTCAAGTCAGCACAGCTCAAGAAGCCGGCATACATCGACTTCGTAAAGAGCGGAGCTGGCAGGGAGCGTGTCCCCTCCGATCCTGACTTTTGGTATGCAAGGTGCGCTTCGATACTCAGGCAGGTATACCTGAATGGCCCAATAGGGATATCTACGCTAAGGACAAGATATGGAAACAGGAAGAGGCATACCGTTACCAGGCATCACCATTACAGAGCAGGTGGCAGCCTGGTTAAGGATGCGTTCGACGCCTTGGAGACAGCAGGTTATGTGAAGAAGAGCGGCAAGGGCAGGATAATAACCCCTGCAGGCAAGTCATTCGCTGACAAGGTCTCCAATGAGATAGTTAAGGGTGCTTGATTTGCCGGCTGAGGAGCAGGCTGAAGGCAGCAATGACGAGAAGTTGAGGCGCGCAGTGGCAAAGCGCATACGCGCCATGCAAATAGAGCAGCAGAAGAGAGAGCTTATCAGGAAGTTCATGGACTCTGGGGCTTATGAGAGGCTGATGAACGTGCGCCTGGCAAACCAGGAGCTCTATTCTCAGCTTGTCGACCTTATAATACAGATGGCAAGGTCGGGGAGGACGGACGGGACGATAACCGAGGAGCAGCTCAAGGCCATCCTGGCAAAACTGACATACAAGCCCGAATCTAAGATTGAGTTCAGGAGGAAATGAGGCACGGTATAATATTTATGCGTGATGAATGATGATCTTATGGGAAAGAAATCGCTTACGAAGAAGATGAGGCTCGGAAAAGCGCGCAAGAAGAACAGGCGCATGCCGATACTGGCAGTGGTCCGCACCCACAGGAGAGTGCAGCAGAATAAGTTCCAGAGGGATTGGAGACGGAGAAAACTTAGGATAAAGGACTGATGATATGGCAGCAGTTACAACAACACCGCAGGCAACTACGCTTACGCTAAGGCTGAGGAAGAAGCTTGTCGCGATACACAGATCTAGGCTGCACGACAAGGCGCCCTCGTACCTAAAGGAGCAGATAGCAAGGCACTCCAAGTCGAGCGTTGAGGATGTCCGGCTCAGCACTGATATAAACGTATGGCTGCAGGCAAACAACTCCAACAAGTTCAAGCCGATCAAGATGACAATAACAAGGAATGGTAGCAGGGTCGAAGCAGGACTCGCTGATGAACTTAAAAGGACACTTCCGCAGAAGGCTGCAGCACGTCAGGCGCCTGGACAGGGGGATAAGAAAGAGGAGAGGCCTAAGGAGGCTGCACAGAAGCCTAAGAAGGATACCGCCGGGAAGGCCGAGAGGGCCACTGACGAGAGAACCCAGCAGAAGCAGGATGCGGCTGCAAAGCCTAAGGCAAAGGCAAGGAAGCCTATGCAGACCGAAGAGCAGGCGCAAGCGCCGGCGCAATAGGTCGCAGGCCATGGGAGTAGCTAAGCTCAATATAGGAGGCAACCCCTTCATAGGCGCTTTTGGCATAGCCACCGAATCATTTGCCATAATAGGCAATACTGCAACGCAGGCCGAGCGTAGGCTCCTTAGCGAGAACATGGGCGTTGACTTGGTAACAACCTCGGTTGATGGATCAGATCTGATAGGCATCTATTCTGTAGCGAATGCAGGGTGCGTGCTGATGCCCAACCTTGTCAGGGACTTGGAATTGGGCAACATCAGAAAGGCGCTGCCTGGAAAGAGGATAGAGAGGTTCCAGTCGGATCTGAACGCATTGGGCAATAATATACTTGCAAACGACAAGGTGGCAATAGTCAACCCTGATTACAGCGCTGACGAGGCAAAGGCCATAGGCGAGCTGCTCGATGTTGAAGTCGTAAGGCTTGCAATAGGAGGCCTTGTTACCGTCGGGGCGAACAACGTGCTGACAAACAAGGGCATAGTAATGAACAACAGGGCAAGTGAAGCTGACATGGAGATGCTTAAGGAGCTCGTGGGCGAGATATCGCAGACAACCGCAAACCTCGGATCTCTAAGTGTTGGGCTCTCCGTGATAGCGAACTCGAAGGGCATTCTGGTAGGAGCGGAAACCAGCGGGTTCGAGCTGGCAAGGATAGCAGAGGGGCTGGGCCTGTGAGAAAGGCAGGATTTTATAGTTTAGGCACATCAGATTTAATGTTTTAGATGATATCATGGCAGGACAGGATCAGAACTATGAGGAAGCTATGGCGCAGTTGCAGTACCTGAACAACGTGTATACGCAGAGATATGAGATAATCAGCAACCAGGTGGATACCTATTCTCTTGCGCACGATGCGATAGCTAGGAACCTCTCCATCATAGAGAAGATCCAGAGCATTGAGGACTCGAACGTGCTCATCAACTGCGAGGGCGGAACCTATATCGAGGCGAAGGTGGGCAAAGTACATCGTGTGATGACCTATGTAGGCGCCGGCTATGCGGTAGAGAAGAGCATCGAAGACGCAAGGGAGTTCCTCGACAGCAACATGAAGAATGGCGAGATGGTTATCAACAAGCTGCTTGCTGAGAGGCAGAAGGTAGAGAAGGAGCTGCTTGACATCTCCTACAAGGCTGCAGAGCTGAGGAGGGTGCAGCAGTAAGGTCTTTTGCATGTTCGATGGACTCAGGAAGAAATTCTCTAATTTTGTAGATTCGCTGACAAAGAAGGAGGAGCAGAAAGTTGAAGAGGCCAATCGTGCATTGCCTGCGCAGGAGCAGAAACGCGAGCATGCACAGGAAGCAGAGCATCATGAAGTAGGCGGGGATGCGCAGGCGCCGATTGGGGAGCATGCGGCTGCGCACGAGGAGGTGGCAGGCGGGAAGGAGGGACAAGAGGCAGCGACGGCAGTGGAGGCGCCAAAGCCTGCGGAGCCTGGGCGCATCGGCCATGGGAATGGGCAGGAAGAGGTAGGAAAGGTGCATGCTAATGAGCCTGAAGCCCGAAGAGAGCGCATTCCGCAGCCTGCAGCACGGGATGCTAGTGCCAAGAAGGCAAGGGATGAGCCCAGGATAATAAAGCCGAAAGTGACCCTGGGCACAAAGCTAAGGGGCATCGTCTTCAGGGAGATAACTGTGAGCGACCGGGACATAGAGCCATTCATGGAGCAGCTCAGGATCTCTCTCATACAATCTGATGTCAACTACGATGTCGTTGAGAAGATACTAGGTAAGATACACAGCGAACTTGTCTCAAAGCCAATCGATTCGAAGGACCTCTCAAAGAACATTGCATTGGCGATAAGGAACTCGATCTTCGAAATACTCAACAAGGGCGCGGAGGTTGACATAGTGAACCTTGCAAGGCAGAAGAAGGCGGGAGGAGAGCCATTCAAGATACTGTTCATAGGGCCTAACGGCGCTGGTAAGACGACCACGATGGCAAAGATCGCGCGCCTGATGCTTGATAACGGAATGACCTGCGTGATGTCTGCCAGCGACACCTTCAGGGCGGCAGCAATAGAGCAGACCGCATACCATGCAGGCAGGCTGGGCATAGGCGTGATAAAGGGCAGATACGGCGCTGATCCTGCCAGTGTCGCATTTGATGCGATCGCGCATGCCAAAGCACATAGGATAGACGTAGTGCTTATAGACAGCGCAGGCAGGCAGGAGACGAACAAGAGCCTCATGGAGGAGGTAAAGAAGATAGTAAGGATAGCACAGCCTGACCTCAAGATATTCGTAGGAGAGAGCATAGTAGGAAACGCGCTCCTCAATCAGGTCATGGAGTTCAATGAGGCGGTAGGGCTCGATGGAATAGTCCTGACAAAGCTGGACGCTGATGCCAAAGGCGGCAACACGCTCTCGATACTCAGCGAGACCCAGGTGCCTATGCTCTTCTTCGGTACTGGAGAGGGCTATGACGCCCTTATGGCGTATGACCCAAACTTCATAGTGGACAATATCATGCCCTTAAACAACTGATTTGATGGATCCTGTTCTAGTAACTTCTAATAAAGGCAAGCTAAGGGAGATGCGGCTTCTGCTTGGCGCCAGGCTCGAGAGCACAGATGTTGACCTTCCGGAGATACAGGAGATTGAGGCGAGGAAGGTTGCGCAGGACAAAGCAAGGAGAGCATATGGCATGATTGGCAGGCCTGTCCTTGTTGAGGACTCTGGGCTTTACATAAAGGCGCTTAACAATTTTCCCGGAGCCCTTGTAAAATGGCTCACGATGAGCGTAGGCAATGAAGGTATATGCAGGATAGTCGACTGCTTTGATGACAGATCAGCTTATGCGGAAGCCTGCCTGACCCTGTATGACGGGGGCAAAATGAGGACATTCGTAGGCCGAGTGGATGGGCAGATAGCTAAGGAGCCACGTGGAGAAAAGGGCTTCGGATGGGATGCGATCTTTATCATGAACGGCAAGACTACCACATTTGCAGAGCTTGAAACGGATGAGAAGACCAGGATCTCGCATAGGGGCATAGCGACGGCAAAGCTTATTGAGTATTTGACCGATACACAGGACTAGCTGTGGTGCGTTGGATGCCGTATCTTTTGCTACCTCGGCAGTGTGCCCAGATTCTGCAATCCTATTTTCTTGAGCGCCTTCTCCTGATCATCATAGTATTCCTTGCAGAACTGGTTTATATCGGTAAGGCCCCTGACGCCCATCTGGTTTAGCTTCTCCAGCACCTTGGCTCTTCTTCTCTCCTCTATTATTATCTCGCTTGGGGGGTAGCCTGTCAACTTTGCCAGGGTGTCCCTGTAGGTTACGCTTGGCAGTATGTCGGATCCCTTGTGAGTCTTGTAATCGTACATGAACAGGTCGGAGAGCAGGACCTGCGTTTCTACTCCGGATATCTCCGATACCTGCGTTATCTTCCTCACGTACTTGTTGTTGTCGCTGACCTGGGAGATGAGCACCAGCGTGTCTATGAGTGGGATTATGTCCATGTTTATGTTCATTGGCGCATGCTGCAATCTTGTTATTATATCCCTAGCTGTGCTTGCGTGAAGAGTTCCCATGCAGATCTTGCCTATGTTCATGGCTGTCATCATGTCGTTTGCCTCCACGCCCCTCACCTCCCCTATGATTATCATGTCGGGCCTCATCCTGAGGGTATTCTTGACCAGGTCGGCCATGCTGACCTCCGAATTGGTCTCCAGCCTAACGCAGTTCTCCTGCGTTTCGGTGTTCAATTCGTATGTATCCTCTATCACAACTATTCTCTGCTCCGGCCTGAAGAAACTGAACATCGAATTCAGGAGCGTTGTCTTTCCACTGCCCGGCATTCCGCCTATTAGCACGTTTGCGGGCCTTATCCTGAGCCCCTCGGCATAGATCCAGAATCTTGCTGCCATGTTGTAGCTGAGCTCTCCGGAATTTATCAGATCTATGATGCTAAGCGCTGTTCCCTTGAAATTCCTTATGGTAACATCTGCACCGAGTGGCGAGTCCACTATGTTAGCCCTGGAGCCATTTGGAAGGTGTATATCAAAGACGCTTCTGTTTGCTGTCGTTGATGTGGCGAACATCTTCAGCTTGCTGACAAGCAGGTTGAGGTCCTTCCTGCTCTTTATCTTCTCGGGGGCCTTCTCCTCCCCTGTGCCACCCTTGTAGATGAAGATGTTCTTCATGTTGTTTACCATTATGTCCTCGACTTCCTCGTCCTCCAGGTACTTGTTTATAGGATATAGTGCGGTCGCATCCTTCACTATCCTGTCCAGGTCCGCTTTTGACGCGACAGGCTGTACCGACTTTGCTATCTTGCTTATGTACTCGTCAATATCCTTCCGGTTGGATATGTTTGCAAGCTTCCCCTCCAGGGCTCCGAAGACCGTGGCTTCAAGGTCATCGAAATCGATCTCTTCTTCCATCAAGGTAATCCAAGATATATTCGAAGACCAAGATTTAATAACCTGGGGGGTGAGGACGTGTTCCCATGGCAGAGACCTGCGTATGCGCAGGCTTAAAAGTTTTTCTTGTCATGTAAGACTAGACTGGGATGGAGCTATTAGATTTTGACATCGTAATACTTGGTACGGGAATAGCGGGGATGACAGCTGCGATACATGCTACAGAGGCATCTAAGGGCAGGCTAAGGATAGCGCTTGTCTCGAAACTGCATGCGATGAGGAGCCACTCGGTTTGCGCCGAAGGCGGCATCTCAGGAGTCCTCTATACTGAAAACAGCGACGACTCGTTCCAGCTGCATGCGTATGATACCATAAAGGGATCGGATTACCTTGCAGATCAGGATGCCGTCGAGCTGCTGGTCAGGAATGCACCCCATGAGATACGCTTCTTCGAGCACCTTGGAGTCCCGTGGGACAGGAACGATAAGGCAAGGATCTCGCAGCGCCCGTTCGGTGGCATGAGCATACCAAGGACCGCATTCGCAGCTGACAAGACAGGCTTCTTCATGATGCGTGCGCTGTACGACACCGTGACTGGATACGAGAATGTGCAGCTGTTCAACGAGTGCATGGCCACGTCACTCTTCACGGAGAAAGGCAGATTCCTTGGTATCTTTTCTATTGATCTTGGAACCGGTAAGAGCATCCTGTTCAAGGCCAAGGCATGCATCATAGCAACAGGCGGGTTCGCAAGGGTATTCAGCGTGACCACTACCTCATACGCGACTACAGGCGATGGCATTGCATTGGCGTACAGGGCAGGTCTTCCGTTAAAGGACATGGAATTCATCCAGTTCCACCCGACTACGCTCATACCTAGCGGCATACTGATAACAGAAGCCGCAAGAGGGGAGGGCGGCTACCTGCTAAATTCGCAGGGCAAGCGGTTCATGGAGGCCTATGCCAAGAGCAAGATGGAGCTGGCTCCAAGGGACATAATCTCAAGGGCCATAATCAGCGAGATAGATGCCGGGAGGGGGTTCAAGCATGACAAATCAGGCCTTGACTATGTGGAACTCGACCTGAGGCATCTTAAGGGGAGGATAGACGAGAAGCTGCCTATGATCAGGGACATATGCACCAAGATGCTCAACCTGGATCCGGTCAACGAGCCCATACCTGTGAGGCCTGCGGCACATTTCACCATGGGTGGCATACATACAAGCATTGATGGGAAGATCATGGCTGGACCTAGTAGCAGTGAGACGGAGGGCTTGTGGGCCATAGGAGAATGCGGCAGCGTGAGCGTGCACGGCGCCAACAGGCTTGGAAGCAACTCGCTTAGCCAATGCGCAGTGTGGGGCAGGATCGCAGGCAGGGACGCGGCGAAGTATGCGCTTGATGCAAAAAGCAAAGGCAGTGATGGGCTTATGGACCGTGCGATTGGAGAGGAGGAGAGGATCGGCAGGCTGCTCGGGAATAGGGGCAGTGAGGATCCGTATGAGCTTATGCACGAGATGCAGAACACCCTGGAAAGATCGTTCTATGTATACAGGCGGATGGGAGAGATGGCAAGGGCAGCCAAGAAGCTGGCTGCGATCAGGGCCAGATACAAGGATGTGTACGTGACCGACAAGAAGCACATTTACAATACAAACCTAAGAGACGTGATTGAGATAGGGAACATGCTGGATCTGGCAGTAGCGGTTGCCGAATGCGCATCCAGGCGCAAGGAGACGAGGGGAGCGCATGCAGTTGTGGAATACCCTGAGAGGGAGGACAAGTCGTGGTTGAAGCACACGATAATACAGATGCATGGAGAGAAGCAGGTGGTTTCCTACATTCCGGTAAACATAACGAAATGGCAGCCGCAGAAGCGGGTATACTAGGTGAGGCTATGGAGAAGCAAGTGTATGATGTACGCGGAAGGATTGGATCGCTCGCAAGGCTGATCGGATTTGACAAGGCTGGATTCATTCACATGGTCACTTATAGGATCTTCATATTCGTAGCGGTCTTCACCGGCCTGCTGCTGCTGTACTGCGCAGCGTTTAATCCCGCATACTTCAACAGCGCCTTTGTAAAGGCGCTGATCCTGCTTGACTGGCTCTTCTTCACGGCACAGGTATACGCCGCAAGCCAGGTACTTGCCTTCATACTCAGCCAAGGCAGGGCATCTGAACACATTAACAAGTCCTTCATCAATGCGGAGGACAAGAGAAAAGGTGTGGATTCCGCGCTCAGGCACATACCGCACATCATAACAGTGCTCTGGCTGCTCGGTTTCGCAGCCATGGCACTTGTCAGCGTGATAATATGAGAACTACAACCCTAATGCTGCCCCTCTACGTCGGAATGATAGGCACACCGATATTGCTTGTGCTGAGGCTCTTTGCGATTCTCTATTCGCCTTTGCTCGCCTATCCGCTCACAGTGCTTGCCGCCATCGGTTTCATCGCTTTTGGCGCGGCTGGCTTCGTGGAGGTCTTTGTGCACGATTATCCAAAGAGTATGAGGCTCAGGATTGCAAGAAGCAAGGGGCCGGCAGCGGCGGAGCGCAAGGAAGCGAACTCAGTTAGGATAACCTTCAGGCTAAGGCGTTTTGACGAGGGGAAAAAGCAGCTGGTCGAGGAGGCGTACGTGCACAATGTGGACGAGCTTACAACAGTCCTGGGCGCGCTCGTGGACATAAAGGAGAAGCATGACAACACACTCTCGATGAGGTACAGCTGCAGGATGGGAATATGCGGGTCATGCGGAATGGTGGTTAACGGAAAGCCTTCGCTGGCGTGCGAGACGAACGTGCTGGAACATGCCAGGAAAGGGGATATTGTAGTGGAGCCCATGCAGGGGCATCCTTTGCTCAAGGACCTCGCAACCGACTTCGATGACTTCTTCGAGAAGCACATGTCAGTGCAGCCAAGGCTCTACAGGATAGACGCAAAGGAGCAGTACGCTGCAAAGAAGGAGTACCATCAGACAAGGGAGGAGGTGGACAGGTTCCTGCCGTACTCGTACTGCATAATGTGCGGCCTGTGCGAGGATGCGTGCCCGGTGGTCAACACCAACCCGAACTTCAAGGGACCGCAGGCTCTGGCCCAGGAATACAGGTACTATGCGGATTCGCGCGACCAGCTTGGCAAGAAGAGACTGCTTGATGCAGACCGGCTCGACGGCGTATGGGGGTGCGAATTCGCCGGCGCATGCTCGAAGGTGTGTCCCAAGGGGGTCGACCCGGCAGCGGCAATCCAGCTTCTTAAGACAGAGCTGATGAGCAATACAACTGCAGAAGAGAGGGAGCCCGCTAGGCATAGCACTTAATAATAAGAAGAATAAGCATTACGAGAGTTGATCTGATGAGGTATCGCAAAGAGCGGGATGTGCTTGGCACAGTCAAGGTACCTGCCGATGCTTACTATGGCTCGGAGACGGAGCGCGCCCTTGAGAACTTCCAGATCTCCGGAATAGCGGTCAGCAAGGATCTTATACGCGCGTATGCAACAATAAAGCGCTCCGCTGCTCTTGCAAATCTAGGCGCCGGGAAGCTCGATGAGAAAAGGGCGCATGCAATTGTCAAGGCTTGCGACCAGGTAATAGCAGGAAAGTTTGACGACCAGTTTTCCATGGACGTGTTCCAGGCAGGGGCTGGAACCAGCACGAACATGAACGTTAACGAGGTAGTGGCAAATGCTGCAATAGTCATGCTCGGGGGAAGGAAGGGCGACTATCGGATAGTGCATCCCAACGACCACGTCAACATGTCCCAGTCCACAAATGACACTTACCCATCGGTTATGGACATCTCCGCTTACCTTGCTCTGCACAAGAAATTGCTTCCTGCACTGAGATTTCTGCAGCGCGAGTTGGAGAGGAAGTCCCGCGAGTTCTCGCACATAGTCAAGATAGGCAGAACCCACCTTCAGGACGCAGTGCCGATGACCCTTGGAGAGGAATTCCATGGTTATGCAGGGGTCGTATGGAGATCCATAAGCCTGCTTGAGGAATCGGGAAAAGTCCTTCTTGAGCTGCCTTTGGGCGGCACTGCACTAGGCACAGGCATGAATGCGGGTCCTAAATACGAGAGACTTGTCATAAAGCACCTCAATGCCTATACCGGGTGCAGCTTCAGGTCAGCGCGCAACAAGTTCATGGCCCAATCCACGCGCGGCGAGATACTCTCCATAAGCGGCTCGCTGAAGCAGACCGCGGTCTCGCTCAACAAGATAGCCAGTGACTTCAGGCTCCTTGCTTCTGGGCCTAGGGCCGGCTTTGCGGAACTCCTGCTTCCAGAGATACAGCCTGGATCATCGATCATGCCTGGC
The DNA here is from genome assembly GCA_021817325.1 of Microcaldota archaeon. Taxonomy (GTDB): domain Archaea; phylum Micrarchaeota; class Micrarchaeia; order Micrarchaeales; family CABMGC01; genus JAKAVK01. Next base: position 7,496 of record JAKAVK010000013.1, on the reverse strand, counting down.
AAGGTAAATCCTAGCATTGCGGAGATGCTTGGCATGGCCTGCTTCCAGGTGATGGGAAATGACACGGCCATAACCGAGGCAGCCAATGCGGGGCAGCTCGAACTCAATGTCTTTATGCCAGTAATGGCGTTTGACCTGCTCTTCTCGATCGACATACTCTCGAGCGCGGTAAATGCGTTCACGAAGAGGTGTGTGGTTGGGGTAAAAGCCAATACAGATAGGATACAGGGCATGCTCGACGAGAATCTCTCACTGGCTACTGCACTTAGCCCATACATCGGATATGCGAAGGCTGCCAAGGTAGCAAGAATCGCCTACCACAAGGGAAAGACCGTCAAGGAGATCTGCCTTGAGCTAAGAATAATGGATAGGAAGAAGCTTGACGAGATCCTTGACTCAAGCAGGCTCGTGTGAAGCCCTGGTCTGCTAGGCCCGCCCCTGCACTGGCCTGTTTTTGGCGGCCAGTTAGGCAGTCGCATTCACGCTTGTGCTCGCCATGGCCCCAGTCTCCCCCTGCACAGTCACTGTGTAGTTGCTTCCAGGAACCAGTGCCACATCAAGCCTTCCATTTGCCAGCGTAACAGGCCCGGAGAATGTGAATGTATGGGACTGCCCAGCACTGAGGTTGTAGCCGTACCCGTTGCTGAACTGATCCTCGCTGAATGGCAGCGCAAGTGTTCCGTTGGCCATTATCTGGAACTGCAGGATCCTGTTGTCCTGCTGGAATGCTTCAAAGCCGTGCAGATTGGTATCGAGCGAATCGCGCACCATATGCAGCACCGATGCCCCGAAGGCTGTGGTATTTACCGTGCCGTTCATGACTGACGCGTTTATGAATGAATGTATATTGGCGCTGCCCGCAAGGTCCCCTATCTCATGCTCGTAACCGCTTATCGCAGTCAGGTTGACCTGGTATAGGCCTTGCGAATAGCTGCCCTGCGTGGAGTCCTGCCCCTGCGTATTGTTGTCATGCACATGCGCAGATACCGAAGAGTTTATGCGCGCCGATATGTTTATCGTGCCGTTTGCAGAGCTGTTGGCAGCTCCGTTTGTAGATATGTTATCGTGCGCTGATGCATTTGCACGTGCCGCGGAATTGGAGTGCTGCGACTCGTTCTCTATGTGTGAGAGTATGCCCTCGGTTCTGTTTATTATCGCATCGGCCATCTGGTTTGCTGCTGCCGCGTTTACTGACACACTCTCCGCTCCGCGCACGCCTATATGCCTTAGGTCAACGGATGCGTTGGAGTTATCCTTAACGGTTATTGACAGCATCGTCGAGCCGTTCACTTCTGACAGCGACGCACTTGTAATCGTGATGTTTGGCGCTGCTGCCTCCAGATCATCCCTCTCCCTCGCACTTAGCGAGGTGCGCTCTCCTTCCCTGGGCCTTGCTGCGGATGCATTGCCTATGGCTATAGCCCTGACAGAAGGCACAAGCACGAATTCAGGCGTGGTGTTGGTGAATATGGTCACCACCACCGGAGAGAGCTGCACCAGCACCTGCGTCACCCCGTTTACTGTTGACGGAGTGGAAAGATGGGCTGTTACCTGGCCGCTGGGTACAGTCACATTGTAAGCAGTGCCGTTTATTGTTATCTGCACCGCGGATACGTAGAATCTGGCCATGTCTATTATAGTACCTTTTGAGACGTTGACGTTACCCAAGACCTGGCTGGCATTTGTAAGCGTAAGAAGGTCAACACTGCCTGATGTGTTGGATGTGATCCAGGCACCTGCGACAGTATGCACTGCCAGTGACGAATAATTGATCACCAGCGATGTTGTTCCGCTAGGAACCTGCGGAGGGTCTGTCAGGCTAAGCGATGCCAGGCTCTGGCCCTGCGTAACCGCTGGCGCCTGCCCCGATTGAGCAGTAAGCGGCGCCTTGTTCGAGAGCAATACCGCAGCCGCTGCTATTATCACTATCACTGCTATTATCAAAACTGCAATGCTTGTTTTTCCTGCCACAATAACACACCGTATGCAGGATGACTTGGTAAACGAAGTTATAAAAACCTGATGCAACGTTTTGGTTCAGTGCGCCCTTATATTGGGCAGCGCACCCCCATGCGCTTATCCGAGAGATGCAAGCTTTATATACTTTTTGAGTCACATAGATATCTGCTATTTGGTTAGTTTATCTTGAACCTGCATTTTCTTCTTGGTTGCTATGAGCGATTTGACCAAAGACCTTAGATTGGCGATAGACACGGGCGAAGTTAGCTTTGGCAATAAGACAGTCATGCGTGCCATAAGCGGCAACAAGGCGAAGATGATAGTAGTGGCAGGCAAAGGCAAGAAGGAGATAGTAGATGACATAACCCACGTCTGCAGCGTCACAGGAATCAGGCTCGTGAGGTTCAATGGCAACTCCCTCGAGCTCGGCGCGGCGTGCGGGAGGCCTTACTCGGTAAACAGCCTTGCCGTGATAAGCGAGGGCAACTCTGGAATACTCAACGAGGAATACAGCTGATTGGTGAAACTTTGGCAAAAGGAGAATTTGCGGCAAGAGAGCTTCTGAAGAAGAGAAAGAAGCACCGTATGCTAAACAAGTGGTGGAAGAGAAAATACTTCAAGTTCAAGCGCAAATACGACCCAGTAGGCACTGTGCCTATGGCCAAGGCGCTGGTTCTCCAGAAATTCGTGCTCCAGCAAAAGCAACCGCACTCGGGGCTCATAAAATGCGTGAGAGTACAGATCGTCAAGAATGGCAAGATAGTGGGGGCATACGTCCCTTATGATGGCACGATAAACTTCATAGAGGAGCACGATGAAGTGACAATACAGGGAATGGGAGGTTCGCAGCGTGGCCAGATGGGGTCCATACCAGGCCTCAAATACAGGGTCATAGCGGTCAACGGGGCAGATATTTTCGAGGTTGTGAAGGGCAGGAAGGAGAAGCCTAAGAGGTAGTTTGATTGGCTGATGAAGTTTTAAATGCAATGGATGGCAAGGAACCAGTTGGACCGGAGCAGAGGCAGGCTCAGAAGAAGACCGAGCGGCCTAGAAGGAGAAGGGAGCCTGATGCTGCTGAGAAGACGGTGGAGGAGCCTGAGAAGCATGAGGAGGCACCAAGACCTAAGAAGGCGACGAACCTGGAAGCCCATCTTATATTCGGCAAGTACAATCCCGCAGAGGTCAATGTGGCGGATGAGAGCATAGCGGATTATGTCAACCTCAATTCGTACGTATATCCAAACATATACGGAAGGAGGAAGGTCCAGTCATACTACAACTCGCACATAAGCGTGGTAGAGAGACTGATGAACAAGCTAATGAGAGGGGGCACAGGCAGGAAGGTGGGCGGCAAGGTAATAAGGACGAAGGGAAGGCTCCAGGGCAAGAAGATCAAGGTTATGAAGGTCGTAGAACGCTCCTTTGCGATAGTCAGCAAGCAGACCGGGAAGAACCCGCTGCAGGTGCTTATAGACGCGCTGCAGAACACCGCGCCTATAGAGGATACGACCAGGGTGAGATACGGGGGAATAAGTTACAATGTCGCTGTGGGCATAAGCGCACAGCGCAGACTCAATGTCGCGATTAAGAATATAGCGCTTGCTGCGCTCATCGGCGCGTTCAAGAACAGGAGAACCCTTGCCGATGCGCTGGCAAACGAGCTTATCCTGGCTGCAAACAACAGTCCAGACAGCTATGCGATAAAGAAGAGGGTGGAAGGAGAACGCATAGCAAAGAGAGCAAGGTGATAACCTTATGGTAAGGAAAGAATTCGTTGCAGAGGAAGTAGCAAAGATAATGGGCGATGTTGTACACATAAGGAATGTTGCCATCATAGCGCACGTGCACCACGGAAAGACAACACTTACAGATTCGCTCCTTGCACGCGCCGGAATTATCTCCAAGAGCGTTGCGGGTGAGGCGCTGTACACCAACTACGAGGCGATAGAGAAGGACAGGAGGATGACGATCAAGTCTGCAAACATCTCCCTGGCATTTAACTACAAGGGCCACGATTACATAATAAATCTCATAGACACGCCGGGCCACGTCGACTTCGGAGGACACGTCACGAGATCTATGAGGGCTGTAGACGGAGTCGTACTGGTGGTGGATCCTGTCGAAGGCATCATGCCGCAAACCGAGACAGTGCTCAGGCAGGCGCTGCAGGAGAGGGCCAAGCCGGTACTCTTCGTCAACAAAACCGACAGGCTGCTGAATGAGCTCAAGCTCACCCAGGAGCAGGCATTCGAGAGGCTTCTTGAGCTTATAAACGACATCAACAAGCTTATAGTGAGGTTCGCTCCGGAGGAATATGCCAAGAAGTGGCTGCTCAGCGTTGAGAACGGGAGCATCTGCTTCGGCTCGGCCTACAAGAAGTGGGCCATATCCACAAGGATAATGGAAAAATACAATGTCAAGTTCAAGGATATCTTCGAGCTAACGGCAAAGAACGATGAGGCGAAGCTGCAGGAAGTGGCGCCGATAGATGAGGCGACCCTCACGATGATGATCGAGCACCTGCCGAATCCGGCTGATGCTCAGAAGTACAGGATACCGCACCTGTGGCATGGCGACATAACAAGTCCGGATGGGAAAGCGATGATCGAGGTCGATAAGAACGCTCCTGTCAATGCTATAGTCTTCGGGGTCAACTACGACCAGCACAGCGGTGAAGTCGCTATAGGCAGGGTCTTCTCCGGAACGCTGAAGAAGGGCGTCGACGCATATGTGACCGGGATGCCTGATTTACAGAGGATCCAGCAGGTCAGCCTGTATATGGGCCAGGACAAGGTACCTATAGATGCGGTCCCTGCAGGGAACATTGCCGGGATAGTCGGGCTTAAGAACGTCTCCATAGGAGATACCATCAGCCAGAACAACATAGAGCCGTTCGAACAGATAAAGCACTACTCACAGCCCGTAGTAACCAAGGCGATTGAGGCCAAGGACACTAGGGATATGACAAAACTCATAGAAGCGCTCAGGGAGCTCTCTAAGGGGGATCAGACTATAGTGGTGGAACTCAACCAGGAGACCGGTGAACACCTTGTCAGCGGGATGGGGGAGCTGCACCTCGAGGTAATAGAGACCAAGATACGCGACGAGTTCAAGGTGCCAATAACAACAAGCGAACCCATAGTCGTGTACAGGGAGACTATTGAGAGGGCAGTTGAAAATGTTGAGGGCAAGTCGCCTAACAAGCATTCGCGATTCTACGTCAACATAGAGCCACTGGAGCAACAGATCATAAACTTCATAGACGAAGGGGGCATGCGTGAGGGCAAGCCAAAGGGAAAGACCCATATAGAGGAACTCGTAAAGCGCGGTATGCCAAGGGAACAGGCAAGAGGGGTTGTTGACGTGATTAACAGGAGCATGCTCATAGATGCTACCAAAGGGGTGCAGTACCTCAACGAGGTCATGGAACTTCTGATCGAGGGGTTTGAAGAGGCGATAAAGGACGGGCCCCTTGCAAGGGAGAAGTGTTCTGGGATAAAGGTGCTCATAACCGATGCTACAATACACGAGGATCCGGTACACAGGGGCCCGGCGCAGATAATACCGGCCATGAGAAGGCCGATATACGCAGGGATGCTCACAGCAGGAGTCGTACTGATGGAGCCAAAGCAGAAGTTCACTATAAACATATCGCAGGAGCACCTGTCAGATGTTATCACCTTCGTGCAGGGCAAGAGGGGGCAGGTCATGGACATACAGCAGGAGAACGAGCAGGTTACCATAATAGCCAAAATGCCTGTCGCGGAGGTCATAAAGGGCTTCTCTAACGAGCTGAGGAGCCTCACCCAAGGCAAGGCGGTCTGGTACCCAGAGTATGCAGGCTACGAGAAACTGCCAAAGGACCTCCAGGACAAGGTGGTCAGGGACATAAGAAAGAGGAAGGGAGTTCCGATAGAGCCGCCTACGCCGCAGCAGTTTATGGACTGAGCGCAGCGGTGCGGGAGAGGCGGGGCTTGCAGGAATACTTATTCTAGTGTGAGGTGGCTACCGCCTTGAATGTCGCAACCTCTATTACTTGGTTTGCCTCGTATTGCGGACCGGCTGCCGGTGTGTACATCGCCCATATCTCTCCGTTGAATTGGGTGCCAAGTTTCAACTGCACTATCTGGGAATGGGGATAGTCTGGTTGCATGTACATCATTGCGGTAATCACCTGGCCGGACTGCAATGTCTGCGTGTAGCAGTATTGGCCAAAGTACTCGCTCCAATAGTAAAAGTCGGCTGAGTTGGTGTAGTCATTCGGATTGGTATCAGTTATTACTTGACCATACGGAACTACTACCAGATACACGTCTGTCCATGGCCCGTACGTGGTTCCTATCCTAGCGCTTATGCTAGGCTCGCTGACAGGATTCGGCTGGCCTGCCGCGTTGGTAATGACATTGGAATCGAAAATCAGGTCGGTACATGTAAAACCAGGTTGCGCTATGCAAGTAGTGGTCGTGGTCCCGCCGAATATGCCGAGTTCGAATAGGACGGCAAGAACGACAGCAACGACTAGTATAGCCCACCCGTATGTCATCAGGTACTCCATTGCGGACTGTGCCCTTAGAGCTCCCATGTGACACTCTCCAACGACTGAAGGTCGTTGGCTTCCCCTGCATTTGCAGGGTATGTTCTCAGTTCCCCGATGCGACTTTTCGATGCCTGTTGCACCGCAGAGGCCATATCTCCCTGAGCGTGACTTTCCCTCTGTCCGAGGGTAGTTGCCCTATGCAATATGTTTCTTGATGCGTTTATGTCCCTGTCCATGGTAAGACCACAGATATTGCAGTGGTAGATTCTGTCTTCCAGAGTCAGCCGTTCGCTGCCTGTCTTTATGTGATGGCAGTTGCTGCATTCCTGCGTCGTGTCCCTTGCGTCTACTTTTATTACCTTCATACCGGCACTCTCAGCCTTGTATGAAAGCATGTTTATGAACCTGTTCCATGAAGCGTTCTGGATTGACTGTGCAAGATTATGGTTCTTTACCATGTTTTGTATATTCAACGCCTCCACTGCGAATGACGTATATCCTCCGTGAACCATCTTGTCAGACAGTTTGTGCATGAAATCGTTGGACTGGTTTGTTACTCCTTTCCACTCCTCTTGAAGCCTGAACTTTGCCTTCTCCCTTCTATTTGAGCCTTTATGTCTCCTTGCGATTATCTTCTGCCATCTTGCAATTTTCTTCTCCCTCTTTTTGAAGAACTTTGGCTTCTGGATTGTCTGTCCGTCTGAAAGCGCAACGAAGTTGTCGATGCCCATGTCTATGCCGACTGGATTTGTGTCTGTTATCTTTGGCGGATTTATTATCTGCTCTGCGGTGAAGATTGCATAATATTCTCTTCCTTCCCTCTTTATGGTCATTGTTTTTACGTTTCCCACGATGTTCCTGTGCTGCTCTATCCTCATAGTGCCTATCTTCGAAATCCTGAGCCTTCCCCTTTCTATCCTGAATGAGCCGTTGTTTTCAATATGTGTTATTGAATTGAATTTGTCCCTTGATTTGTATCTTGGGAATCCTGCCTTTACCT
>JAKAVK010000009.1 GCA_021817325.1 Microcaldota archaeon | reverse complement strand
CGTCAGGGTTCACAGAGTCAGGAAACACCTTCACCTTCACGACAGCCGGAACATACAACGTACTTGAGAAGGTGACCGACACAACAGGCAACGTCGCATACTCGGAGAACGCCGTAATAACGGTCAGCTCGACGTTTATTGCCGGCAACATCACGCCTGCTGCTCCAACAATAGATAACGGCCAGTCCATAACCCTGGCAGCTAACCCGGTAGGAGGCACCCCTCCATATACATACAACTGGTTTGCCGGCACATCGAGCAGCTGCAGCGGTGATGTGCAGATAAGCGGAGCGACAAGCAACACATATGCCGTATCACCAGCAGGATCCACTTATTACTGCTACCAGGTGACTGACAGCGGCTCTGTGCCGCAGTCACTGTATTCTGATACAGACTTTGTTACTGTGAACAACGCACTTGCGCCCTCGCTGTCATCAGCGCCTTCGCTGCCCGCTTCAATAGACGCAGGCCAGAGTGTCACATTCGTGGCAGCTGCAAACGGCGGCACGCCTCCGTACTCGTACGACTACCTGCTGACAAATACGATAACCGGGCAGGTGGTTGTCAACGTGCTGTACACAGGGGTCGGAATCGGAACAAACAGCTTCGTATACACTGCGCCTCCATCCGACGCCGGCAACACCATACAGGCAAACGTGATTATAACTGACAGCGCGTTTGCTCCGGAAACTGCCAACAGCGCAACCATACAGACACTTACTGTCAACGCAGCGCTTGGCACGCCTACAATATCGCCCTCCACACCACAATCCGACGCTCCTGGCCAGAATATTATCTTCTCCACTACAGTCACAGGGGGTACAGGACCGTACACATACAACTGGATAGTGGTGAACACCGTGACCGGCCAGCTTATGGCAACAGCGCTATATACCGGCGTGGCAGCGTCATCTAATAGCTTCGGATGGCTGATACCCCAAAACGCGATAGGAAACACTGTGTATGCAAACGTGATAGTGACCGATTCTGCGTACACACCGCAGACCGAGAGCTCCGCGGAGAGTGGCGTCATAACAATAACAAACACGATGGTTGCAGGGTACATAACGCCCATCTCGCCTGCGATCGATACTGGAGAGTCGGTCACCCTTGCGGCCAATCCGTCCGGTGGCCAGCAGCCATACTCATACATCTGGTACGCAGGCACATCGGCTACCTGCAGCTCAGACACCACAATAAGCGGCGCATCATCAAACACGTACGTGGCATCTCCGACCTCGAACACCTATTACTGCTACCAGGTGACTGACAGCGGCTCCCAGGCGCAGTCTCTTGACTCGCCAACTGACCTTGTGACAGTCAACCCTGCCCTGCAGGCAGGGCCGGTCACCCCGAACTCGCCTTCTGTGGCTTCCGGCAGCCATATACTGCTGAGCGCCAACGCGATAAACGGCACCCCTCCTTACACATACCAGTGGTTTGCAGGTAACTCTCCAAGCTGCGGTTCTGACACCGCGGTATCAGGGGCAGTGGCATCTACCTACAACGCGGCGCCAACCTCGAACACCTACTACTGCTACCAGGTCACAGACAACGCGCTAGTGCCAGAGAACGCGCTCTCCCAAACCGACCTTGTTGCTGTGACTCCTGCCGCAGCCGCAACACTAACCTCCAGCCCGGCGTTGCCGGCATCGCTGGATGCTGGGGAGTCGATCACCTTCACTGCCACCGCGGTGGCGGCCAATTCCCCATATACTTATAACTACATAATAGTCACAGAGGCAAACGGCATACCCGTAGCAAGCCAGCTCTTCACCGGCGTTGGCTCAACGACCAATAGCTTTACGTGGGTCATCCCCGCAAGCCAGGCAGGCAACACCCTGCAGGCAAACGTTGTCATAGAGGACTCGAGCGTGCCGCCTGACGTGGAGGTTAGTCCCAACCTTACCGGCCTGACAGTCTATCCTGCCCTCGCCGCGCCTACCATCTCGCCGAGCGCGCACACGGTATACCCTGCAGGCCAGACGCTGGGCTTCTCCACAACGGTAAGCGGAGGCACTCCTCCATACACCTACAAGTGGACCGTGGTAAACACAGTAGACGGAAGCGTCATTGCAACTGCAACATACTCGGGAGTCAGCGCTGCTAGCAACACCTTTGGCTGGGCCATACCTCTCTCGGATGTGGGCGTCACGGCCCAGGCAAACGTTGTCGTCACAGACAGCGCTGCAATCCCAGAAACCAACAACTCTGTGGAGTCAGGAGTGATCACGGTAGCATCGGTGAGCCTACCTGCCGTGAACATAAGCACTGCAAACCCTACAGCTTACGGCAGCAATGTCCTTGTTACAGCGGTGTGCACCACAAGCGACACATGCCAGCTCTTCTTCAATGGCAATGAGGTTGCAAGCGGCACCACTACCGCCAGCTACAGCATATGTGGCTCCGTGCCGACGCTCTCCAGCTGCCTTGCGCCTGGCAACTATGTGTTCACCGCAAACGATGCGACCAGCGGCAATACTTCCCCACCTACGATCCTTGCCATCGACCGGGGGACTCCAGTAATAAGCTTCCCCAACTTCCCGCAGAACAGGACGTACAACACCCAGCCGTCAACCATAACCGTTGACCTGGGTGCGGTTGCAAACCAGCTGAGCGCGAACATCTACGTGCTCGGCAGGTACGAGGCCAACCTAACAAACTCAACGCAGTTCAACCTCTTCGGGCCTGGCTACTATGTCATAGAGGTGAACGCAATTGGCAATGGAAATTACCTGCCAACTACGTCAACCAGGCTGTTCCTGATCTCCCAGCCAAGCTCCCATGGCCCTCCGCCGCCATCGCCAGTGCAGGTAAACAAGACCAACAACACAGGCCTGATACCACAGTTGAATCTGACCTCCATGCCACTTGACATGCTGGTGAGCGCAGGAGCCTCGCTGACAGCGACAATGGGCCTGCAGAACTCCGGCAACACCCCAATCGCACTGAGCCTGAGCGTGCCTGGAGAATACTCAAGCATGGTGCACCTGTCATCATCGACAACAGTACTTGAGCCTGGCCAGGAAGTCGGCATAATCCTTAATGTAAAGGCGCCTGCAGGCGCCCCTGAGGGAATGTACTATGTGCCGATAGGCATCAATGCGCTAGCCGCGGGGATAAGCTCTTCGGAGCAGAGATTCCTTACGATAAGCGTTGTAAATTCCGCTACAAGGCCGGCCATAAGCAGCCAGGTAAGCCTGACTAACCTGACCGATGCCATCGGCACAATCCAGGTCGAGAACCCTGCCCAGACGCCAATTGGCACCGCATACGTTAATACGTATCTGCCTGAGGGCGTAGTGACCAACACCTCGGATATAGTGCTCTCAGGAATCTCCGGCGAGACGACAACGCAGAGCGGCTATTATGTAATACACTGGCTGGCAACCAAGATACCGCCTGGTCAGAGCCTCTCCGGCAGCTACAGGCTCAGGGGAGTCACAAGCATCTCCCTGCTCTCGCAGATAGTCGACGCAGTGGCCACCGGCAGCCAGCAGCAGAACAGCAGCGTGCTTGCGGTCGCAAATCCATCAATAGGGACAATACCTGCCAACGGCCACGGGACGATCAACATAACCGCAAGCTACACAGGCGCAAAGGCGCAGACAGTCACGTTTGCACTTAGTGCCCCGCCAAGCATAGTGGTGAGTAACCCTGTCCAGAATGTAACCGCACTGCCGGGCCAGCTCTTCAACCAGCAATTCTACATAACTGCCCCTAACACAACCGGCACCTACACCCTTATAGCATATGTGTATACCAACGGTGCCAACTATACCTACTATCTGCCGCTGATAGTCTCACAGCCTGCCGCAATCAGCACAAATACCAGCACGACAGGCAGCAATATCAATCTCTACGCGATCTTCTCGCGGTATAAGCAGTACCTGTGGATCCCTGCAACTGCCGCTGCGGCAGCAATAATCCTATACCTGCTCGCAATGAGGCGCAGGCGCATAGCCTATGCACTCCAGCGCAGCCAGCCGTTGATCAAGCTCAAGCACACATTCAGTAATGACAATGGAGACTCCGACCAGCAAGCCGGTCAGCAGCCTCCCTGACGACCGCAGTCCTGATCCTAAGGCATGTGTTCTCTGGTCTTCCAAAAGCCTTAATAACCACCTTTTTTAACCTTCGCGTTCATAAGATGAGTTAGGCTACCGTCGGGGCCTGATTTAGCTATGCGAGTATATGCGTCTGTAATAATGTTGATTATTGCGTCATCCTTAGCTGTAAACGCATCGCAGGCCGGCAACTTCACAAGGCAGGGCAGCTCCGTCGTGCTGACTGGATTCCAGGCATCGCAGTACAACATCTCGCTGGGCATGCCGCTGCGTGCCAGCATGATAATATATGACAACAGCACCCTGGCGGCAAACAGCATGTTCCTTGTATTCAACATCACAGGCCCTCTCAACTCGAGCAGGGAATTCAGCGTAGGGGCCCTCTCGCAGAGCCAGAGCGCATACCTTCATCTCGAGCTGCCTACCGCAGGCATGCCCACCGGAGCTTACTGGATAAGCGCATCGCTGCTCTATGCGCAGAACGGCGTAGTCTACAGGACAGACAGCCGTTCGCTGAGATACAGCGTGACCAGTCCATCTGCACTTGCAGGCTACGCTTCAAACCTTACAAGAAGCGAGAGTCAGACGATACCTGACATAGTGGTGAGCGACCTGCCTTTCTACACCGCGCTGCCGGCCGGCACCTCCAGCACATCCACCATGGTCATAAGGAGCAAGAGCGCAGTGCCCGAGGAGCTGGAACTCTCGATACCGCAATCATTCTCCAACATGCTCAGCCTCTCCACAAACCAGATCTACCTGAACGGATACTCATCAATTCTCATAAACGTGCTGTACAGTGGCCCATCGCAGCCTGGCATGTACGTAGTGCCGCTCACCCTGACAGAGAACCCAAACTCCGCAGGCAAGAGAGCGGAGACGCTGTACCTGGCATACTACTCCTACCGGAACACGACTGCGGTCTCTGAGAACGAGCGCATGCACCTAGTGAACGGCACCGAGCTTAGCGCCTCGATGCAGATAACAAACCCGCAGAGTGCTGCACAGCCCAACATCTACGCGTACTCCTATCTGCCTGCCGGTCTTGCCAGTGACATCTCAGAGATACAGACATTGGGGCTCAACAGCACTACGGCGCGCAGCGGTAGCGGCTACGTTATCGCATGGAACGTGGGCATGATATCTGCCAAGCAGAGCGCCTATGGCTATTACAGCATAGAGAACGTTACCGATCCGGCCCTTGCCTACAATATTACCACTATAATCTCGCAGCTCTCGCAGCCCTCCAAATACAACATACTGCAGATAGCAAATCCTGTGCTGCCCGGCATGGCTACAAATTCGGCAAGCACGATAAATGTGTCAGCGTTCTATACTGGAGGCAAGCCGCAGACCATCACATTTGTCGTCTCCGCTCCGGCAGGCATAGAGATATACAATCCGATACAGAATGCCACCGCCTCGCCGAACCAGTACATCAGCAGGGTCTTTGGGATAAAGACCGGCTCAAGGCCCGGCACCTACACGCTCTCGATATTCATCACTACCGCAGGTGCCAACTTCACCTACTCCCTGCCCCTGATAGTCTCCCCGCAGCAGGGAAGCGCAGAAGAGCCTGCCAACCAGACATCAGAGAACCAGACTGCAAATAGGACCTCAGGGCCGCCTGCACTCCGAATTCCCCTGCTAGCTTCTGCATATCCCGTCTTTATTGCCGGTGGCGTAACCTTTTTATTTGCGATTGTCATACTAGTAGCAGCAGCAAGGCGCAGGACGTCGGCCGTATACGATGCCGGCAGGTCAGTGCGACTGATGAGAATCAAAAAGCAATTCGAAACCCGCGATGAAAATGACAAGTAAGCCATACCTAATCCGGATCTCATCCCAGAAGGGCGGGGTGGGCAAGACGACTGTTGCCGTAAATCTGGGTGTCGCGCTTGCGATGTCGCAGTACAAGGTCCTGGTAGTCGATTCGGACATGTCGAATCCGAGCGTAGGTTTCCACCTCGGCCTTGAAGACGTCAACATAGGCACAGAGGACGTCATAAGGAAGAAGGTCAGCCTGAAGAAGGCGGTTGTCGTCCACGCGCCTTCGTCCCTCAGCGTTCTGCCCGGCACCCTGACCACGCGCTCCTACATACCCTCTGCATCAACGCTTACCGAGTTCTTTGCCATGCTCGCAAACGAGAGCTACGACTTCATAATAATAGACACCGCGCCAGGCCTGCTGCAGCCAGAGACACTCTCCAAGGATCTCTCCGGGTACGTCAGCGAGGCCCTCATAATAACAACTCCGGAGCTCTCCGCCTGCACGAGCAGCATAAGACTTGCAAAGGAGTTCGACAAGGTGAGCATAAGGCACAGCCTTGCGATAAACAGGTTCAGGAACAGGAACTACGAGATAAGCCCGAGGGAGATAAATGAGCTCTACGGCAACCCCGCGATCGGCATGATACCCGAGGATGAGACCGTTCCGATAAGCGTGGCGCAGCACATACCCGCATACCTGCTCAACAGCAAGTCAAAGTTCGCAATTGCAATAGGCGACACAGCCAGCATGTACGTCTCCAAAGCTGGACTCATACCAAAGATCCCTGGAAGAAGCAACAAGAAGGGCGGAATCTTCAGGCGCATCTGGAACTTCTTCTTCGGATGAGCCCGCCTGACCAAAACAACTGCGCAGTTTATGGATCTGCCTCAAAGCCATTTACTGCGGAATGCTATACGAGCTTTACTGTGGCATTCTCCCGCGAGTTCAATCACAGCTTTTCCCGCCATGAATTTATAAAAACAAAGGACCTGCCGGCTTCCCAGCCGGCTGAGCCGCCCCTCTCTTCGATCCGCGCGCACAGGTACGCGGGGAAAACTTATTTATACCGCTCTGCGAATGTAGACATGTTTGCATGAATGCATTGAGCCGCGGCATGGTAATAACCCATGCCAGATACGAGATAAACCTTCCAGCCGAGCTTAATACCGGTGTCATACTCGGCGAGGGTGCGACGCCCAATGATTACGCCCAAAAGCGCAGGGAGGTCGGCGGAAAGAGCTATCGTATTGAGAAGTTCACTGATTACCTGCCAAGCCGTATGGACATAGTGGACCAGCTGCGCTACTCCTGCGATGCGAGCCCGTTTTCCGGAAACGGCACACTGATAGACGATGGCAGGGCCTTGCGCAGGATGATGAAGGATGCGAGGAGGGCGCTTGACAACGATGTGAGGCCGTCTGCGGTTACCCAGATTGTCGTAGGCAAGCTGCGCAGCCAGAGCAGCGCGCTTGGCAGCCGGTTCAGGGACAGGATCGTCAGCCTGAGCGATGCCATTAGGGATGGCGAGGCCGATCCGCTTACCCAGGCGGTGCTGCTCGCCTACCTTATCAACGGAGAGACAAGGCATGGCAATCAGGACGGCAGCCACTATCGCAGGCGCATGTCCGCCAGCGTTGTCATGGGCACATTTACCCTGAAGAGCGATGATCATGTTACAGGTGCTGCTCTGACCAAGCGCAGGCTGAGACGAACAGCAGCCCGGGCGGAGTACGATAGTATGATGCTGGTCAATCACGCGGTTGCAAGGTATGGCATATTCTCAAAGCCGCTGACGCATGCTGCAAGTGAGCGCAGGCGCGAGAAGCTGGAGGCCCTGGCAAGGGGCGTGCCGCATGCATGGGTGATTATCCGCACTGGGGAAGGAACCCAGCTCAACGATCCCGGCTATGGGATAACAATAGAGGTGTGCAGTAAGGGCAAGCCGTATGTCACCGATGAGAAGGGCATCGTAACCTACAGGGGAGGCGATATGTTCTCGGTACTTACGCCTCTTGCAAGGCGCAGATAGCAGGGGCTGCGGCATGCCCTCTCCTAATGGCGTTGTGCGCATCAAGCCCTTGGAAGTCGCCTTAGCCTTCTCTGCTCGTTGGCTGACTCGTCAGCACGCTCGTATACGAGCCTTGCTATGTCTTCTGCGGCCTCCTTGGGGTTTTCGCCTATTATCTGCCTTAGGCTTGCCGTTCCTATGTGCATGCCCAGGCGGTACTGCGGCAGTTCCGGTATCCTTATCTTTGAGACCTCGTCCCTTATCCTGACAACCACCCTGTTTGCGGCATCCGATGCCCTCTCCCTCGCCTGGAGTTCGGTAGGTGCCCGCTTTCCGCTAACGACCACCACTCCTTCATCCCCGGTCTCGTGCAACTTGTACACGGCACCGTGCCTGGTGGTACGTGCCAGGGCAGCGAAGAACTCCCCCACTGCGCGGTCTCCGGCATTGTGGTTGACAGAGTCGTTTATCCTCTTCATCCCCCTCATGTCTATGAACATGACAACAGTGTCGCCAATGCGCTCCTTCTCCTCCTCACGTCTCTCGCTCCCAGAGTGGATCATATCGTTGATTATGGCCAGCAGGTCGACGGTCAGCTTGTTACCGTTAGGCAGACCTGTCTTGGTGTCGAAGAGCGAGGCGTGGTCCATCTCCTCAATGGCCCTCTCCCTCTCCGCTATCGCATCGTTCTTGAAGTCTATTGTCCTCTTTGCCTCCCGCAGCTCGGCTTCCTGCGCAGCTATGAACGACGCCTGCTGCGCCATTGCCGATGCCTGGTCCCTGATTATGCCGGCCTGCTCCCTTATCATCCTTGCCTTTCTAAAAAATGCCATAGCCCTGCCTCTGAGTCCCT
The DNA here is from genome assembly GCA_021817325.1 of Microcaldota archaeon. GTDB lineage: Archaea > Micrarchaeota > Micrarchaeia > Micrarchaeales > CABMGC01 > JAKAVK01. Next base: position 12,437 of record JAKAVK010000009.1, on the reverse strand, counting down.
GCTTTTACTGATTTCCTTTACGTTATTCCTGATATATAAACAGGCTGCCTTGCGGCAGTTTTACTGGTGGATCTTGCTAATCTGTTACTTTTTGATTGCAGCAAGACAACACTAATAAAGCTGTTCCTGCACAGAGATAATTGGCTGCTTTAGATGGAGGAGAAATTTGACCATAGAGTGATGGCACCTGAACTTGCGCGCTTCTGGGACACGCACAAGGTCTATGCCTTCGATGCAGCCTCGGATAAACGCATTTATGCGATAGATACGCCGCCTCCTACGGTTTCTGGCACATTGGGCATACACCATTTCTTCTCCTACACACAGGCCGACATAATAGCAAGGTACAAGAGGATGAGAGGCTTTAATGTCTTCTATCCGATGGGCTTTGACAACAACGGCCTGCCCACCGAGCTTCTGGTAGAGAAGCTGCATGGCACCACGGCAGAGAAGGAAGGCAGGAAGAAGTTCGTAAAGCTGGTCGAGGAGGAGACCATAAGATACGATGAGATATACAGGCAGACATGGAGAGCGTTTGGCATCTCCTTCGACTGGTCGCTTCTCTACACCACAATAAGCAGGGACGCGCAGAGGATCTCTCAACTCTCGTTTCTGGAACTCAACAGGATGAACAGGGTATACAGGAGGCAGACACCGACGATCTGGTGCCCAAAGGACAAGACCGCGCTCTCGCAGATGGAGCTGCAGGACAAAGTGCTCAAGTCCAGGTTCGTGCAGATCCGCTTCTCTGACGAAGTGACAATAGCCACGACAAGGCCAGAACTCCTTCCTGCCTGCGTTGCGATCTTTGTCAATCCCCAGGACGCCAAGAACAACAAGCTGGTCGGCAGGAGGGTCAGGGTGCCGATCTTCGGGCAGGAAGTTACCGTGATGGCCGACTCGCGCGTGGACCCGCAGAAGGGGACTGGCGCAGTCATGTGCTGCACATTCGGGGACCAGACCGACATAGAGTGGTATAAGGCGTACAACCTGCCGCTGAGGATTGTGATAGACGAGAGGGGCAGGATGCTGCCTGAATACTTTGGCGGGCTGAAGATAAGGGAGGCCAGGGAGAAGATAATAGAGGACCTGGCATCCAAGGGCTATGTGGTCGCAGTCAAGGAAATAGAGCACAGCGTCAACGTTCATGAGAGGTGCAAGACAGAGATAGAGTTTCTGGTCAAGAAGCAGTGGTATGTCAGGTATCTAGATCTCAAGGAGGAGTTCATCAGGCTTGGCAACGAGCTTGAGTGGAAGCCGGCTTATATGCACGTCAGATATGACAACTGGGTGAACGGCCTGCAATGGGACTGGGCCATCTCGAGGCAGAGGTACTACGGCATACCCTTCCCTGTCTGGTACTGTAGTAGATGCGACGAGCCGGTCTTTGCAGATGAGAAGGAGCTGCCTGTCAACCCCATTGAGGGAAGCGGTGGGAGAACCTGCAGCAAGTGCGGCTCTTCGGAGCTTGTGCCAGAGGAGGACATAATGGACACATGGGCGACATCATCACTGACGCCAATGATAAACGGGAAGTGGAAAGGCAGGGACGAGATCTTCGACAGGATCTATCCGATGGACCTGCGTCCGCAGGCGCACGACATAATATCATTCTGGCTCTTCACCACGATTGTGAAGTGCTACCTGCATACGAAGAGGCTGCCTTGGAAGACGGCAATGATATCAGGGCATGCGCTTGACCCCCATGGCAAGCCAATGCACAAATCACTTGGCAACGTGATAGACCCGCTGCCGCTCATCGAGAGATACGGCACCGACGCGCTGCGCCACTGGGCGAGCCTCTCGAGGCTTGGCGACGACGCCTCCTTCCAGGAGAAGGACGTGATAACCGGATTCAAGACTGTCAATAAACTCTGGAACGTGGCCAGGTTCGTGGAGGGCAACAGGGAGATGCAGGGTTACAAGGAGTCGAAGGTGATTGACAGGTGGATACTCTCAAGGCTTATGCTGCTGGTAAAGGATGCGACTGAAAGGCTGGACGCACTAGACTACCCAGGGGCGAAGAGGGCGATAGATGACTTCTTCTGGTTCTTCTGCGACAATTACCTCGAGTTTATAAAGTACAGGATATATGGGGGGGACGCGAGCTGCAACTTCGCGCTCAACAAGGTGCTGCTTACGCTGCTAGGGCTGTACGCGCCCTTCATGCCTTATGTAACAGAGCAGATATACCAGGAGCTGTATGCGAAGGGCAGTGATGCAGTCTCGCTTCATCGCTCGGCGTGGCCAGCGTACGACGAGAAGCTGCTTGACAATGCGAGCCTGGAAGAGGGCGAGAGGACGCAGAAACTGATCGCGTTCATAAGGCAGTGGAAGCACGATAACAAGATGGCGCTAAACGGCGATATAGGCGAGCTTGTTGTCGAAGGTGGGCTTGCATTCAGCATTGAGGATGTCAAGGGTGCAATGAACATAAGCAGGATATCAAAGGGCGAGGCCAGCCTGGAGGTTCCAGGGACTGGGTTGCGGATCTCATTGGTTAAATAACCGCATGAATGGCAGGGGCAATTGCTGCTCTTGCATGGCCTGCTGGAAGGCTGGCGTTGGCTCTCTAAAGCATGCAGTTGAACCAGTGGCCTCAGTGGCCTATGATCTGACCTTATAATAAAAATGGGCTATTTGCGCTTCTCAGGATCTGATACTGGAACAGCCATACTGCAATATCTTATAAATTCATGGCGGGAAAAGGCCTTGTTTATAAAATCAATTACGTCAGGATTTATATTATTCGGTTCGCAAGGCCATTTATAGCGTCTTCTACTGGCTTCAAATCCTCTGGTGTGCCTTGCTATTCGCTTGTTGGCAAGTTCGTGGAGCGTGAGGACATAACGCCTACTCTTAGCGACCTCATAACCCGGTCTTCTCTTGCACTAAGGAGCGTAGAGGTTGATTTTGCAGTAGATAGTTCTGGTTCAGGGGTCAAGACCAACGTGATAACAGGAGTAGAAATCAATATGGGCGGAGATAGTCCGCAGTTCATACCGCTTGCAGAGAAGACGCATAATGCTGGTTTTACGATAGATGAGATGAGTGCGGATAAGGCTTATTCAAGCATAGACAATAACGCATACATAGACCAGATAGGCGGAACTCCATATATCGCTTTCAGGAGCAACGCATCAGGAAAGCCAAGAGGCAATAACCACATTTGGAGAAAGATGTATAACTATTTCGTCTATAACAGAGAGGAGTTCTTACAGCACTATCATCTAAGGAGCAACGGAGAAAGCACTAACAACATGATAAAGAGCAAGACTACAGATATGGTGAGAAGCAAGGACAAGATAGCACAGATTAACGAGGTGCTTCTAAAGGTATTATGCCATAATATATGTGTGCTGATAAGTGCTATGTTTGAGCTGGGAATTGAACCTAATCTCATAAACGATGCCATCTATTAGGCTCAATTTCATCAAAGGTTAAGGTATAATCAGGCTTTTCCACCTTTGCATAATATCTGTTCTTTTTCAAAAAAGCAACGAAATGTTTTGCATCTGTAGCTGTTCTGCCAAATTTCTTGACATATTCTTGACATAACTCTAACAACTCATCTTTCTTTAAATCAGTCTCTATAAATTCGTAGTAATCCCTTAGCCAGATTATTTCTACTCTATATTTTCTTTTCGTGTTAAAACCGTAAATAAAACTACAAAAACATTAATAAAACTACAGAAATCTAATTAAACTACAAAGCTCATCTGGGCAAAGCCTTTAAATATCAGTACGTGCTAATTAAAGATTGGTATACGGCTCCAGTTTTATGGCATACCCTATTAGTTCTGAGTGAGATGCCCTGGAGGAGATGAGAGCGACAATCAGAGGTATACAAGGTTTGAATCTTGCTTAGTTAGATTATACACTAGCCAAAAGTGAGAAAATGAACGACGAAGACCTGGTCATAGCAATAACCCTTACTGTTGTTGGCCTTACGGTCCTGTTGGTGCACTGACCAAGAGCTGCTGGGAAGAGAGTTATCTTGGATCATGCCGCAAAAGCCGCCCAATATAGCCATATCCACATATGTTCGATATCGCTGGATTAGACATAACATATTTATATCTATCATAATATGATATAGGTATGCCTGAAGAGAAGTCAGATGGGATAAAGATAAAGAACATTGCAAAGCTCTTTACTCTTCTTCTCCTGACCCGTGGGGACCTCTCAGGTTATGACATAATGAAAGGGATAGGCAGCAGGCTTGGGGGCAGGGCAAGCCCAGGGCAGGTATACCCATTCCTAAGGCAGTTAAAGGCGTATGGTTACATAGAGACGGCCGGCGCGGCTGGCGAGCGGGAGAGGCAGGTATACCATCTAACGCAGGAGGGCAGGGAGTTCGTGAGCCGGCTGTCCAGCAGGTTCGAGGATCTCTTCGAGATGGCAATCCGGCCAAAGCTGACCACATGCGCGCACTGCAGCTGCGAGATATACAGGGGCGCATACAGGGAGAAGATCGGAGAAGAGTACCTGAGCTTTTGCTGCAAGAACTGCGCAAATGGCTACAGGGCAATGAAGAATACTGGTGAATGAGATGCAGGATCCAATATGCAAGATGGAAGTGGGCGTGGATGCGAGGTTCAGGAGCAGCTACAAGGGAAAGACCTTCTACTTCTGCTCCGAAGCCTGCAAGCAGCGATTCGACAAGAAGCCTGAAAGCTTCGCAAAGGGCTGAGTGCGCAATGATCTGCAGATGCAGCATCTGCAGCCTGCATCATGGCAGCAGAAGGCTTGCAGGCTTGTGCCATAAGCGGTGCTCTTCGCACGCAAGCTGCAACCTGCGCATTGCGCTGCAGTCGCCAGAAGCCAGGGCTGGCAGAACGGCGAGATAATGGCAAACGATCCGATATGCGGAATGTACGTGGATGAGTCCACATCCGGCCTTGCAAGCGAGAAGGAGGGCAGGAAGTACTATTTCTGCAGCACGAGCTGCAAGCTCCAGTTCGACAGGCCCAAGCTTGAGATGCAAATGCTCGGGCGCGCCCTTGCGGTTTCATGGCCTATTACGATAGCAGTTGCAATACTCACTTACATTCTGCACCTTGGCTATGGCAGCTACCTGATGCTGGCACTTGCAAGCATAGTCCAGTTCTACTCGGGCCGCAGGTTCTATGCCGGGATAGCTGATGCAATAAGGAACAAATCGGCCAACATGGATACCCTGATTGCAATCGGCACAAGCGCTGCCTGGGGATACAGCGCAGCAGTGACCCTAGTTCCCGCAGCCTTTCCGGCAGGGGGCATCTACTTCGACACCTCGACGATAATAATCTCCCTGATACTGACCGGCACGTATATGCAGCGGCTTGCGGAGTCAAGGGCATCGACCGCTGTCTCCGCCCTGGTAGCGCTGCAGCCAAAGATAGCACATCTTGTGAAGGGCGGCACTCTCACCGATGTGCAGATAGAGCACATTAGGTCTGGAGACATCCTGCTTGTAAAGCCAGGGGAGGGGATACCTACGGATTCCATCGTGCTGGCAGGCGAGAGCTCTGTTGACGAGTCGATGATCACAGGAGAGAGCATGCCCGTGACCAAGAGAAAGGGGGACCGCGTCACTGGCGGTACGATAAATGCAACAAGTCCATTGCGGATAAAGGCTGCAAAGGTGGGCGAGGATACGGCACTTGCGCAGATAATAAGGATAGTCAGGGATGCGGCTTCGAGCAAAGTGCCCATACAGGGACTGGCCGACAGGGTCTCATCCTACTTCGTCCCTGTTGTTGTTGCTGTTGGTATAATCTCAGCAGCCGCATGGTATCTATCCGGCGCAGTCAGCCTCAATGTCGCGATACTGATCTTCGTAAGCGTTCTTATCATCGCCTGCCCCTGCGCGCTTGGGATAGCGACGCCTGCAGCGCTTCTTGTCTCATCCGGCATGGCTGCAAAGGAGGGCATCCTTGTCAAGAGCGGCGAGAGCCTGCAGACGGCAAGCAGGGTCAACGCCGTTGTCCTCGACAAGACAGGCACACTGACTAGGGGCAGGCCTGAAGTGACAGACATACTGCCGATAGGAAGGCACAGCAGCAAGGAGGTCCTAAGGTACGCGGCAGTAGCAGAGATGAACTCGGAGCACGTGCTCGGCAGGGCGATAGTGGAGAGGGCATCAAGGAGCGGGATAAAGGCGGGATTCCCAAGGAGGTTCAACTACAGGCAGGGATACGGGATAACCGCGCAGGGCAGGGACGGCAGGAAGATAATGGTAGGCAACAGGGAGCTCTTTGCCGGCGCAGCGCAGGCAGTCGAGGCCAGGCTGCGCAGGCTCGAATCCGAGGGCAAGACAAGCCTGATCGTCGGGCTGGATGGGGATGTGATCGGGCTAATAGCACTGGCGGACGTACCAAGGAGGGAGAGCAGGATGGCGATAGAGGCATTGCAGGCCTCAGGCATCGAGCCATGGCTTGTAACCGGAGACAACGAGCGCGTCGCGAAGGCTGTTGCAAGGAAGCTCGGAATAAAGGACGTCATTGCGCGGGCAAAGCCCGGGGATAAGATGAGAAAGATAGAAGAGCTGCAGAAGGAGGGCAGGGTCGTTGCGATGGTGGGCGACGGGATAAACGATGCGCCTGCGCTGACAAAGGCGGATCTCGGGATTGCGATAGGCGCCGGAACGCAGGTGGCGGTGCAGGCAGGAGGGATAATCCTGGTAAGAAGCAGCGTCTACGATGCGTACGTGGCGCTGGAACTGGGCAAAAGGACCATGTCCAAGATAAGGCAGAACCTATTGTGGGCATTCGGGTACAACGTTGTCCTGATTCCCGTGGCCGCAGGCGCGCTGATACCCATATTCACAGTCAGCGTATACAACCTGCTTCCGATGCTGGCAGCGCTTGCAATGGCATTCAGCTCGGTGACAGTCGTCGGCAACTCCCTTCTGCTGGCAAGGTTCAAGGCGCGGAAACCGGCTTTAGGTATATTCTAAGGCGGATCGAAGAAGTTCCGTATCTGCAAGTTTTCCTCCGCATCCTTCCGCAGCGTCTTGCGTGCATCATCCACAAGCCCTTTCAGATACACAAGGCCTACCGCAGAGAGCTGCGATATGGCCCGGGCGAGGCTGTCATCAGGCATCTGCGCTGCCGCCTTCACCAGCTTCATGTCCTCTTCTGATAATTGCCGCTCTACTTCATGCTCTGTACTTGCCATGCGTAATTTTTCGGCCATAGATCAATTCAGCCTACACTCTGTATTCACTACTGTGCTTATCAGCTGCATGCAACCGCGTTATGCATCGCAGGCATGAGATAAAATACTTGCGATTTATAATTTAAGATACTTGCGCATTGAGATAGAGCCCACCAGCTAAGTTATTATAAATTGTTATCTATAAGAGATGTGATAAAAATGGCTGAACTTCGAAACAAGAACATAATTGTAACCGGCGGCGCAGGGTTCATAGGCAGTACGCTAGTGGACCGGCTTTGCGGCCAAAACAAGGTGCTCGTGATAGACAACATGCATACCGGGTCTGTCAGCAATCTTGCCGAGGCGATGGGATCGGGCAACGTGACCCTCAAGAAGGCGTCCTCCGGCTCCATATCCAAGCTCAAGTTCGATGCAGACATAGTCTACCACTTCGGCATGTACTCTTCGGCTCCGATGTACAAGAAGGACCCACGCCTTCTTGGTGAGGTCGCAAGCGACATGATAAACGTGCTGGAGTACGCGCGTGCGCGCAAGATACCCCTCGTGTTCGCATCAACCTCCTCGATCTACAACGGTGTGAAGCCTCCGCACAGGGAGGACGCGAAGTACAGGGTATCCGATTACTACACCGAGGGGAGGATCTTTGCGGAGAGGGCCGCTGAACTCTACAACCTGCTCTACGGCTCCAATGTCGCTGCGATGAGGTTCTTCTCTGTATATGGCCCGAAGGAGGAGGCAAAGAAAGGCTACGCCAACCTGATCTCGCAGTTCATGTGGCTGATGGAGAAGGGCAGGCAGCCTGTGATATACGGGGACGGGACGCAGAAGAGGGACTTTGTGTACGTTGATGACGTCATAGACGCACTGATAAGGGCATCTGCGGTGAAGGGCTTCAAGGTGTACAACGTGGGCACTGGCAGGAGCTATACCATAAACAGGATGGTCGAGATGCTGAATTCAAAGCTGGGCACCAGGATAAAGCCGAAATACGTAAAGATGCCGATGAATAACTACGTGATGGAGACTCTGGCCGACACGACAAAGGCGAGAAGGGAGCTCGGCTTCAGCGCTAAGGTCCAGCTTGATCGCGGCATATCGATGCTGATACGCAGCAGCAAGAAGGCAAGGCGCTGATATAACCCAAGGTATTGTATTTGCTATTATCATCCCTGCATAACATTATAGCTATATTGGTGTGATTCCTGCAACAGGCAAAACTTCATCGGACGCTCTGCGCTAATAGGCGGGCTGCAGGCCTGCAAACAGGCACCTAGTAGCGATCCTGTACCAAAAACAAAGTTGCCAACGGCTAATTGTTGCAAAGTTATTTAAATATTAACTTTTCATTAATATAACATGAATTTGTCAACTAGGCTGCTTGGCTATGTAGAGACTGCGAAGCTTACCAGGTTCTCCATACTTAAGGGGCTGTCCGGGACCACGGATAACTCCCTGCGGGTTGTGCTGAACAGGCTCGTAAAGCAGGGTAGAATCTACAATCCTGCCAGGGGGGTCTACGCTGCAAAGGACGCGGATCCGTTCTGGGTTGCCACTGCCATCTTCCCGGGATACATCTCCCTCTCCTCGGCGTTCTACCTCAACAGCCTGATAGATGAGTACCCGTTCACTCTCTTCGTCGCTTCGCAGGTCAGGGAATCAATACGCATTGGCGGGCAGGAGTTCCTTTACTTTAAGGCGCGCAATTACATCGGCGTAGTGGATGGCAGGTACAGGGTAGCCTGCGTTGAGAAGGCCATATGCGACTCCCTTCACCATCTCGATCTGGTCGGAGCGCCAGTGCTCGCCAGGGTGCTGTATCATGCTGGGATAGATTACGGCAAGTTTGCCGCAATAAGCAGTGGCGAGAGCTCGGCATTCTTCCAGAGGCTCGGATACCTGCTCTCCATCCTCCCCTCTCTTAGTGCGGATAAGAGGAGACTTGCGGCGCTGTGCGCAGAACGCAGGAAGGCCAACGCATACCTGCAGGGCAGGGGGCGCGGCAATTACGTAAAGGAATGGAAGCTTATCGATAATATAGGGAAGGAGGTGCTTTTGGCATGGCAGCATCAATAAGGTTCGGGATTGAGGAACTGCGCAGCTACGCTGCGAGTGCCGGCCTTGGGGTACAGCTTGTGGTTAAAGAGGCGTTTCTCTTCGAGCTCGCCGAACTCCTTGAGGGGCACGGCTTCGTGCTCAAAGGCGGAACCGCAATAAACAAGGCATACTTGTCAGGCCACCAGCGGTTTTCCGAGGACCTCGACTACGATACCACAGAAAGCAGGGCCTCGGTGAGAGCGATACTGACCGGCATCGGATGGCCAGTAAAGCGCGAGTATTTCATGCGGCACTCTGTGGGCTTTCTTCTGGGATACGAGTTTGAGGGTATAAAGGATGGGGTAAAGGTGGATTTTGCATTTTCTATAAAAGGCGGATCAGAGCGAAAACAGATAACTTCCGATTTCCTGCCTATATCAAAGAGAGTCGATGTCTATGCGCTGAAGGAGCTGATCCTGCAAAAGGAGCATGCATTTGAGGATCGGATGGAATGGAAGGACCTCTACGACCTTTATTGGCTGAGCAGGCTGCATACCGGCGAATTCAGGATCGGAGACAAAGCGCACTTCGCCGCGGCTCTTGACAGGATCAGCGTTCCCAAGGCAGCTAACGCATTTATCCCGGTTCAGAAACGGCCTAACTGGGATGAGATCACCGAGACGATGAAGCGGCTGTGTGGGAAGTAGCGCAGGATTACTCCTATGTGACCTGGCATCTTCATATTGTGCCCATGCGGTTCCCCACTGCCCACTTCCACACAGGCCTGCCTATTCCGCCAGACGCCAGACTATTATACAAATATTTATAATACTTTAGTGTATAATTAATGCATGGAGAAGACAGGCATTGGAGAGACAGAGTTCATACTCACTCCTGCAACAGGCAGGAACTTCATCGGCCGCTCTGCGCTCATAAGCGAGCTTACCCGGGAGCTTGGGGACGTGCGCTCGCACATAGGCTTCTGCCTCTACGGCAGGCGCAGAGTGGGAAAGACCTCTATACTCGAAGAGGTCGCAGCCCAGCTGTCCGGGAAGAGCAGGATCGTGGTCGTCTACCTCTCATTGTACGACATTGCGGACCTCTCCGCTGCAACATTCGCGCAGGAATTGGCCGATGCGGTAATGGCAGCCTACCATGGAAAGGGCGTGCTTCCTATGAAGCTGAGGCTCAAGGAGTTGCTCGGCTCGCAGCTTGGCGTGGTCGCAGAGCTGCTTAAGGGCATAAGGCTGGAGGCTACCGTAGCCGAGCACATAAAGCTTATGGTGGAGCATGCACAGCAGGCAGGAGGAAGGGAGAACCGCTCTGAGTTCATCAGGCAGGCATTCAACACTGGCGAAGTGCTCGCAAAGGCGACAGCGACAAAGTGCGTGCTCATGCTGGACGAGTTCCCAGAGATGGCCTGGCTTGACGGCGGTCTTCAGCTCGTCAAGATGCTGCGCACGCAGTACGAGAGGCAGAGCAGCACTGCGCTTGTGATCTCGGGCTCGATAAAAAAGACGCTCGAGCTGGTCGCGCTCTCGCAAGCCTCGCCGTTCTACAAGCAGCTGGTCCCAAAGCACGTAATGCCGTTCACCAGGGAGGAGACGGAGCAGTTTCTGAGATCGTATCTTGGCGATGTCGGAGTGGAGGACCTAAGCACGCTGCACGAACTGACAGGGGGCATGCCCTTCTATCTGCAGTTCATAGGAAGGTCCACCAGGTACTCCGGGAAGGCGCAGAGGGCTGTTGACGAGTTCATTGCCCAGGAGGGCGACCTCTTCTTCAGGGAGGAGTTCGAGAAGCTGAGCGGCAAGGAGAGGCTTATAGTGGCCTCGCTGTGCGAAGGCCCAAGAAGCATGAGCGAGATAGCAGAGATGACCAGTGAGCCTGCGACAACGGTCGGCAGGTACCTGCCGAATCTGATGGACGAGGATGTCATTACAAGAGAGTCCAGGGGCACCTACGCCCTCTCTGACAGGCTCTTTGCCTACTGGATAGGCAGGAAGCTGGTCAGGTAGACCTGCTCTTGCTGCGTCATGGCCGTTCTGCGTGCCTAGAAGAAGCGGTACCTCTTGAAGACCCTGATCTCATTCTTGCCTTCTTTCTGTTCAGGCCGTTTCTTGATGCCGGAGAGGCTCTTCTCTGTCTTGTCAAAGCCGCTGTTTCTAAGTGCCACGGCCCTTACGATTCCAAGCGCCTGCACGCACACCATCAAGTAGTTCAGGCCCAGGTAGGCAGGCCAGTATCTCTTCGGAGCAAGGTCCAGGGTCTTTAGGTATGCCGCTGCCTGGAGGACCAGGATCGGCACTATAAGCATCGAGATCCTGACACCCATACCAAGCATCACAAACGAGAGCACAGTCCAGAGGCCCTGCAGGTACATGTTCGCATGAAGCAGGAAGGCCATCCGGTCGCTCATGGTGAATCCCTCGTGCGTGAAGACCCTCCTGAACTCCCTGCCAGCGTCGCGCAGCGTGCCCTCAGCCCATCTGAGCTGCTGCTTCACAAAAGCCCTGAAGTTTGCAGGCGATCTGCCTATGGAGATTGTCAGAGGAGCAACGTGCACCCTTATGTCCCTTCTGTGCAGGGAATGCAGTGTCAGCGCATAGTCCTCTGTTATGCTGTCAGGGAAGCGCAGGCCGTCCTCTATCAGCGCGTACCGTATTGCAAGCGCGCTGCCGGTGAGGTTGGAGAAGCTCCTGTTGTAGTTGTTCCAGTTGCTGTAGAATCTGGACGAGTAAGTCAGCCAGTCGATCAGCCCCTTCTTCGGCAGGCCGTCGTCCCAGAAGAACTGCAGTATGTCCTTGTCAAGATGCGGGTAGATCTCCCTCACCGAGTTGTTTGCCGGTATGTGATCGGCGTCGAACATGAGCACGTAATCGAAAACCATCCTGTTCTTGAGCATGTATTCAAACACGCTGTTCAGCGCGCCTGCCTTGAATCCCTCCCTTGTGCTCCTGTGCAGCACCGCGGCATGTCCCGAATTGATATCGTTGTAGTCTGTTATGTCCTCTGCTATGAAATACTCTGTCTGCGTGCCCCGGCTCCAGTCCAACCATTTCCGGATGTCAACGACGTCCTTGTAGGCGGGGAACACAACCGCTATCTTCATCTCTTTAGCGTAGTGGGTGGTTTGGAGGGTAAAAGAAACCTGCCCGCCTTTTAAGGCGGAGATGAATTTTATCCTCCAACGCAGAAAATAAACGCTTTCTTATCAATATTCTGTCAACGGCAGCGCCGGC
>JAKAVK010000028.1 GCA_021817325.1 Microcaldota archaeon | reverse complement strand
TCTCCTGGCAAGGACGACCAATGTCCGAACAGGAGACCTCATACTCACTGTTTTCCGACGATAAAAAGAGAAGAGAAAACCTCCAAATTCAATTAGACGGAAAGATTCTTAATTTGTCAAGTTCCTAAATAACAGGGCAACTTATGTTCAATAAAATGACAACTTTAGTAAATATCAACATAGGGTGAGATAGTTCCGTAAAATCTTTAAGTGTGCTCTACTTTTATGTGATGATTAAGAGAGTCTCTGAAACAATCAGTAAGCCTTTGCAAAGTAGGCGATCGTCTCGGTATCTGCCCCGCATACGATGCACTTGCCGCTCCTTCCCTGGTCAAACGGTATGACCCTGTTGGTTGCGGTAGTCTCCTGCTTGATCTTGTTTTCGCATTCATCCTTCCCGCACCAGCTCGCCCTGACGAATCCTCCCTTTGATGAGACCACCTGCTTAAGCTCGTCGTACGTGGCTGCGTCCGTTATGCTTTCCTTCAGCCGTTTAGAGGCCTCATCGAAGAGGTGCTGCTGTATGCTATCAAGCATCGCCTGAACCTCCTTGACGACGTCGTCGCTCTTGACTGTCTTCTTTTCCTTAGTATCCCTCCTGACAAGCACCACGGTGCCTTCCTTGATGTCCCTTGGGCCTATCTCTATCCTAAGGGGCACGCCCTTCATCTCCCAGTCATTGAACTTGTATCCAGGAGTTACGCCTTCCCTAAGGTCGATCTCCACCCTGAATTCCTGGAGCTTCCCAGCGAGCTTCTTCGAGAAGTCGACCACCATGTTGCCTTCATCCTTCTTAAATATCGGCACTATAACTATCTGCTTGTATGCGACCTTGGGCGGCATCACCAGCCCTGCATCGTCGCCGTGCACCATTATCAGTGCGCCGAGCATCCTTGTTGATATGCCCCAGGAGGTCGTCCATGCGAACTGCTCCTTCTCGTCCTTGCCAAGGAACTTGAGCCCAAAACCCTTTGCAAAGTTCTGGCCCAGATTGTGGGATGTACCCATCTGCAGTGCCTTGCCGTCAGGCATCATGGCCTCTATTGTCGTCGTATACTCGGCGCCGCCGAACTTCTCCAGGTTGCTTTTTTTGCCCAAGACTACAGGCACGGCAAGATAATCTTCGGCTATAGTCTTGTAGAAATCAAGTATCAGAAGGACCTCCTTTGCGGCTTCCTCGCTGGTCTCGTGCGCCGTATGTCCCTCCTGCCACAGGAACTCGCTTGTCCTTATGAACGGCTTTGTGTCCTTTATCTCAGCGCGCAGAACGCTGCACCACTGGTTTACGAGTATCGGCAGATCCCTCCAGCCATGCAGCCACTTGGCAAAGAAGTAGTAAACTATCGTCTCTGATGTAGGCCTTATGGCGTACCTGTCAGCCAGCTTCCTGCTGCCCTCTTGAGTGACCCAGAAAACCTCAGGCGCAAAGGCCTTGAGATGTTCCGCTTCCTTCTTGAGGAAGCTCTCAGGTATCATTAGCGGAAAGTATGCGTTCTTGTGCCCCGTCTCCTTTATCATCCTGTCAAACGGCATGCGGATGTTCTCCCAAATCCCATAGGAATTTGGGGTGAATGCTATAGTTCCGTGTATCGGCCCGTAGTCTGCAAGCTTCGCCTTATCCACCACCTGCGAATACCACTCGGTAAAGTTCTCTGCCTTCTTTACGGTTATGCCCCTCTCTGCGCCCTTCTCCTTCGCAGCCTCTTTCTTTGCTCCGTTCTTTGCGCTTGCGGTCCTGCTCTCAGTCAAACAAACACCATCATTCCTTTAATAGTCTCGCAAGGCTTATATCTAGCTTTCTCCTGTTTTTAAAATGAACAGCGAGCATGCCCACCTTCCTAGCCATAAGCACATTCTCCAGTTGGTTGTCTATGAATACTGCATTGCGCGGCGTTATCCCAATCTCGCTGAGCACCCTTGTGAAGATCTCAATCTCGGGTTTCCTTACCCCCATGTTGCACGACGCGAACTGATAATCGAAGGGGATGCTGGCAAGTATCCTCTTAGTGTACAGGTACTTTGGCCGGTCTATGTTGCTCAGGTATGCAGTCGTGTACTCGCTGTGCAGGTGCTCCACGAGGTCGGTTATATCAGTATCGACACTTATGTGCTCCTTGTAGAAACCCATCCATCGCACCGCCTCACGTGTTATATCGAGCCTGCTTGCAACCTTCTTTGTAAATTCTGCCAGAGTCATCCTGCCCTTCTCGAAGCGCGGAGTAAGGGTGTCTATGACGAACCTTACCCTCCTGACATTCTTGTGGCTTATCTTTGCGAGGTATGCAAAGTAGCCTTCGTGTCCGCTTATCGATGGCTTCACTATCACCCCTCCGATATCGAAGATGACGGTGTTTATATCAGACATGATCTGATGTGGTGGTGATAAATATATATAGAACGATGCACCAGTGTACTCATGCGGGGTTGTTGCGTAATCTGGCAGCGCGGCAGGCTCCAGATGTTTATAAAATATCTATGAGCGCAATGCGCGATGATTAAGATTTGGAGCGATGACTTTGTGATCAGGCGTTACCTGCATGTAGGGGTTCAAATCCCCTCAACCCCATCCGACGTAAGGTTAGAATTGGAGGGTTTACCTAAGAGGCGAGGTCTGAACCGAGTTCAAGTTTACCGTCTGCCTCCAGATTGAGACATGAAGGCGAACCTTGATGTGCTATGGCATATAATCTTGCCCTTTCCAGTAAAGTTTGCAAAGAAGAGCCCAGCCCCACCAAGTACTGCAGCTCTAAGATTACCTACATATTTTATATCATAATTTAGTGAGGGTTGGAAGGCTGCCAAATGACCTGGCTCTATCTGCACTTCTAATTTACCATCAAGGTCCGTTTCAACTGCGCCTCCAATCACATGTATAAAGATTGTCTGTGGCCCCTTGTGCCTTTGTAGGAATAAGCCTGCACCGCCAAAGAATGCAGCTCCTAGCGACACGGTCTGGATCTCTATGTTTCCTGTTGTGGAAGCGAGGTAAGCGAAATGCTCAACAAGAATCTCCTCGCCTTCCTTAAGGTCAAATTGTAGTACCTTGCCTGGCAGAATGCCTGCAAGAGCCACCTCGCCATCATCGTTTGCAGTGAATTCTGCGAGAAAGATGCCTGTTCCAGTGAATGCCCGAACAAGCCCGCCTGTTGCGCCCCCTACTGCCTGCGCACTCATATTTATATCGTTATCCTTCCTGACAAAATGCCCTGGATTCGCATAAAATGTTTCGCCCTTCTTGAGATTTACACGAAGTGTCTGCATATCTTCTCCAACAATAAGATATTCCATATAACCTCCGCTTATCCTTACATGGAAAGATATAAAACTATTTCTCTCAGATAGATTCATGATGTCTTTAGTAGCAAAAAAGAAGCCTGTTACTGCGGTGGCTTTGCTCGTGTTGGGCGGATTGTTCGTATTGGCAGAAAGCCTTGTAGCATTATTCGCATTATATTACTTGAAAGTGTACCCATACGTATTCCACCTGAGCCTTGCGTACATATTTTTCAATGGCTTGGTTGCGCTTATATGGCTACCTGCAGCACTTTGCGGTATAGCCTTAATTGGTTGCGGTTTCATGGCAAACAGTACGGACGTAAGCAGGGTCAAGGTGTGGTCTATACTTGCAATGTTATTAAGTTTCTTCAGCCTTTCAGTAGCTCTTGGCGGATTCTTTTTAGGTTTCGTGTTTGCGTTTGCAGGAAGTATAGTGGGAATCAAATACGAGGGATAGCTGGACTGCCCGTATATACGCAGCTATATTTAAGCATGCAAACCCCAATTGCGACTTAAAGACCATATATTGACAACTACGGATATTTACTTGCCAGCAGGCGGGATGGTCTGTAGTCATGCACAGGATATGAACCCAAATAACGTTTTATACTGCAAGGCCAATTATAGAACTGCTGTAACAAAGGGGAAACCCTTTGGATAAGAGTGTATAGAGAATCTGACAGGAATGAAGTTTTAGCATTGCATAAATTAGCTTTGGAGGCGGCAGGGGCATTGGCGAAGAGCGGAAGAGGGGACGACGGTTTTGATGTTGAGGGCCAGTTTATATGAAAAATGGCGGTAGATTGCAAGAGAAAGGGCATAGGACTTGAGAGACCAGGGATTTTGAATGGAGGGGGCAATAGATGTGACTACGTCTGGATCCCGTGATCTCCCCAACCTCTTGGCCTTGATGCCGTGGTTGCACGCTAGAGGCGTATTTTGGCATACGAATTCCATGCCATGCGTTTTTATGTGTTCGTACTTCTAGAGTATTTACCCAGGTTACTAGTTGGTCTGATGGTGCAGTATAAGTGGGTGGCGTTGTCGAATACAACCCTAGGAGTGCTGATGGCGACAATAAACAGCACCATACTGCTGATCTCGATACCGGCAATATTCGATGGCATCCACCTCAATCCCCTTGGAGTCGACACATTCCAATACCTTCTCTGGCTGCTCTTCGGGTATAATATAATAACCGCCACCCTGCTTGTCACCTTTGGAAGGCTCTCGGACATCTTCGGCAGGGTGCGTCTCTACAACCTCGGCTTCCTGATATTCACACTAGGTTCCATCTTGCTCTCTCTGACACCTAGCACCGGAGCTGCCGGAGCACTTGAGCTCATAGGGTTCAGGATACTGCAGGCGATAGGCGGCGCTTTCCTCTTCGCCAACAGCGCGGCAATAATCACCGATGCATTCCCGCACAGCGAGAGGGGCAAGGCCCTTGGCATAAACCAGGTGGCCGCACTTGTAGGATCACTGCTTGGACTGCTGCTTGGCGGCGTGCTCGCCGTTGTAGACTGGAGGTTGATCTTCCTTGTAAGCGTGCCCGTCGGAATTGTGGGAACCATCTGGTCTTATTTCAAGCTCAGGGAGTTGGGCAAGCCGCAGCGCGACCAGCGGCTTGACATATACGGCAATGTGACCTTTGCTACAGGGCTCACCCTGCTGCTCGTAGGAGTTACATACGGGCTGCTGCCCTACGGAGGCAACGTGATGGGGTGGACCAGTCCCTTTGTGATACTGACACTCGCAATAGGGGCGCTGCTGCTCTTCGCATTCATATTTGTAGAAAAGGCAGTAAAGGATCCGATGTTCAGGCTAGAGCTCTTCAGGATAAGGATGTTCTCTGCAGCTAACCTTGCAGGCATGTTCGGAGCGATGGCGCGCGGAGGAGTCTTCCTGCTCCTGATAATACTTCTGCAGGGAGTATGGCTGCCGCTGCACGGATACAGCTTCTCTCAGACGCCGTTCTGGTCGGGCATATACATGGTGCCGATGCTCCTGGGCTTTGTCATCATGGGACCTCTGAGCGGCTGGCTCTCTGACAGGCACGGTGCCAGGCTTCTCGCAACCGCAGGGATGGTCATCTCTGCAATAGCGTTCATCCTTCTCGCTCTGCTTCCGTTCAACTTCACGTACCTCGAATTCGCAATGATACTCCTAATGATGGGTATCGGAAGCGGGATGTTTGCCTCCCCAAACACCGCCTCAATAATGAACTCCGTGCCTCCGGAGAACAGGGGGGCGGCATCGGGTATGCGTGCAACGCTCCAGAATACAGGTTCGACGGCCAGCCTTGCAATCTTCTTTACTATCGTGATTCTCAGCCTCTCCGCGTCCCTACCCACGGCGCTTTCCAGTGCAATATCAAAGGCAGGCGCACCGGCTGCTGTAGCTAACGATGCCGCACACATACCGCCAACGACTGCGCTCTTCGCAGCCTTCTTGGGTTACAATCCTGTGAGCTCGCTGCTTGCGCAGCTTCCTGCAAACGACACCTCGCAGATCAGCACCCAGACACTTGTCACAATAACATCGCAGACCTGGTTTCCCAATGCCATTGCATCCTCATTCATACAATCCCTTGATGTCTCATTTTACATAGGCGCTGCGCTCTCCATCATTGCCGCAATAGCATCCTTGATGCGGGGCAGCAAGTATATACATGGCGAAGCAGGCGGCGCACTCGAGGGAATGATAGGCGAAGAGGAAGCAAAGGATGAAGCAAGGGTACGCAGAATTGAAGAGGAGATGGAGAGGAGGCGCAGGAGGAGAAGGCGGCAAAAGACCACATCGACGTAAATATTCGTAAATATTAGGTGCTGGGATTGGACTGGAGCCCGTAGCAAGTGGGTATTGCCAAGATAAGCAGCGGTGGCCTTTACTGCACTAGGCACAGCCTAGGAGGGGCTCCTGTGGAGGCGGAATGCCTTAAGCTCCCTCTGGTAGCTCCTGAGTATGTCCTCCATTGTGACTGCGCCGATGTATTTCCCACCAGATACGATTGGCACCCAGAGAGTCTTGTTTCTGCCCATCACCTCCCACGCCTCTTCAACGGTGCTGCTCGGCCTCAGATAGGTACCGCCCTTCCTAGCCATCTTGCGTATCCTCGTATTGCCATATATGTTCTCTAAATCCACAAGGTATATCGCGCCGAACAATTTGCCCCCTGATGTGACCGGCAGCGACGCCATTCCCAGGGCTTCCATCTTCCTCTTTGCTGCAAAAACATCCGCATTCACGTTTATCTGTATGTCCTTGGCCTTTATGTCGCCCAGGATCATCTTGGTTAGCAGGGGTATGTTGTATTCTCCGAAATGCACCGGCGAGTCCTTCCTGGACTCTACCTGTGAGCTGTATATGGAATTATCGCCGGATATGAAATAGGCGATAACCACCGCGACCATCGCTCCAGGAAGCAGCTGGAGGCTGCCTGTCATCTCGACAACCATTATTAGGACAGCAATAGGCGCCTTCCCGGCAGCGCCGAATAGTGATAGCATGCCTATTATGACAAACGGGGCCGTGATTGTTGCCACAGATGGAACAAGCGCGTGCAGGGGCAGGAAGAGCAGCAGGCCGGCCACTGCGCCTATCATCAGGCCTGGTGCATACACACCTCCGCTGCCGCCTGAGCCTATGCTGAATGCGGTAGCAAGTATCTTTGCGAACGGCAGCAGTATCAGAATTATCAGCAATGGCAATCCGAACGTAGGTATCTGGTTTAGCGTGCCGTTCATCAGTATCTGCACCCATCCGTATCCAACGCCAGTTACCTCAGGAAATACGAGTGCTATCATTCCGACGGCGAACGCGCCCATGACCGGCTTTGCATAGTTGCTGATCTTAAGGCTTGCAAACCTTTTATGCACAAAATAGAATGACTTGACATAGACTATTGCAAGCAGGCCTGTGACTATGCCAAGCAGTGCGAACAGCGGCAGGCCGAGCACATTGAACGGGACCAGATTGTATCCGAAGATCGGGGTGAAGCCGACCACGGAGCCGAAGATCGAGTAGCCTATCGCGCTTGCGATTATTGCCGGATAGATGACCTCCGTCTCAAGGTCCCTTTTGTACAGTATCTCTGCTGCCAGTATTGCCCCGCCTATCGGTGCCATGAATATCGTGCCTATGCCAGCGCCTATGCACACGGCAACCGCCATCCGCCTGTCATTGTCACTCATTCCAAGGGTGTCTGCAAGCCAGGAGCCGATTCCCGCGGACATCTGTGCGGTAGGACCTTCCCTGCCGCCGCTGCCGCCTGAGCCTATCAGTATCGCTGATGCAAGGCCCTTCACAAGCGGTATGCGCCTCCTTATCTTGCCCTGCTTATTGTGGAATGCGTTTATCGCAGCATCAGTGCCGTGGCCCGCTGCCTCTGGCGCAAATTTGTACACTATGAGTCCGGAGATCAGGCCGCCAGCCACTATGCTTACGGGCAGGAGCCAGTAATGCACTATCGTGTATGTGAATGCTGTGACACCGCCCTGGCTATCCGGCGAGGGCACAGACACGCCCACAAAGTCGTTGAGGAAGACATGCTGGAAGAAGAGTATGGCATAAAAGAAGAGAAGCGCCGAGATTCCTGATACTATGCCCAGTATTGACGCCACTATGAGCCATTTTTTGACATACGAGTATGACGAAATCTGCATGGAATTTTACCTAATTGAAATTCAGCATGCAAAACAATATATTCTTGTATCTTATATCCAAAGCTGCCATGCAAGGCCGCAACTCTCTTGCCAGCTGCTGCGGACCTCTCGCGGCACTGCTTGCACAGTGCAGGAGACTTGGACAGGTGCGCTACATCACCATGCGACGCGAGGTGATGCGATCCTGCGAAAGGCGTTAAAAGCTGCTTGATAATGTATTCATGGGTCCGGGTAAGATGCAGGTTTCCAGACGTGCAACGTCGTTGGCGCAGAGCGCAACTACGGCTACCATGGCCAGGGCGAGGCAGCTGGCAGCAGCTGGAGTTGACATAGTGAACTTCGGCATAGGAGAGCCGGACATGGAGGTGCCTGATGCCGTTAAGAGGAAGACGATAGAGGCTGTGAAGAAGAACATAACGAAATACCCACCAACGCAGGGCAGGCAGGACCTGCGTGAGGCGATCTCAAGAAAGCTGAAGAGGGACAACTCCCTGGGCTATTCGCCCGATCAGATAGTCGTGTCCAGCGGCGCGAAGCAGTCGCTCTATAGCGCTATGCTCGCCACACTCAACCCGCTTGACGAAGTCATAATAATAAAGCCGTACTGGGTGAGCTATCCGGAGCAGGTGAAGCTGTGCGGGGCGGTGCCGGTCATTGTGGATTCTGGTCCCGGATTCATCCCTTCTGCCGATGCTGTATGGAAGAGGATTACAAAAAGGACAAGGATGATTATACTCAACAGCCCGAACAACCCGACAGGTGCGGTATATGGCAGGAAGGCACTCTACGAGATAGCAAGGCTTGCGGTGGAGAACGATATCATGGTGCTGAGCGATGAGATATACGAGCACCTGATATACGAAGGCAGGCATGTGAGCATTGCATCGCTGAACAGCAGGATACGGGATCTGACGGTAACGATAAACGGCCTCTCGAAGAGCCATGCAATGACAGGCTACAGGATAGGGTATGCTGCAGCAGCGCCGGAGATCGTACAGGCGATGGTCCGCATACAGAGCCATACGTCAGGCCCGTCATCGATATCGCAGTATGCTGCGCTGGCTGCGCTTGACGGCGGCTATGCCAGCATAAGATCGGAGAGGGAGACGTTCAGGAGGCGCAGGAAGCTTGTTATGGATGAACTCGCAAAGGTGCCTGGCCTTAGCGTCGCTAAGCCTGCCGGTACATTCTATGTCTTCCCAGACATATCCGCTGCATGCAAAAGTATACACATTGCCGCACTGGAGAAGAGAGGCGGCAAGTCTGCAAGCCGCGCATTTTCCGAAGGGCTGCTTGATAGGGAAGGGGTTGTGACCGTGCCTGGAAGTGCATTTGGAGACGACAGATGCATAAGAATCAGCTATACCATCCCGGAGGAGAGGATAATTGAAGGCATTGACAGGATAAGGAGATTCGTCTCGTAAGCGGCGCGCGCGGATGACGGGGACGCCGGTGCCAAATTACCCTCGCTACAGGCATGATACGGTCGCAAGCAACGTTAGGGGCGGAGAATGCCCTCGTAGCGCCTGAACGCAGTTGAGGGTAGCTATTTAAGTGCCGGATGAGCTATATCTGCATACGAGGCGGCACGGTGATATGACGTCAAAGCTGGTATTGTTCGACATAGATGGTACGCTCTCACCGCAAGGGAAATTCCTTGCCCGTTTCCCGGCCTCTGTCAGCGAGGTCCTTGGTAGCATTGTAGGGGTGGATGGGATAGACACCACTGCGAAGACTGATCTGGGTCTTACCATAGAGTTTGCGAGCAGGGCCAGCCCGGCAGTGCCGCTCAGCGAGATATACGAGAACGTGGGGCACATGCTGGCAGCCCAGGAGGACTACTTCATAAGGCGGCAGATATCCCAGACTGAATTGACCAGGTTCGAGGGCACCCACGAGCTGCTCTCTGCGCTCAGAGACAGGGGCCATGTGCTTGGCATAGTCACCGGCAATACCAGGAGGATAGCAGAGATTAAGCTTGAGAAGATAGGGCTGCGCGAGTTCTTCAGCGTGTTCGCGACAGGCGAGCTCTCTGTAGGAAGGACGGATCTGATAGAGCATGCGATAAAGGAGGCGGGCATAACATCGCAGTCGGACATGAGTAGGGGGGATGTGGTCTACATCGCAGATACGCCAAGCGACATGAGGGTGGGCAGGAATGCTGGTGTAATGGTCATAGGAGTTGCTAACGGGCACTTCAGCCGCGCGGGCCTTATGGCAGAGGCGCCTGATTTCGCATTTGCAAGCTTCCTGGATACAGGGAAGGTCATCGAGAGCATAGAGTCGAAGAGGAGGAGGATCGGCAGGGGCTACTCCCTTGTCATAACTCCGCCGGAGCCTATTGCAGGCATCGCGGCTGGCATTAACATTGAACTCTCAAAGAGGTATGGCGTGCCGACATTCCCTCCGCATACAACGATAGCAGGGCCGGTCCACGACAAGGATTTCTTCCTCGATGCCTCGCGCAAGCTTGACGGCAGGCTCCCGCAGATCAGCGTTACCTTTGAGAGGGTGGAATCGAAGGATGAATATTTCAGGGAGCTCGCCTTCATGGCCAGGCTCACTCCGGAGCTTAACAGGGTAAACAGGATGGCGAGCGAGGCATACGGCAAGCAGAATATCCAGTCGTACAGGCCTACCATGAGCGTGCTGTATGCGTATTTCCCCGCGAAGGATTTTGAGGTCATCGGCGCTCAGGCGCAGTCGGCGCTTAAGGTGCCGTTCGGCTACACCGCGCACAAGGCCGAACTCTGGTCGACCGTCGGGCCTGTTGAGAACTGGCACAAGATTGGGGAGATGCTGCTGCGCGGCGCCGGGCAGCGCACAAGGATGGCAAGAAGGCTGGCATGATTCTGCCTGCTTTTAATATCTAACGCGCGTAATAGTTACCGATTGCATGCGCATACTTGGAGTAGGGGCCCATCCTGATGATCTAGACTTCGGCGCATCGGGCTCATTCGCCAGATGGGTGAGGGAAGGCCATGAGTGCTACTATCTAATATGCACGGATGGAAGGAAGGGCTCTGACGACCCGAAGATGACCGAGGAGAAGCTGGTCAAGATCAGGAAGGCGGAGCAGATGGCAGCAGGGAAGGTTCTTGGCCTCAAGGGGATATACTTCCTGGGCCACCATGACACCGAGCTTGTAGCCGACCTGAGGCTGAAGAAGGAGATAGTACGCTATATAAGAAAGATCAAGCCGGACAGGGTCGTCACCATGGATCCCACGGTAGTGTATAACGCGAGAGGATTTGTGAACCACACCGACCACAGGGCGGCCGGCCTTGCTGCGGTAGACGCGGTGTATCCGCTTGCGCGCGACAGGCTGACATTCAGGGAGCTGGAGAAGGAGGGTCTTGAGCCGCACAAGACAAAGGAGCTCTACCTGATAAGCTTTGACAAGGGAGAGGAGATAGTCGACATCAGCAAGACTCTTGACACCAAGATAGAGGTGCTCAAGTGCCACAGCAGCCAGGTCGGTCCAGAGAGTTTCGGATGGGTTAGGCAGATGGCGGAGATTACAGGCAAGAAGAAGGGCTACAGGTACGCCGAAGGATTCATAAAACTGAGCTTCTGGTAGAGATGCTGAAGATATACAACTCGATGAGCCTGAGGAAGGAGGAGTTCAGAACCGTTGAGAAGGGAGTGGCAAGGCTCTATGTCTGCGGGATCACGCCGTATGATACAACGCACCTTGGCCACGCGTTCACATACGCCTCATTCGACGTGCTCGTGCGGTATCTGCGCTTCCTTGGATATGATGTCATATACGCGCAGAACGTGACCGACGTCGACGACGACATACTGCGAAGGGCGGATG
Organism: Microcaldota archaeon; assembly: GCA_021817325.1. Lineage (GTDB taxonomy): Archaea > Micrarchaeota > Micrarchaeia > Micrarchaeales > CABMGC01 > JAKAVK01. Next base: position 9,388 of record JAKAVK010000028.1, on the reverse strand, counting down.
CAGAGAAGCGCAACTGGAAGGAGCTTGGGGAGATGTGGACAAAGAGGTTTCTGAGCGACATGGAGAGCCTGAACGTCATCGCTCCAACGCATTACGTCAAGGCTACCGGCTCAATTGGGCAGATGAAGGATATCATTGGCGCACTCCTTGCCAAGGGAATCGCATACAAGAGCGCAAGGAACGTATACTTCGATGTCACAAAGTTCAAGGAGTACGGCGCGCTGTCCCATTTCAGCGAGAAGCAGATGAGGCTGCTGCTCAGGGAGAGGGGCGGCGACCCGGATGACCACGACAAGAAGAATCCGCTGGATTTTGTGCTCTGGCAGGGGACTGATGGCGATCCGAACTGGGATGCGCCATGGGGAATGGGTAGGCCTGGCTGGCACATCGAGTGCTCAGCAATGGCCAGAGAGTACCTAGGCGAGCAGATAGACGTGCACGGAGGAGGACGGGACCTTATCTTCCCCCACCATGAGAGCGAGATCGCGCAGTCTGAGAGCTATACAGGTAAGAGGCCGTTTTCCAGGTACTTTGTGCACACGGCGATGGTCGCATATATGGGCGAGAAGATGGCAAAGTCGCTGGGCAACCTTGTGCTTGTACTGGACCTGCTCAGGAAATACTCGCCCAATGCCATACGCTGGCTGCTCCTCTCCCACAGCTATAGGCAGATGTGGGAGTACGTGCCCGAGGAAATGGATGATGCGCAGGCGCAGGTAAGCGAGATGGAGAAGATGCTGGATGGTGCAGGTGGAGGGCCTGGCGGTGGGCAGAGCCAGTCCCTGGGGCAATTCAGGAAGATTATGGATGATGATCTGGACACGCCGGCTGCGCTGCGGCTTGCAATGGACCTTGCTAGGGAGGGCAGGACTGGTGAAAGCGCACGCATCCTTGACATACTGGGATTCAGGTTCTGATTGCAGATGCACACTGCAGGTGATGCAGGAGTTGCATTACATTGGCGTTTTGCCTTCTTTTCGTAGCATACATTTTTAAAGGATAGGATACATAATGGTAGTGGAAGCCGCACGTGGAGGTGTGATTCCGAATCTACTGAAAGAAAAGCCAAGTGACTTGCAGGTTATTACCAGGGTAGAGGCTTACAGAGGTGCCGGTTGATAACGGCACGGACGGGTATGTTGAAATGGCTGCCGACATTGTACAGATGAGGCGATTTAGGCCGGAAGGGACCATGGTGCACGATATCAGGAGGTTCGGCCCAAGGACAATGGAGGAGCACTTCAAAAATATGGCAGAGGTCCTGATAAAGGCCCATCGGGGAAGGCCAATAACAATGGACCATATAGAGATGGAGCTTAGGCATATTGTTGGGGTGCAGTTCGGCGGGCTTGAGGGCCTGCAGAAAAGCGTCTCCGAGATGCTGGTTGAGGAGTTCAAGGCCGTACGCAGGGAGGTCGAGGATGGCAGCGTATTCAATGCGCTGCGCATGGGCAAGACGCGCATGCTCAACAACCGCGAGGTTGTTAACATTTATAAGGAGGTCGCAAGAAGGTTTCATGACCGCGTGCGGAGCCTAACCGACGCGCAGCGCGTAGAAACCCAGGAAGTCGAAGGCAACGGACCCGAGCCTGCAGCCTGAGGTTGGCGCGGCGCGCTGATGGCTGATCTTACTTATCATACCAATCTGCCAGCTTCGGCCACGCAAAAAGCCGCCTGATATGCGCCTGGCGGCAGAGTGCGTAGCAATTTAAATTTATCGTGTTATAATCTTCTTGATCGAGGGCTGGTGATTCCATAAAGACAGACTTTCCGCTAGGATCTGCCCTGGCGGTGCTTGCGTTCCTGATAATGGGTGCAGTGATCGTACTTGAAGTGCTCTTCCCCGGGGGGCTCGCAATTAAAACAAACGGAGGAACGAGCGTGCTGACCATATCCGCCACAGGAACGGCAACAGGCTACCCTGCCCAGGCTGCACTCTATCTTGAAGTGAACGGCTCAGGCAGCACCTCGCAGGTAGCTACTGCAAACCTCTCCTTCGCACTTGCTAGGGTCAACAGCACGCTGTCCAAGTACATAGACCAGAACCTGAGCAATATACAGACGACATCATACTCGCTGGCAAGGCCTTACAACAGCACCTCGTATGTTGCGCAGGAGGGACTCAAGGTGACACTGCCGAATGTCAGCAACGTCTCCCCGGCGATAGGCGCGCTCTCTGGGATAGGCAGCGTTCGTGTGAACGATGCAAGCGCCGTGCTGTCTGACAGGCAGGCGGCAGCGCTGAGGGCGCAGGCGCTCTCCGCGGCGATGGCAAATGCCACAGCCCAGGCGCACACGCTGCTTGGACCAAATGCTACAATCGCAGTGCGGAATGTAACTGTCAACAGCTACAACTTCTACCCGTATCCAGTCGGATACTCGGCACTTGGCGCTTCGGCGTCATCTGGCGGCGCGCAGGCCCCATCATTCTATTCCGGCACGCAGGGAGTCACTGAGTCGGTCACAGTCTCCTTCTCATACAGCGGCTGATGCTTCAGCATCTTTAAAAGAGCTTCAGATGTTAATTATTAACAGTTGAGCAGATGGCAGTACTTGGAATAGAGAGCAGCGCACACACCTTTGGCGTAGGCATAGCCATGGACGGCAATATTCTCTCCAATGAGAAGGAGATGTACCGCATCGGCAAGGGAGGTATGATACCAAACAAGGTGGCTGAATTCCATATTGATAACGCTGCCGGGGTGATTGACAGGGCGCTGGAGGAGGCGAGCATCGCACTGCGCGAGATCGAATGCATAGGGTATACTAAAGGCCCTGGCATGGGGCCATGCCTGCAGGTAGGCGAGCTGACCGCAAAGATGCTTGCCGCAAGGCTGCGTGTGCCCATCGTTCCTGTCAACCACGGCATAGGCCACATTGAGATAGCAAGGCACTTTGCAGGGCAGAATGATCCAGTGGTGCTGTATGTGAGCGGAGGCAATTCGCAGATACTCAAGATCGACGCGCGGCCCTACAGGCATTACAAGGTGCTCGGAGAGACGATGGACATAGGGATAGGCAACATGTTCGATACGTTTGCACGTGGCATTGGACTTGACCCGGCCTGGGGATCTACAGTTGAGAAGGCGGCACAGAACGGAGGATATGTGGAGCTGCCTTATACGGTGAAGGGAATGGACTTCTCGTTTACAGGACTGCTTACACAGGCGCTGAGGCTCTCCGGAAGCGTTGGGAGGGAGGACCTCTGCTTCTCCCTGCGCGAGATCTCCTTCTCGATGCTCTGTGAGACCACCGAACGGGCGCTTATGCTGACAGACAGCAGCGAACTCTGCGTGTGCGGAGGGGTCGCGCAGAGCCAGCGGCTAAGGGAAATGCTTGGGCTTGTTGCAAAGGAGCACGGAGCATCGTTCGGCTTCGCGCCAAACGAGTTCAACGCTGACAACGGGGGCATGATTGCATTCGTTGCCGAGAGGATGCACAGGGGCAACTACCATGTGCCGATTGAGAGGTGCGGCATACTGCAAAGGTATAGGATAGAAGAGGCTGTTGTGTTTGGCTAGCAGGCTGTTTGGCGAGGGGGCGGAGGCGCGTCTGTATACTGCAAGCGTGTTTGGCAGGAGCATAGCGGTCAAGTCAAGGGAGCCCAAGGCTTACAGGGTGATGGAGCTTGACTTGCGGCTAAGGGCGCAGAGGACCAGGAGCGAGGCCAGGCTGATGCAGAGAGCGCTCTCGCTGGGAGTCAGGGTGCCAAGGCTGATTGCACTGGGAAGATTCTCGATCTATATGGAAAGACTGGACGGTAGGCTGCTGAAGGATGCCAGGATAACTGTCAGGCATGCAACACAGATCGGCAGGGCGCTTGCCAGGCTGCACAACGGCAACGTGGTCCATGGAGACTTTACACCTGCAAACATAATGGAGTTTGGAAAGGAGCTCTACATCATAGATTTCGGGCTTGCCGAGTCGAGCGGAAGGCTTGAGGACAAGGCGATAGACGTGCTGCTCATGAAGAAGGCCCTGTCAAAGGACGTCTACCCCGCGTTTGCCAGGGCATATGCAAGTGACAGCCGCGAAGGCAAGGCTGTTATGGGAAGGCTTGCGGAGATGGAAAAACGCGGAAGATACCAGGTAAGGACGCTGACATGATGGCTACTCGCCGCGGTCCCCGTATTTTCTAAGCAGAAGCCTGGCCTCTGTGGCTGCGGTGCCTGAGAAATTGTTCTTGTTGGGCAGCTTGAGGCCAAGCAACCGGTGCGCCAGGTACAGGAAGGTCTTGTTATCGCCTTTGAGCAGCTGGGCAGCATGCTCCCTGACCTGCCCTGCCGCAGTATCCGCTACTGGCGGTGCTGTGCCGTCGTAGGCCGCGGTAACGGCCATTGAGTAGAAGTGCTCTAGGCGCGGTATGATTGTCACAAACAGCTGCGGCTGCATCAGCCTGTCATCGAGCTCGCCAAGCCTGAAGCTGAAGTTGGTAGTGTAATACCTGACCTTCATCTTCACCGTGCCCTTCGGCTCACCCAAGCGGGAGGCGTAGTGGTCGACTAGCCAATTGAGCTTGGCCGGATCATCGCCCCTCTCCCTGAGCACCTCTTTTAATGATGGCAGTGGCACGAACATCGCCTCCCATGCCTTTGCAACCTCTTGCGGAGCGATTTTGGTGTGATACCTATGTGCCAGCAGATAGGACGCTGTCTTGGCTGCTGCCTGTGTAGTGAGCGTGGATCTCCTCCCGTTTATTACATTGCGTATGTCCCCCCATATAATGTCACTGTGAAGCTCGGCGAGCACCTGGAGAGTCTCCTCCGGTCCAAGAGGCCTTTTCTCCCCGCTGTCCAGGCGCCTCTCCTCCAGTATCCGCCGCGGCAGGTCCACATCAACCTCGCTGGCCCTAAGCGAAGCCCCGATAAAGGACACTATGCCCTGTATAGGAGGCGCCTGTGCTTGAGGCTCGTGCTGCTTGCCGCTGCGGGCTGCATGTTTGGCTGACATGGACTTTCAGGTCGTATATGTGCGGTCTGCCATATTTATTGATTTGCACCTGTTTTTGCCGCATTCTTCTGGCCTGCCTACACATGGCTTCACAGAGAGGCCTGCCTGTTCCTGACAATGACCCCGTTTGGCGTTATCTCAAGCGGGGTGGTGCTGCTCTTGTACTTGGAGAACCTTAGCTTTATCACAGATGTTAGGTGTTCAGTCGCGCCGGCCCTCTTCATGTTGCTCAGCCTTATCACTCCGTCGAACATCGATTCCTCGTAGAGGCCGGGAATCTTGGCGCTGTCCCCTGAAGTCGGAGGCACCTCCATGGTTATGATGCTTGTCAGGTCTATGTTGTGGAAGCTCTCCACCATATAGTTTACCATCCTTGTGAAGGAGCGGTCATCGGCAGAAAGGGCCCGCAATACGCTTAACGAGTCGAAGACAAGCAGCTTGGAGTCATTCATCCTCACTCCCTTGACTATCTCTGATATAAAGTACGTTATGCTCTCCCTGCTCTTGAATTCCTCAAGCAGCTCCATCTCAACGATGTTCAGAAGGCCCTTGTCCATCAACTCCTTTGCATCTGTGAAACCCGGGAATGCACTTAGAGCATTCCTGAGCAGGTCGTTGGCTGTCTGATCTATTGTGAGGATTGTGGCTGGTATTCCGCTTCTAGCAGCGTTGTAAGCTATCTGAAACGAGAGCAGAGTCTTCCCCGATCCCGAATCCCCTATTATCATGTTCTGCGAGCCTTCAGGTATACCTCCATAGAGCATGTCATCAAGCCCGGCAATGCCGGTGGACAGCCTCTTTATAGGAGCTCCCAAGTCCACAGTTATCTTCGCCATAATCCCCAAACCCCCTAAAGCACCTCAGCGCCATGGGGTTGGATGTTTCCGGAAAGCCGGTCCCGGCCTTTGCAATGCCTGCACTACCGTATGCAGGACGTAACTTCGAATTCCCATTCTTTCCACCCAACCTCAAAGCCTTACTTAACTGGTACAGTATCTTGAGTGCCTCATCACCTATTTAAAGCTATCTGCGCTTTTAAAAAGCATCTTGCTGTGGGTATGGTACTGGTATTTAAAGAATTGTGTTGCTATTAAAATTGGCGATTGGATGGAAAGGATAAAGACAGGGATAGCAGGTTTCGATGAACTAATCCAAGGGGGCATTCCTGAAGGGTTCAACGTTCTAGTTGCAGGGGCTCCTGGAACAGGAAAGACAATTTTTGGTTTGCAGTATCTTTACGAAGGCGCTATGGAAGGGCAGAATGGAGTATATGTTTCGCTTGAGACATCGTATGGAGCAGCAAAGTTCCAAGGGGACCAGTTCGGATGGGACATAAACAAACTGGAAACGGATGGCAAGCTGTCAGTATTGGAAGTTCCTCTCGACAAATCAAAAATAAACCTATTCGAGATGATAGAGGAAGAGGTAGCTGACATAAAGGCAAAGCGCCTTGTGTTCGACAGCCTTGCGGCATTTGCCATAAACATGGACCAGTTCGCAATCCCGTTGGGCAAGGATGGCGATGTGAGCCCTCTTGTCAAGAAATCGACGTCTCTGCTAAAAGACAAAAAGTCCAAGTATGACGTAATGCCGGAGATGGGAATGGACAGCAAAGGGAGGTTCTTCTATGCGGGAGACTCTGAAAAAAGGATAACTTACCTATTGATAAATGAATTAGCAAAACTAGGTACGACAAATTTGGTTATTACGGATGCTAATAATGGAGATACGCAACTTACTGTAGACGGAGTTAGTGAATACGTATGCGATGGCCTATTATTCTTAGACATTTTAGAAACCTCTACAGGAAATCCGAGGATAATGCAGATTAAGAAAATGAGAGAGACCAATCACCGATTAGATCAAATCCCATTTGAAATAAATAGTAGGGGCATTGTTCTAAAACCAATCGAAGGGTTCTTAGGGTGATTTGATCTTTGATTGGATTAAAAACCTTCTAGCTGTTAGGTATTTGTCTTTTAAAAATGGGGAAATTAGACTCGATAAAGAAAGAATGCTCTTTGTAAATCTTTTTCCATTGATCGAAACTTTTAGGATAAATAAAATGCTAGGTGATAGAACTTATCCATTGTCCTTGTACTTGGCATTTAAACAGTCGGGGTATGACTTCACACGTACCCACACTGCAAAGTTCGGTAAAGATATAAATGAAATGGCTATTCTGAATGCTAATATGTTATACACTATTGGTTGGGGTAGCTTTGAATTCATAAAGACAGATGCTACCAAAGATTTGACATTTCTTATGATGCGGTCAAAGAACAGTGCATTTGCAGATGAGATCAAGAATAAGTATGGGGCCCAAGAAGACCCTGTAGACTATATGGTATGCGGCTTGTTCGCAGGCGCGTTACAGGTATTTACTAAAGATACAATTAATTGCTTTGAGATTACTTGTAGGGTTCAGAAAGATTGCGGGAGCTGCCAATATGTAGCTGCTACAGATGATAATATAATAAAATATTTAGAGGGTTTCGCAGATAATGATATTTCTCGTGCTAAGGGGTTTTTAGAAGAGATAAAAAACTTAGAGGGACAATTGGGGATTACGTATGCAAAAACCAAATTACAATGAATCCGTAAGACATGTTTGTTACTTATTAGACGGTAGCAGAACTTTCGCGATGATTAATGGGATTCGTTATGAAGATATAGATAGATATGCATATGAGAGCGGGGCAGAGGCACTTAAGAACCTTATGTCAATGACTTTCGATGAGTTGCATATACCCTTCCTATCTGTTGCGTTGAGTACGCGCTCTAATCGTGGAAGAGAAGCTTCGATGAAGGTTCTTACACGATTGATTATTCCTTTTTTCTGTGAGAAGTGGATGGATTACTTCGTGAAGAATAGGATACGCGTACGATTCGTTGGGGACCTTGAGTTGTTTTGTTCGGTGGCAGACGACCAGAAAGGATTAAATGATGCAATTAAAAGACTTGAATACGATACTCGGGCGTTTACCGATTATTATTTAATTGTCATGGTTGCATATGACTCCCGCCAAGAGTATCTAAAACTGATAAGATCACAGAGTTTAAGTGCAGATATTAAATCACTGATAGATAATTACTATGGTTTTAATGTGCCAGATGTTGATTTGCTTATACGCTCGTGGCGGCCCCGCTTATCGGCATGTATACCTATTTTGGTAGGGGAGTATGCAGATATCTATCTCTTTCCAGCTCCATTTCAATGTTTCGATATGGTCCCGTATAAGAAAATAATATCAGATTATTCTAAACGACTTAAGAGTAAAGGAGGCTCATTTATATATACAAAAGAGGACGTTGAGCAAATCAAAATGCAAGGCAGCAGAATTAAGCGTAGTAGTACAGAACCGCTCTTATTAGGTACAACAGTAGGTAATGCCTGGTTGCCAATGAGTGATGTGGATGAATAGAAGACTGCTTTACAAAGTCAGAAATTTTGTGAAAGACAGAAATAGTGCACATGGATTAGATCATCTGCTTAGAGTGAGATACTATGCGCTGACGATTTCCGCTAAGGAAGGGGGAGATAAGAAACTAATTGAGGCTATGGCACTCTTGCATGATTTGGTAAGATATGAAGATTATAGAGAGGATAGAAGTGTTGAAGACACGCTTTTAGCCGCAAGAAAGCTTCTTGAAGAGTTGCCTAGCTTCTCAAAACGAGATATAGATAGGATACTTGGTGGTATAAAGTCGCACTCTACACATTCGAGAATAAAGGCAAAGCCATTGAGTATAGAGGCAAAGATCTTATTTGATGCAGATAAAGTTGATTCAGTAGGTCCTATAGGAATTGCAAGATGGTTCACAGCAATGGCGCATAAAAATATGCCTATAATGGAAAGTGCAAAGATTTATCTAAGAACCATTGATGAGCAGAATGAAAAACTTGGGGGCAGACTTTACACAAGAACAGGAACCTCTATGCTCAAGAAACGTCTTGCTTATACTAAAGATTTTATGAAAGACATAATAACTAATCAGAGTACAACTATTACCTGAAGAGGGTTCTATTAACTTGTAACATTTATAGAGCATCGCACGTACCTTGCTACTAGTCTTAGCTATCCGACATAACTGAGGATTGTAAGGCATCATGCTTTTACCTTCCTAATAATGGCGATATATAAGCCGCTTTTATGATAGTCTTCTGCATCGATAAATTTGTTAACTAACCGGCCTGTTTCCGAAAGCAATTCCATCATCTCCAGCTTCGATACACAATCGTCCTATATCCTTTGGCTGGTGTAAGTGCGGAGATGCCATACGGTAGAAAATCCGGCATAGGTAGCATACCTTTATGTTCCGTATCTCCGCCGGCTCATGTACTCCTTCTGTTCTCTTGTCAAAGAAACCGACGTCCTCCGGATTCGGTCTTGTCAATTATATTGGTGCTCAGAAATTCATCGAATGAATCTTCCAG